>JAJYQS010000041.1:1991-51725 GCA_021794475.1 bacterium | reverse complement strand
CGGTTATATTTTTATAGTCGGTTTTTATAATATGCTGAACAAAATGATGCGCGTTTTTAGAATATACTAAAGTAGCATCTTTAGCTATTTCTTTAATACTGTGGAGAGCGCCGGAGTGGTCAGGTTCGGTGTGATTTATCACAATGTAGTCTATTTTTGAAATATCGGTAATACCGTTTAATTTGTCTAGCAGCTGGTCTTTAGTATTTAATTTAACCGTATCTATAAGAGCGGATTTTTCTTTACCTTGAATAAAATAAGAATTATAAGTCGTCCCGTGCTTTGTGGGAACAACTATGTCAAAAACCTTCAGTTCGGGATCAAAAGCGCCCACGTAATAGACGCCTTCTTTAATTTTAATGGCTTTATTTATATTTTTCGCGTCTTCCATTTCAACCTCTGATTATGTTATATAATTATTATTATGTAATTAGTTGTTTATAACTTCAATTTATTATATTATATAATTTTTTGATACAAATGTAAAATAATAAAACATTATTATAAAATTTATTTATTTAAGTTTTGCCGGTATTATGAAAACTATTCTAATAACGTCTATCTATCACATATTTCTTGCTTCAATACCTATTCTTGTAGCAATTGATATATTTGGAATCCTGCCTATATATATAGATTTTGTCAAGGATTCTGACGATATCGAAGAAAAACATATACGCAAAAATTCTCTTATCACCGCTTTTACGGTAGGTTTAGGTTTTTTATTTTTAGGAAAACTTGTTTTCTTAATTATGGGTATTTCAATTTACGACTTTGAGATAGCCGGAGGAATTTTACTTTTCATAATATCTATAAAAAATCTTATATCCGAAAAGGAGGGGCTGAAAAAATCTTTAAATAACGCAGATTTAGGCGTAGTGCCTATCGGGGTTCCGTTAATAGTCGGACCGGGAGTTTTAACAACTCTTTTGATATTGGTAGGGGTTTACGGATATATTATTGTAACAATCGCTTTCTTTATTAATATTCTGATAGTTTATTTTGTTTTAAAAAACACGCGCGTACTGATAAAGATACTTGGGAAAAAGGGGTCGAACGCAGCAGGCAAAATTGCGGCGCTGCTTCTTGCCGCGTATGCAATAATGATGGTCAGAAAGGGTATTGCAAATACCATACTGCATTACTTGAAAATTATTAAGTGAAATACTTTCGCCCAAGCCAAGCATCGTGAATATATTTGTTTGACATACTCCTCATACCTGAAGGCAGTGAATGAACTTCGCTGTACTTCGTTTCCGGTATCGGCGAGAGAAGAAGACTTTGCTATGTGATTTATAAAACTTGCAGTTATTTCTTCACTTCTAATTAATCAGACGTTAAATCTGAAGTGCATAATATCGCCGTCTTTGACGACATAATCTTTGCCCTCTAACCTTAGAACGCCCATTTTTGCTGCATTTGCTTCGGAACCTGCTTTGATAAAATCATCGTATGAAATAACTTCCGCTCTGATAAAACCTTTTTCAAAGTCTGAATGTATTGTTCCTGCAGCCTGCGGCGCTTTAAAGCCGTTTTTAATTTCCCATGCCCTTACTTCCTGTTTTCCCTGTGTAAAAAATGTAATTAACCCTAATAATTTAAAACTCTCTTTAGCAACAATGTCTAAAGCTGAGCTGTCAAGTCCGAAGTCGGACAGAAAAGCTTTTTTATCGGCGTCATCAAGCTTGGAAAGTTCTTCTTCTAATCTTGCGCATAACTTTATAACCGGTATATTTCTTGAAGATGCTATCTTCGATATATCGTCAATTTCTTTGTTTGAACTTTCAGGATGGATAAATTCTTCGTCAACGTTTAATATATATAAAAAAGGTTTTATGGATATTATTCCAAGAGATTTCAATAGATTTTTTTCTTCTTCGGAAAAATCTTCGCTATTCAAATTTCCGTTATCTGATAAGGTTTTGCTGACACTTTGCAAAAAATCCAGATTCAGCTTGGCAGTTTTATCACCGCTTCTGGCAATTTTTTCAAGTTTTTGAAGGTGCTTGCCGATTATCTCAAGGTCGCTCAGAGCAAGTTCCGTATTTATTATTTCTAAATCCCTGACAGGGTCAACGCCTCCTTCAACGTGCACTACGGTTTCTTCTTTGAATACTCTTATTACCTGAATAATCAAATCCACTGTTCTTACGTGCGAAAGAAACCTGTTGCCCAGACCTTCTCCTGAAGACGCTCCTTTAACAAGTCCCGCAATATCAACAAATTCAACATAAGTAGGGGTTATTTTATCCGGTTCGACGACTATATCGGCTAACTTAAAAAGCCTTTCATCGTTCAGCGGCTTAATGCCTATATTGGGGTCAATTGTACAGAACGGGTAATTGCTTGATTCTGCATTTCCTGAAGTTATTGCATTAAAAATGGTTGATTTACCGACATTCGGCAAACCGACGATACCGCATTTCAATCCCATATTTTATTTATTTTTATATATAATGTTTCTTAATATTTTTATTATCTTTATGTTATATTATTCTGAGA
The DNA here is from genome assembly GCA_021794475.1 of bacterium. Taxonomy (GTDB): domain Bacteria; phylum SZUA-79; class SZUA-79; order Acidulodesulfobacterales; family Acidulodesulfobacteraceae; genus Acididesulfobacter. The sequence goes on along the minus strand of JAJYQS010000041.1, from coordinate 49,223 downwards.
GCATCAATTTTTTAAAATAGAATTGAACTTAATATTAATATTGCACTATTCAAGAAACGTCAATTTTTTAAAATAGAATTAAACTTATTTGCCGTCTTCGTCAATCCGTCGCCAATCAATGACATTAAAATATCGCTTAACATATTAAGAACATCCGGCATTTGTTTAATTTCATCTTTTGAAAATCGGCCGAGTACATAATCGGCACCGGTTTTAAATTTATTTCTCATTTCAGAATTAATGCCTAATTTTAATCTTAAGAATTCCCTGCTTTGCAGCGAACTGATTATTGAAATAATACCGTTATGAGAGCCTCCGCTTCCGCCGAATTTTATCTTAATTCTGCCGTAATTTAAATCGAGGTCGTCATGAATTACTATTATTAAAGGGACATCATTATTGTCCGTCGGCTTATTACTATCTTCTTTTGTTCCGTTTTTAAAGCAAAAAATATTATGTTTTTTTAATACTTCTTTTACGGCTGTCCCGCTCAGATTCATAAATGTTAAGGGCTTTATCAGATAAACATTTTTTTTATCCGCTGCCGAATCTGTAAATGCCCTGCTTGAAACAGCATAATTCTTTTTATGTGAAAAATCCGGAAAAGAATTTGAATCGGCAAAATAGTCAACCGCTATAAAACCAAAATTATGGCGTGTATATTTATACTCAATTCCCGGATTTCCAAGTCCAAATATAAATATATCCGATGTCATAGGCTTATAGGCTTAAAATTACAACTCATTGAGATTATTACACTTTTTTAGTCCCGAGAGATACTAAAAACGGCTCTGCATCGCCAAAATACCGTACAATCAGGAATTTATACTGTCAATCTGTTTGCTCTATTCGTTTTTTGATTGCGGCTGGGATTTTGCGGCAGCAGCCTGCTCTGAGGCTTTAGGTTGTTCTTCCTCAGTTTTTTGTGTTTCTTCTTCCACAGTCGGCTCGGCGACCATGACGACAGCGGTCTCAGGGTCGGTTATCAATTCAAGTCCGTCTCCTATTTTTAAGTCGCCCGCATGAAGTATATCGCCTACTTGCAGCCCTGATACGTCAACATTTATGGTATATACTATATCTTTGGGGAATCCGGATATGGCAATATGCCGCATTAAAGGTTCTAATATTCCGCCCATTTTAATTCCCTCGGCTTTTCCGACAAAGTTCAATGCAGCTTCTATTTCTATTTTTTCATTCATTGAAACTTCATGAAAATCAATATGTATCACATTATCTTTAACCGGGTCTTTTTGAATTTCTTTAATTACTGCGGTTTTTCCGTTTATTTCCGGTTTATCGCTGTTAACGCTGATGAATGATGAAATAGACGTCTTGGCAAATGTTTTATAAAATTCTTTAGAATTTAACGAAATTGACACCGGGCTGGAATGTTTGCTGTATATAATGCCGGGGATAAATCCGTTTTTCCTTAAATCTTTCACATTATCTTTCTTTTGTCTTGTATCGATGTTTAAATTAATTATTTCCACTTATATCTCCTTTTTACTTATTTATTAGTTATTTATATAGTGATTACGCTGCAGTTATATAGTTATAGTTATAGTTATATTTTTCCGCTATCTTGTTTTTTTATTAATTTAGAGAAATATATTATACCAGATTTTTAAGTAATATATAATATATATAATTAACTATTCTCTTAAAATATTCTCAAAAATTTATTAAAGAAAAAGAGAGCTGACCGAATCTTCGTCGTATATTCTTTTTACCGCTTCGCCCAGAAGGGTTGCTACGCTCAATATCTTAATTTTTTCCGAACTTTTTAATTTATCTTTCTGGTCAATGGTATCCGTAATTACCAGCTCTTTAATAGGCGAATCGTTTATTTTATCAATGGCGCTTCCCGATAATACGCCGTGGGTTGCCATCGCTATAATTTCTTTTGCGCCGTTTTCCTTCAGCGCTACGGCTCCCTGCGTGATAGTTCCCGCAGTGTCTATCATATCATCCAGCATAAGAGCTACTTTATCTTTCACGTCGCCGATAACATTCATTATTTCGGCGACATTCGCCTTGATTCTCCGTTTGTCGATTATTGCCAGGGTTACGCCCAAATGTTTTGCAAATGCTCTTGCTCTTTCTACCGCTCCCGCATCAGGCGCAACAACAACAATATCAGATATATTATATTTTTTTTCTTTTACGTATTTGACCATAATCGGCACGGCATAAAGATGGTCTACCGGAATATTAAAAAATCCCTGTATCTGTCCTGCATGCAAATCCATTGCCAGAACGCGGTTTACCCCTGCGGTAGTAATTAAATCGGCAACTAATTTGCTTGTTATGGGCACTCTTGAAGCAGTTTTTCTATCCTGCCTTGCATATCCGTAATACGGAATAACGGCTGTTATTCTTTTTGCCGACGCCCTTTTCATGGCATCTACCATTATTAAGAGTTCCATTAAATTTTTATCCACCGGCGTAGATGTCGATTGAACTATAAATATATCATTGCCCCTAACATTTTCATTGATATTTGTAAAAGTTTCTCCGTCGCTAAAGCTGTACACTTCGGCATCCCCAAGAGGAATGCAGAGATAATCCGCCATTTTTTTAGCTAATTCATAATTAGAATTACCCGTAAATAATTTTAATCTGTCCAGCATGCGATTATTCCCCTTATTTAATTAAGTGAAACAGCTATAATATAGAAAATTGTTAACGGCAAACTTACAAGCTTCTAATCTCGATAATTACCGTAAAATAAAAAAATCTTTACATAATGGCATTATGTACAAAAACTGGCTGGGGCGGGAGGATTCGAACCTCCGAATGCAGGAATCAAAATCCTGTGACTTGCCGCTTGTCGACGCCCCAATAAAACATAAAATACACTATTATAATGTTAAAACTATAAACAAAAATACGAAACAAAATCGGCAGATACGATTAATATAATAAATTTTAATATATTAATTGTATTTAATATGCCGATTATATTTATTTTTTAAGGTACGGCAATTTATATAAATGATAATAGTTCATACTTAATAATCGTCATCATCATCGTTGTCATTATTATTACTGCCGCTGCCTGATATCTTTTCATTATATGCCTTTAACACGGCAGATTCTATTAAATTTCTCGTATCATTATTTAATGGATGCGCTATATCTTTAAATATCCCGTCTTTTCTTTTTTTACTCGGCATCGCAACAAAAAGTCCGTCTTTTCCGTTTATAATTTTTAGGTCTCTGACTACAAAGCAATTGTCAAATGTAATAGCTACATAAGCTTTTAATTTCTCTTCATTAACAGGAAAAACATTAACTTCGGTAATCTGCATACAAGAACCTCCAAATTTAGCCGTTAATCTCAGGCTTTTTATTCAAATTAACTTTTCAATTGATTTAGTTTTTCTTTAAAATCAGTTTCTCCTAAAAATATAAACTTTATTTGACTGCTGAATGTTTTATTTTTAATATCGGCTATATATGCAGACGCATTTTCTTTAGTTTTAAATACCGCGAACATCGCCGACCCGCTGCCGGAAAGCATACCGACTTCCGCCTTTACGTTTTTATTCGTCCCCTGTTGAATTGTATAATTTTTAATATCTTTCAGTACGGGATACATATCTAAGACTACATTTTCGAAATCATTTTCAAATTCCGAACCTATACCTAATTCGCTTAACTTGCTTAAATCGTTTAACTTGCCTGCTCCGCAATAATTTTTCACATTGCTGCTGTCGGAATCGTTTGCATTATTTATTTTTTTTATTATGTCAAGTTTGGAACTAAAGTTCAAATTCAATATATTATAGTAATTTATTTTTTTTGTCAATACCAAATCATCAAAGGCATTATATGCTTCTTTAGTCGATATTCCAAATTTTGGCACAATCACGGCTATATAATATTTTTTAAGCAATTTTTCTGCTATAGGTATTATTATTTCACCGTTTCCCGCAGCAAGTGCATCTTTCTCTTTTAAAAAAAAGCTTACATCGGAACCCAATTTTATAGCGATACTGTTTAATTCGTCATAATTCAGAGGGTTATTATATATTCTATTTAAAATATTAAGCATTCCTGCGGCATCGCTTGAGCCGCCGCCCAAACCGGCCTGCATTGGAATATTTTTTTCGACAGCGGCATTGATGTATTTATTTTTTAAATTAATTTTATCGAAAAATAAATCAGAAGCTTTAATGATTAAATTATCATCGCCTGACAATTTTTTTTCAAGATTGTCTGCATATTCTTGCAATTCTTTTTTATCTAATTGCTTTAAGACAGTTTTACCCGGAATAACCTTTAGTTTATGCCTATCTTCGTTTATTTCAAATGTTATTCTGTCAAAAACAGATATTCTTCTAATTATTGAAAAAATATAGTGTAAATTATTTGCAGGATTTTTTTCGCCTATTTTTAAAACAAGGTTGACCTTTGCGGGAGCCAAATAAGTATAGTTTAGATACTCCACAATGATGTTACCGATCTGGACGCAAAACTGATAACCGGCTGCGGAAATATACCGAGTATCAAGGTAAAAATTAAACATATAATAATGGCTATAATCAAAGCAGGCGCCGCAGATTTCAACGAAACAGCTTCTGTTAATGCAGTTTTACCGCTGCCGTTGTCCGCATATGATTGTGAATCCTTATTAGTATTAACGGCATTTATAATGATACTATTTCTGCCGTTTGATAAATTTAACTGTCCGCCGTTATTGTTATTATCCGACATATACATTTTGACAATTATTTTAATATAGTAATATGCCGCAAATGCGCTGTTTAATAACGCTATTACAACAAGCCAATAATAGCCGGATTTAATTGCGGCTGAAAATACAAAAAATTTTCCCATAAACCCCGCTGTTACGGGTATTCCCGCAAGCGACAGCAGAAAAAAAGAAAATGCGGCGCCTGCAAGCGGATATTTATATCCCAGACCTGAATAACTTTTTATATTAACAGATGCTAAATTTAAATTTTCAAACATAATAATAATTGCAAAGGCTCCCGCCGTCATAAAAACATACGCCAGCAAATAGAATAAGGTTCCGGATATCCCATAGTATCCCCCCGCTATAACGCCAATCAATATATAGCCTGCCTGAGCAATGGACGAATAGGCTATAAGCCGTTTTAAATCGGTCTGCAGCAAAGCGGCAAAATTTCCGAAGGTCATCGTCAATATTGCTAAAATCCATAAAATATTATAAAAATTAAATACGTTGAAACTATATATAGATGTAAAAACTCTTATAAAAACGCCGAAAGCGGCAATTTTTATTCCTGTCGCCATAAGATTGGTAACAGGCGTCGGTGCTCCGTCATAACTGTCCGGCGTCCATGCGTGAAAAGGGAATAAAGACATTTTAAATGCCAGTCCCACTAAGAGTAAGATTAATCCTATCGCCAAAAAGGTATGCAGATTATAAGCGTAATGCGCATTATAATTTTGCTCAAATATAAAATTATGTATTTTATATAAACTTAAATGTCCTGTAGCGGCATATATAAAAACAGAACCGAACAATAGAAAAGCGGAAGCAAAAGTGCCAAGCACAAAGTATTTCATTGCAGCTTCGGTACTCCGTGATTCACCCTTTAAATAACCTGTTAAAATGTAGGCGCATATCGACATAAATTCAATTGACAGAAAAATCATAATAAGGTTAATCGAAGATACTAAAAGCATCATTGCAGAAACCGAAAACAGAACGAGACTATAATATTCCGGTATTAAAACGCTGCGCGTATCAAAATAATTTTTTGACATTAAAATAGTAAGAAAACCGGATAATAATATAGCCGTAAATAAAAATACATCAAATTTATCAAAAACGATTGAGCCGTAAAAACCCTTTATTGTATGGTCTGACAGCATAAAAAGATAAAGAAAAGAAAACGCAACGCCTATTAAAGCCAAATAATAAGAATTTACGCTATTCTTAGAAGGGTTATTAAACAATCCTGCCAATAAAATCAAAAAAGCAAAAACTATTAACACAGCTTCCGGCATCACGCTCAGTAAACTTTTCTCAAGATAGTACCCGTTATAAATTTGCGCTAAATCAAGCATTGAACAACCCCATTTTTGCTTTAATTAAATTATAAGCGTATTTATTATGTTCTATTATATTTACAAAATGAACAACGGTCGGATTTATTCTGCTTAAAAATACATCTGGATATAAACCTATGAAAAACATTAAAAAAATTAGCGGCAAAACAGTCATTATCTCTCTCAAGGTCATATCTTTAAAGTCCTCATTTTTTTGATTTGTTATATCCTGAAACATAACCCTTTGAAACATCCATAGCAAATAAACTGCGGCAAAAATAATACCACTCGTTGCAAATATAGTAAATATTGTATATTGTTTGAACGAACCGACTAAAATTAAAAATTCTCCGACGAACCCGTTTAATCCGGGCAGTCCAACCGAAGACAAAACAGCTATCATAAATAAGGCGGCAAAAATCGGAGCTTTTTTAGCTAAACCGCCAAAATCTGCAATAAGTCTTGTATGACGTCTTTCGTAAAGCATTCCTACAAAAAGAAAAAGAGCGCCCGTAGAAATACCGTGATTTATCATCTGCAGAACCGACCCGTCAACGCTGACTGCAGTCATAGCAAACAATCCAAGCATTATAAAACCCATATGAGATACGCTTGAAAAAGCGACTAATCTTTTTAAATCTTTTTGCACTATAGAAACTAATGCCCCGTATATTATGCTGATTACCGCAAGAACAAGTATAATAGGCGTGAGTATAAGCGCCGCCTCAGGCATTAAAGGAATTGCAAATCTAAAAAAACCGTAAACGCCGAATTTCAGCAAAACGCCCGCTAAAATGACGCTTCCGGCGGTAGGCGCTTCGGTATGAGCATCTGGCAGCCATGTATGAAACGGAAACACAGGCACTTTTACTGCAAATCCTAAGAATATCGCAATAAACAGGACTATTTGCAGCGTTAAGGGAATATTAGTGTTATACAGTTTTAACAAATTAAATGTAAAATTGCCGGTTTGATTATAATGCAATATAAATATCGTAATAAGTCCAAAAAGCATTATCAGCGAACCGGCTAACGTATATAAAACAAATTTTACGGCTGAATAGATTCTTCTTCCGGAGCCCCACATGCCTATAATAAAATACATAGGAATAAGCATAAACTCCCAGAACAGGTAAAACAGCAGAACATCTAGCGAAGCAAATGTTCCGAGCATAAACGTCTCCAGCACAAGCATTAAAATAACAAATTCTTTAACGTGGTCTTTAATATATTTATAGCTTGATAATAAAGAAACAAACGTCATCAGCGTGGTAAGCAGTATCATAAATAAACTTACACCGTCAATACCGAGAAAATAAGACGCTCCAAATTCCCTTATCCAGCTGAATCTCTCTATAAACTGAAACTCATAGGTATTTGATTTAAAGTATATAAATAAAAACAGGGAAATCGCAAATTCTGCTAATGATAAAACCGTAGCAAGATTTCTCAGCAGCCCCTCCGCTTTTTTGTTTACGAAAACTAATATAAGGGCGGACAGCAGAGGAAAAAAAATTATTATCGATAAAATATACTTTAAAAAAATACTCATATAATTTCCTGTTAGTTCAATAATATATTTCTTAAGTTAATTAAATTTTCTATAATATATAATAATTAATATAATAAATTAAATTAGAGAGCTGCTCTTATATATTATACATATCATACTAATCTAAATTAATATTTGTATTCAGTATTACATACTTTAATTTCATTTCATCTCACAAAATAATAAGCCAGCAGCGCTATAACCCCGACACTCAGCGTAAAAATGTAGCTCATCAGCATTCCGTTTTGCACCTTTCTTACTTTTGACGAGGTAACGCTTATCCATTGCGCTATACCGTTCACGGCGCCGTCTATAACAAAAGAATCTACCACTCTCCATAAAAAAACAGAAAAATTTTTCATAGGTTTGACAATTGCAAAATCGTATATTTCATCAATATATAATTTATTAAAGGAAAGGGCATACACAGTCTTAAATCTTTTCTTGAGCATTTCTAAATCGAAAGATTTTTTTATATAAAAAACATATGCCGCATATATTCCGCTAAGACCTGCGATAACGGAAACTGTACTCAGCAGATACCACGGATAATTATTTACCGCCGGAGAAAAATTAAATGAATTTGCAAAATCTTTATTTATAAAGTTATAAAATATAGAATGGTCAAACGGAGGCATGCCGATAAAACCAAACACGGCAGCAAAGCAAGCCAAAATTATCAGCGGTATAGTCATTACGTTCGGCGATTCATGAACATGTAAATTTTTATCTGCATGAGATTCACCAAAAAAAACATTAAAAATAAGTCTGAAAATATAAAACGCAGTCATAAATGCAACAAGTTCCCCTATAATCCAGAAAAAATAATCTCCTTTATTAAATAAAGACGCAAGTATCGCATCTTTGCTGAAAAACCCTGAAAAAGGAGGTATTCCGGACAGGGCAAGGCCGCCGACAATGAAAGTAATAGCAGTTTTCTTCATCTTTGAATATAAACCGCCCATTTTTCTTAAATCAAGCTCGCCGCTCATTCCGTGCATTACGCTGCCTGCAGTTAAAAACAAAAGACCTTTGAATATTGCGTGCGATACTAAATGAAATATACCTGCAGCATAAGAACCTATTCCGACAGCCATAAACATATAGCCCAGCTGACTTATAGTAGAGTAGGCGATTATTCGTTTTATATCAAACTGGGTCATAGCAATAAAAGCTGCAATAAAAGCGGTTGTACCTCCGATTATAAGTACAACATTGGAAGCGTCCGGAGAATAAGAAAATATAATATGACATCTTGCTATAAGATATACGCCCGCTGTTACCATAGTTGCTGCATGAATAAGCGCGCTGACCGGGGTCGGACCTTCCATGGCATCCGGCAGCCAGACATGAAGAGGAAATTGCGCGGATTTACCGACTGCTCCGGCAAACAGCAATAAAGCAATAGTTGTAATAAGATAGGGCGGCAATAAATGTATTCCGGAAAAAACAGATGAATAGCTTAACGTGCCCATATTAACAAATATAAGCATCACTCCGAGAGCAAACCCGAAATCGCCTATCCTATTTACAATAAAAGCCTTTTTGCCGGCATTGGATGCAGATTTTTTTTCATACCAGAAACCGATTAAAATATATGAACAGAATCCTACAGCTTCCCAAAAAACATACAGCAATAAAAAATTATTTGCCATTATCAGCATTATCATTGAAAATACAAATAAATTCAAATAAGAGAAATATCTTGCAAATCCTTTATCGTCTTTCATGTATCCAATTGAATAAATATGGACTAAGGAGCTGATGCCGGTTACCATTACCAGCATTATCACAGACAGCCTGTCAACAGTAGTGGATACATTAACTTTAAAATACGAGGCGTCAATCCATGAGTATAGCGTAGAGGTAAAACTATGCCCGTAAGCTACCGTAAAAAAAATTACGGTTGAAAGTATAAATGAAATAACGATGAATACGCTTCCTAAATATCCCGAATAATTTTTAAGATATTTTCCGAAAACCCCCAACAAAATTGCGCCAAGGAGCGGGAAAAAAGGAATCAGCCAAACTATTAAATCTTTTGAATTCATTGTAATATAATATACCTTTTAAATTATATAAATTATATTAATTTTAAAGTTATCTTTCTATATATTTATCTTTAATTGTATATTTCTATACACTTGTTTTTATATCTTTCTGTATATCTATATAGTTAGATATAAATATAAGATGGCTATCGGCAGCAATAAAATATTTACATTCTTAATTCATTTGCTTTATCTATGTTTATTGTGCCTTTTTCCCTGTAAAAAGCAATGGCAATACCCAGTAAAATTGCCGCTTCGGCAGCTGCGACAACCATAATAAATATAACGAAAATATCGCCGCTCATTAAATTTAAATATTCAGAAACGGCAACAAAGCCCAAATTGGCAGCATTAAACATTAATTCTAAACTCAGAAAAATAGTTATAAGATTTTTCCTTATCAGAACGCCTAACGCGCCTATACAGAAGATAATTGATGCCACCGCCAGATAATCATTTACGTTCACGTTCATATTGTCAAGTCCGTCTTTAAATAATTAAATATAAAAATAAAGTATAAAATAATTGGATATAAAATAATAAAATATATTATTTTTTAGCAAAAATATAAGCACCTATAACCGCAACTAACAGTAAAATTGAAGCTACCTCAAACGGAAAAACATACTTGGTAAATAAAAATTGACCTATAATTTGCGTATTTCCTATTTTATTAATTACCGCATTAGTATAAATACCCGTAGGTTTACTCTCGCCGGCAGCATTAAGATATAATATGACCTCTGCAAATAGCAGTAAAACGGCTATGATGCCCACAGCCATCTGGTGAAAATCCCTAATCGTATCTTTAGCCTTAGCCAGATTAAGCAGCATAATGACTAAAACTATAAGAACTATTATTGCTCCTGCATAGACTAAAATCTGCATGGCAGCCAGAAATTGCATATTCAGAAGAATATAAAATCCTGCCAGAGCAAAAAAACACAATATAATGTACAACGCAGACGTTAAGGGATTTTTTACCAATATTACCATCAGCGCAGAAAAGATTGCAATTATTGAAAATATATAAAAAAGCGCTTCCAAAATTAACCTCGCATGTTTGCAATGTTTTAACTTATTTTAACTTAATTGAATCAATTTAACTAACATAGAAAATTACAATTATAGCTCAATTAATTTATCTATTCCAAATATTCCTTCATCTCTGGTATAAAATCCAAACTCAAACTTGTCAGACATACTTATGGCTTCTTCTGGACAAATCTCTTCGCAATAGCCGCAGCATATGCACCTCAGCAAATCAATTTCAAATGACTCAGGATGCCTTCTTCCGTCATTAACGACGCCGGGGGCTATTTTATCCAAACTATGGTTATGTTTCTGCCTTTCCGTAAGCTCATGCTCTTTTCCATAATCTACATAACCTGAATTTATTTTTATAGCTTCTGAAGGGCAGACAGTCTGGCACAGCATACATGCAACACATCTCAACGATTTGTCTTTATTAGTATTAAGCTTCGGAAATCCCCTGAAATTTTCTGCCAATCTCAGACGCTCTTTAGGATATTGAAAAGTAACGGGTTTTTTAAAAAAAGTTCCCATCGTCGTTTTCAACCCTATAAGAAAGTTTTTCGATATTAATATTAGCGAATTTTCTTCTTTTTTAGTATCCATAATATTATTATAAAATTATAAATAATTTTTTATTTTATAAGCATAAATATAATTTGTTCTATTTTCTAGACGTTAATTTTAAGTCTTATATATAATAATATATATATTTTATTATTATATCTTTAGTTTTAAGTCTTATATATTATTATATATATTTTATTATTATATATATTGCATTATTTTCCCAACAGTATCATTACAAATCCGGTAACAACAATATTTGCCAGCGCTAAAGGAAGCAGAATCTTCCATCCAAGATCCATAAGCTCATCATATCTTAATCTCGGATACGTCCATCTGAACCATATATAAACGAGTATTACTGCAAAAACTTTTAATGCGAACCATAGCACCGAAGGAAGAAACGGTCCTTCCCATCCGCCAAGAAAAAGCGTAGTGATAATGGCAGAATTGACTACTATCTGTGCATATTCTCCTATAAAGTAAAATGCAAATTTCATACTTGAATATTCCGTATGAAAACCGGCAACCAACTCGCCTTCCGCCTCGCCAAGGTCGAACGGCACCCTGTTCATTTCAGCCGTTGAAGCAATTAAATAAATTAAAAATCCGACGGGCTGATAAACTATAAACCACATATGCGCCTGCGATGAAACAATCTGCGCCAGACTCAAATTCCCCGCTATCATGATTACGCCAATTATTGAAAGAGCAAGAGACAGCTCGTAGCTTATCATCTGAGCAGCGGTTCTTATGGCTCCCAGCAGCGAATATTTGCTGTTTGATGCCCAACCTCCTATTACCACGCCGTATATTCCCAGCGACGAAAGCGCCAATATAAACAATATGCCTATATTTACGTTAGTAATCTGCAGAGGAACAACATGCCCCAATATTGTTATCGGAGCTCCGAAAGGAATAACCGCAAATGTTGTCAATGCAGGAATAACAACAATAATAGGCGCAAGAATAAATAGCATTCTGTTGGCATCGGCGGGTATAATATCTTCTTTGAAAAACAGTTTTATACCGTCCGCTATAGGCTGCAGCATTCCGTGGAAACCCGCTTCCATCGGTCCAAGCCGATTTTGTATGCGGGCTGCTACCTTGCGCTCTAAAAGCGTCAGATAGGCTGCCGATAGAAGCAGCACTCCGAACACAAGCAATATTTTTATCAATGTTGTTATTAACCAGAATATCATAATCTATTATACCTTAAATATACCTTAAAATAAATTATAGTCTATAGTCTGCATATTTATTTTAATAGAACAATTTACTTGGGTCATTATAATAAAACTTACTTTTTGGTTTAATTTTATTGAAATGGATTATTTTATTTGCTTTAATCATTTCTAAAAATTGAGCGGATATATTGCCTGTATTAAATGAAATTCCAAGTTTATCGGACAAATCATCTAAAATTTCAGCTATGCCGTATCTATATTCTCCCAAATTAAACTCATTGCTAACATGAATCGTCTTGCCTTCAAAATTTTCAAAATACCCGTCTTTATGTTCTAAAAAATCCTGCACGGGCAAAACAATATCCGCCATGGCGGTTATACTGCTTATTTTTGAAGATAAAGCGGCAACAAAGTTTAAATCGGTAATATATCGCGACAGTTTCAAGCCGCGGACATTATGTTCCGGTTCTTCATAATCGCCGATATAAATTAAATTTTTAATCTGCCCGGTTTCTATTCCGCTAATAATATTTTCATAGGATAAATATTGAGCTTTGTTATTTATTCCCGCCGCAATAAGGCCTCTGTAATTGAAAGGCTTTATAAGAGGAAAAACATAGACTATTTTTTGTTCGTCTCTCGAGAAACCTGTAATTTCTTTAAGTATCAGCAATTCTTTATCTCTATCCGCCAAAGACATAAAATTATCGCCTAAAATAATAGATATAGTATTATTTTTAAGAATTGCATCGACCGATTCGTCGGTTTTTTTAAAATTAAAATCATAAAGATTCTGCCTCAGTTCATTCAGATATTTATGTAAATCGCCGTCATAATCTTTATTTATATCAATTTTTATTGACGCTATATCTTCAAATCTTGCAAAATTTTCACTTCTTTTTTTAGCATTAGCATCTGAAACATCTATTAAAATTAATCTACCGCCGTGTTCTCTATGGCTCTTCATTATATTATAAGAAGCATAAGGTATTTCATCCTCAATTGAACCTATATATAAAACAAAGTCAGAATTTTGAACGGCATTGATTTCAAAGTTTTCTTCGGATTTAAATATCTCTTTAAATTTCAAATAATTTTTACGGTAAAAACTAGTTTTGTCTATATCAAAACCCGCAGGCTTCAAAACATCTTTAACAAAATTTGAAATTAAATAACCGTCATTCGTAGAAACCGATGAAGAAACTATTACGGCAGTTCTGTCCATCTCATTATTTTGTATAATATTTTTCAATCTGTCAGCCAAATGGTTTAACGCATCGGTATAACCGCTATTTGAAAAATCCGATTTTATTCTTACTAAAGCGTTTTTAATATAATAATCGTCGTCTTTTAAATTTTTGCCTATAGCGTCGTAAAAAAAACCGCTCCTGCAAAGATATCCGCCAAATGCGGCGGCAGTCCTGACGAGAGATTCGTCTTTAGCGTACCTGTAATATTCAACCCTGCAGGCAGCGGAACATTTATTGCACACTGATGAAAACGGTGATTCCTGCCAGTATCTTTCTTTAAATTTTGACTGTTTTGAAACCAATGCTCCCACGGGACAAACTTCTATACAATTGCCGCAATAATAACAGTCTAAATAATTCTTATCGTCTTTATCTTTTATCTCTACAAAAGCGCTGCCTTGCGGAACCGCTCCTTTTTCTGTTTTATTTTCTTGCGTTAATCCTATATAACCATTATATCCTTTGTCTTTTATTTCTAAAAAAGGATTTCCGTACATATCGGAACAGACTCTTATGCATCTTGAACACAGGACACATCTCGTGGCATTATATTCAATAAAATCGCTTTTAAAAATTTGCGTCCTATCCGGATATAATTTTTTATTTTTTTGAACGGTAAGCCCGAATTCAAAGGACAAATCCTGCAGCAGACAGTCGCCTGATTTATCGCAGACAGGACAATCTAAAGGGTGGTCTAATAAAAGATGCGAAAGCGACCCTTTTCTGACTTCCCAAACTTTATCGGTATCGGTAGATATTTCATAACCTTCTTTCACCCGCGCAACACATGAAGGCAATGGATGTTTAATGCCTTTAACCTCAACCGAGCATATCCTGCATGAGCCGATAGGTCTTAACCTTCTCAGATAACACAAAACAGGTATTCTGATGCCTGCCTGAGAAGCGGCTTCAAGTATCGTAAGCCCCGTCTTCGTCATCACTTTTTTGCCGTTTATAGTTATTTCGATATCCATATGATAGTTGTATTATTATATTATTCAGCTTTTAGTTATTGTTTTTTGATTATATTATTATATTATTCAGCTATTAGTTATTATTTAGTTATTATTTTTTAAATGTTATAAGCATCATCATATAACACCTCATGCATCGTGTAGCTTCATACACTACATCGTCAGCCGTAAATCCTTTTTCCACCTCTGTAAAATTGCTTATGCGGTTTTCAATTTTCTCCTGAATCTGTTCCGGCGGAAAATTGCCTTCAGGAAAATCAGGATAATCTATTACTTCGTTTTTATCATAAACGCCTAATTTCTCAAGAAAATGTTCAAAAACATCGTCGTCCGTTATGTTAAAAGTTCCGGTGCGGACGTATTCATCGATTCTTTTCGCCGCTGTTTTACCGTCTCTGTTTGAGTTTACTATGCTTATAGGTCCGGTCATCGCGTCGCCGCCTGCGAAAACACCCGGCATATCAGTCATATTTGTATATTCGTCAACAACGATTGTCTTCCATTTAGTCGATTTTATTTCAGGGGTATCTTTCAGAAAATCAATATCCGGTACCTGACCTACAGCCATAATAAAAGAATCGCAGTCTATATCAAACTCGGAACCGGGTATTTCAACCGGGCTTCTCCTTCCGCTGGCATCGGGTTCGCCCAATTTCATGCGGCGGCACGTAACACCGCTGACTGAACCGTTTTCGTTTATTATTGCTATCGGATTCGTCAAGAATTCAAATTTAACCCCTTCTTCAATTGCGGTATCGACTTCATAAGCAGCGGCGGGCATCTGCTCCCTTGCTCTTCTATAGACAACCACTACTTCCTTAAAACCTAATCTTAAAGCTGTTCTGCAGCAGTCCATAGCAACGTTTCCGCCGCCTTCTATTATTACTTTTTTTCCTATTTTTATATGATTTCCTAAAGCAACATCCCTTAAAAACTTAACGCCTTCAAAAAAACCTTTCAGATTATCGCTTTCCCCGGGCAGACCTATAGTTTGACCTTTATGCGCGCCTACAGCTAAATATACCGCTTTAAATCCGTCGTTAAATAAATCTTTTATGGAAAAATCCTTTCCCAGCCTTTTATCGGTTTTATAATCTATGCCTGCAGAAAGTATATAGTTAATCTCTTTGTCTAATAATTCCTGCGTAAGCCTGTATTTTGGTATTCCGACATTCATCATGCCGCCTAAAACCGGAAGAGCTTCAAATATAACCGGCATATACCCCATCAGCCTTAGATAATATGCGCAGCTCAACCCTGCAGGACCTGAACCTATTACGGCTATTTTATTACCGTTGTCTTTAATATCAAACTTAGGTTTAATATCGGTATAGAATTCATTATCTGCAGCGTAGCGCCTTATTAAGCATATCTGAATCGGTTTATCTAAGTTTGCCCTGCGGCAGTTATCCTGACAGGGATGAAAACATGATCTGCCGAGAATAGCCGCTAACGGAGTATTTCTGCGGACAGATTCAAGGGCATCTTCGTACCTTCCGTCCCTGACCCTTTCAATCCAGTTGGGAATGTCTAATTTTGAAGGGCATCCGTTAATGCAGGGAGCTGTTATTTTTATGATGTAATCGCCTTTATGTATTATTTCTTTATTTAATATTGCTTTCTCAAAATCTTCTCTGAAATTTTCTATTAATTCTTTGACGGCGGTCGGCCCCATTGTACCTACCGTGCATTTAGATGCGGACATTATCCATTCGCATTCTTTTTGTAAATTGTCTAAGTCTTGTATGTCAGCCTTTCCGCTGCAGATTTTCTCAAGAAGTTCCAAAGCTGCCGATGTTCCGATTCTGCAGGGAACACATACGCCGCAGGAAAGTTTCTGCAGTTCCGCCATGTAGCATCTCGCAAGGTCAATTTTATTATCTTCGTCGCTAAGCAAGGCGACGCCGCTCCAGTTTAACACGGAAGATATCTGACCGCGGCCAGATGGTTTGAAGGCTTCTATATCTATTTTCTTTTCATACTTATCAATTAAATTCATATAAATATATGCTGATAAATTTTAATATTTTTATGTTAATTAATTATAATATAATACAAGGAAAACTTATTTATCTGTCTATCTCGCCCAGAAGTATATCAATACTTCCTAATATTGAAACAAGGTCGGCCAGCAAATGTCCTTTCGCCATTTTATTTAACGCGCTGACATTGCAGAAAGACGGCGGCCTAACCCTCATTCTATAAGGAAAAGCGGAACCGTCAGATATCATGTAATACCCTAACTCGCCGCGCGGATTTTCAATTGATACATAAGCTTCTCCTTTAGGAGGTTTGATACCCTCCATTCCGTATTTAAACAATGATATCATACCTTCCATAGTAGTCAGCGCTCTTTTTTTTGGCGGTATGACATACTGCGGATATGCGTCATAGTTCAGAAATTCACCTTCCGGAATATTTTCTAAAGCCTGATGCACAATCTTCAAACTTTGCCTCATCTCTTCCATTCTCACAATATACCGGTCGTAAACATCACCGACGTCACCTGTCGGCACGTCAAAATCGAAATCTTCATAGCTTGAATAAGGATTTATTTTTCTCACATCGTATTTTAGCCCGCTCCCTCTTAAACAAGGACCCGTAAGAGCAAAATTAACGGCATCCTCTTTAGAAATGATGCCGACATTTTTAGTTCTCTCAAACCAGATTTTATTATTTGTCAAAAGCGCTTCATACTGGTTTATTTTTTCAGGAAATATTTTTATAAAATCCCGTGCTTTTTCGACAAAATCTTTATGAACATCTTTTGCCAGCCCGCCTACCCTGAAAAACGACGGCGTCATTCTTGCGCCGGTTAATGTTTCAATCAGGTCTAACACAAGTTCTCTCTCTCTAAAACAATAAAGAAATTCTGTAAGCGCTCCAAGGTCGACGGCATGTGTTCCAAGCCACACTAAATGAGAACTTATCCTTGTAAGTTCTGCCAGGATAACCCTGACATATTCAGCGCGTTTTGTAGCTTTAACACCGCACAATTTTTCAACGGTCAAAATATATCCCAGATTATTAGAAGCGCCGGAAACGTAATCCATTCTGTCTGTAATGGTTTCTGCCTGATGATATGTTCTGAATTCAGCATACTTTTCCATACTTGTATGCAGATAGCCGATAATAGGCTCGGCATGTACGACCGTCTCGCCGTCTAATTGAACGACAATTCTGAGCACTCCGTGTGTACTCGGATGCTGAGGGCCTATATTTACTACAAAATTTTCGACGTCAATAAGAAAATCTTTATATTCAAACATATTTGCTATTCAATTTTTAAATTTTTAATGATTTAATTATTTAATTATTTAATTATTTAATTATTTAATTATTTAATTATTTAATTATTTAATTATTTAATTATTTAATTATTTAATTTAAAAAAATTATATGATTAAAACTATTTATTTCCAAATTCTTTTTCTTCAAGAAAACCCGGAGCGTCGAAATTTAATTCTTCTACAGCCGGTCTTTTTCTTAAAGGATAGTCTTTTAACAGAGGATGTCCATCCCAATCCTCAGGATTAAGAATGCGTTTAAGATGAGGATGTCCTTTAAACTTTAAGCCGAACAAGTCATAAACCTCTCTTTCAAACCAGTTGGCAGACTCATAAATTGAGGTTAAACTCGGATAATCGGGTTCATCTATTTTGCTCCGGCATTTAACAAATATTCTAAAATTATTTTTAGTAGAATATAAATTGTATATAACTTCAATCCTTTCATCTCTTTTTGGATAATCAACCCCAAAAAGGTCGGAAAGCATATCAAAATTAAGCCTTGAATCTTCTTTCATAAATTTTACTAACTCGGGCAAATTCTCTTTTGCCGTTGTTATGCGCACATCACCGTTAGAAGTATCGGTTAAAATTATATACTTCTGCATTACATCTTTAATTACGCTTAGCGCAAAAAACGTTTCCATATCTTCACTGTTCATATATTTGATATATTAAATCCAATCCAAAATTAAAATAAATTGCAGCTGTTTATTAATAATGAAAATAAAAAAATCGCACTTAATAAAAATTTAATGAAAAACTTATCTTTTTAAAGTACCTTTTTCAATCTTTTCCTGTAATTTCACGATACCGTAAATAAGAGCTTCCGGACGCGGAGGACACCCCGGCACATAAACATCTACCGGTATAATCTGGTCTACGCCCTGAACAACGCTGTAAACATTAAACAATCCGCCTGAACAAGCGCAATCGCCCATTGCGATTACCCATTTCGGATTGGGCATCTGGTCATAAAGCCTTTTTACTACAGGCGCCATTTTATAAGAAACCCTGCCTGAAACTATCATCAAATCAGACTGCCTCGGCGTTGAACGGAATATCAGTCCCAGACGGTCAATGTCGTATCTGGACGATGCCGTCGTCATCATTTCAATAGCGCAGCAGGCTAAGCCGAAAGTAGCCGGCCATATTGACCATTTTCTTCCCCACGAAACCAATTTATCTAAAGCGGCGGTAAGAACATTATCTCCCAGATTATCTTCTAATCCCATTTAAGCGCTCCTTTTTTCCACACATAGGCAAGTCCAAAAACCAAAATAGCGATAAATAGAAACATTTCAACAAAGCCGTATAATCCAAGACTTGAAAACACGACTGCCCATGGAAATAAAAATAATGCTTCTATATCGAACAATAAAAAAAATATCGCTATTAAATAAAATTTAATATCAAATCTGGCGTGCGGCTCTCCAATAGGTTCAATACCGCATTCATACGCTTTTAGTTTGCCTTTTTCGTAAGTTTTTTTGCCCAAAAGCGAGGAAAAAACTACCGTAAAAACTGCAAACAATATAGCTATTACAAGCATTATCAAAATAGGCAAAAATGAATTCTGTTCCATAATTACAATTATACCGCAATTTTCAATTTTTTAAATAAAAAATATTTTAATAACCTATTAATATATACTTTTTATATATACAATATATTTATACATATATTTATACATATATCTTTTATTGTATGTACCCTATATTTATATATATCTTTTATTTTATATGTACCCTATTATATTATATCCGCTCAAATATATTATTATATTTATATATTATAATATTACTATAATAATATTTTGACAAATCTGCAAGAAAATTTCAAGAACTATTTTGCAAAAATATTAAAAAATTATTTTAAGTCGTTTAAATAATACAATAACGTTCTTGCTCCAACTCCGGTAGCTCCCTTTGTATTATAGGCAAAGCCGGTTTTGGTAAATGACGGTCCTGCGATATCTATGTGGCACCATTTAACATTATCAGACACAAATTCTTCCAGAAACATACCCGCCGTTATAGCTCCGCCGTACCTGTTCCCTACATTTTTTAAATCTGCTATCGGACTTTGCAGCTTCTCCTTCATATTGTCGTCAAAAGGCAGTTCCCACATTCTTTCTCCGGCTGTTTCAGAAGTCGCAAGAATATTTTTAATAATTTCTTTATTATTACCCATTATGCCGGAAGTATATTCGCCGAGGGCAACAACGCAGGCTCCGGTTAAGGTCGCCAAATCGATTATCTCGTCGACGCCTAAATCGCATGCGTACGACAGCGCATCCGCAAGCGTAAGCCTTCCTTCCGCGTCGGTATTGTCAATTTCTATAGTTTTCCCGTTTAATGCTTTAACTACATCGTCAGGCCGCTGAGCTCCTCCTCCGGGCATATTTTCGCAAGCAGCTATAATACCGTGGACTTCGGCATCAGGAGAAATTTTATTTATATATTTCATTACGGCAAGAACGCTGCAAGCCCCCGATTTATCCGATTTCATCGTCGTCATATAGTCGGCTGGTTTCAGAGAAAGTCCGCCGCTGTCAAAAGTAATACCTTTTCCTAAAATGGCAATTTTTTTAATTTTATCTTTTTTGCCGTTTTTATTATTTTTACTTCTTTTGTCATTATTATTATTGCTATTATCATATTGAAGATGGATAAACCTTGGGGGGTTTTTTGACCCGCGCGCAACCCCGTAAAACGCATTCATTCCAAGTTCTACAATCTTATTTTCATCAAATATTTTACATTTTAAATTATTATCCTTAGCTATTTCCTGAGCGACTGACGCCAGATATTCCGGATTGATTATATTCCCGGGTTCGTTGACTAAATCCCTCGCAAAATTGGCAGCGGAGGATGTAATCTCCCCAAATGCAAATCCTTCTTCTATATCTTTTAAATCTGATTTGCTTAACTTTAAATCTGTAAAAAAAACTTTTACCGCCTTTATAATATTTCCGCTATGAATATTTTCCTTTTTGCTTTTAGCTTCAGTTTTATATTTTTTAAATTCATACATTCCAAGTTCTGCGCCTTCAACAATAGAAGCGCCTGCATAAAATAAATCATTTTTTTTAAATATATTGTCAGGCATGACAATTAAAATTTTTTCCAAAACACAGCTTTTTGCTGTTTTGCATGCAGAAGACACAAGAATTCTGAGGATATCGGTATTAAAATTACTCCTTTTCCCTAATCCTGCGACCAGAATATACGACGGATATTCTATTAATAATTTTTTATCTTTTTTAGCCTTAAAATCAACTTTTTTAATTCTTTCATAAATTAAATCTAATTTCTCAAAAGAACTGCCGTTTAAAAAGGTTTTTTCCTCTCCTTCAAAAACTCCGAAAACTAAAATATTATCGATATTCTTTATATTTTTTTCATTCTTTTTAATAACTTCTAATATTGTATCCTCTGTTTCAATTATCTTAAAATCCAATTTTACGCCCTCCATAAGTTATATATAATGTAATATGCTGCATTGCGTTATTGTAATCAGCTGCCTCAAAAAAATAAATTATAATAAACTATTTAATAAACTATAATTTGATACGCTGCATATGATTATTGCCTGCCTATTTATAAGTGTGAACTAACCCGCCCTTACGGACGAGGACTTCTCGGCAATGTTAGTTAAATCTGTGAATATTTTTATATCCCGCAATAATATAAGGCAGTAATAAACCGTGAACATATATCCCGTCAATCTTCTTCAATTGTTGATAAATCCCCTTCGCTTATACCCATTTCACGAGCCTTTAAAACCCTTCTCATGATTTTGCCGCTTCTTGTCTTCGGTAAAGAATCGACAAATTCAATCTCGTCCGGTTTTGCAATAGGTCCTAAATGGGTACCCACGTTATTCCTTATATCTTCCATTAAAGAATCGCTTTTTTCAATACCGGGTTTTAATACTACGAACGCTTTAATTGAATTGCCTTTCAGTTCATGAGGCTTCCCTATAGCGGCGGATTCCGCAACCGCTGCATGGGTTATTATAGCGCTTTCTATTTCAGCAGTTCCAAGCCTGTATCCCGATACTTTAATGACGTCGTCAATTCTCCCCATAACGTAAAAATAACCGTCGATGTCACGCTTTGCGGTATCGCCTGCCAGATATATGTTTTTACCGAACTTAGAAAAATAAGTTTCTTCATATCTTTTGTCATCGTTATAAATTGTTCTCATCATTGACGGCCATGGTTTTTTAATAACTAAATAGCCGCCTTTCTCCGATTCGCAGCTGTTCCCGTTCTCATCAAATATATCGGCGTCTATACCCAAGAATGGCTTACCGCAAGAGCCCGGTTTTAAAGGCATCGTAGGTACAGGGGTTATTAAAAAAGCTCCGGATTCGGTTTGCCACCAAGTATCCATTATTGGACAATGCTCTTTACCTATGTGTTTATAATACCATTTCCAAACTTCAGGGTTAATAGGCTCTCCGACACTGCCCAAAATCCGCAGCGAACTCAAATTATGCCTGTTTGGCCACGCTTCGCCGTATCTCATCGCGCCTCTTACGGCTGTAGGCGAGGTGTAAAAAATATTTACGCCGTGTTTTTCAATAATTTTCCACCATCTGTCAGGATAAGGATAAAACGGAGCTCCTTCAACCATTAAACTGGTAGCGCCGTTTAGCAGCGGTCCGTAAATAATGTATGAATGCCCTGTTATCCAACCCGGGTCGGCTGCGCACCAGTAAGTATCAGAATCCTTTATATCAAAAACATATTTGGACGAAATGTAAGTCCCGACGGCATACCCGCCGTGAACGTGCAGTATGCCCTTAGGCTGTCCGGTGGTTCCCGAAGTATATAAAATGAAAAGCGGGTCTTCGGCGTCCGTTTCTTCAGTCTTGCAATAACTGCTTGCAATAGGAAGTTTCATCAGCTCATCATAATAAAAATCTCTGGAGGAGTCCATGCTTACGCCGTGCTCAGTTCTTTTGACGACAATGACTGTTTGAACTACCGGAGCCTTCTTAATAGCTTCATCCGCTATTTTTTTTAATTCTATAATCTTCCCGCCTCTGTAAGCTCCGTCGGATGTAATAAGTATTTTGCTTTTAGCATCTAAAATTCTGTCTTTTAACGCATCTACTGAAAAACCGGCATAAACTACGCTGTGTATTGCTCCTATTTTTGCGCATGCCAGCATGCAGATAGCTATTTCAGGTATATTAGGCAGATAAATAGTAACTCTGTCGCCTTTTTTGACGCCAAAACTTTTTAGAACATTGGCGAATTTATTTACTTGTCTGTAAAGAGCAAAATAGGTATAGGTCCTTTCTTTGCCGTCTTCACCTTCCCATATGATTGCAAGTTTATTTTTCCTGAATGTATGAATATGCCTGTCTAACGCATTATGAACTATGTTTATTTTGCCTCCGGTAAACCATTTTGCAAACGGAGGATTGTAATCAAGAACTTTATCGTAATGCTTAAACCAGTCTAATTGCCTTGCGGTTTCATCCCAAAATTTCTCATTTTCATTGATAGAGTATTGATAAAGTTTATCGTAATCCTCTATATAGGAATTTTTTATTATTTCCTTGGACGGACTAAATAACTCTTTTTCTGATGTAAGCGTATCAAAAGTATCCATTAATACATCCTCCTCATCTTGTTCTATTTTAAATTTTTACGGTCTTTTTGCCTCTTTGCTTTATTATAGCTATTTTAAATTTATAATTATTCATTTTATCATAACTATTTATCATAACCTGTGCCGTACTAATTACGGCACTATTATGTATGCCGCCAAACAAAGTAAAGCGAAGTCCGTCTTAACCGTTTAGTTCAATTCATACTTAATTAATATTTAAATTTCTTAATTATACCTATTAATTTTTCTAATTCAGAATATACTGAAGCGGCTTCTTCAGTTGCATTCTTAGCCTTACCGGAATTTGACGAAGCAAGGTTCGAAACTTTTTCTATATTTTCAGATATTTCTGAGGTAGCTGCGGTCTGCTCTTCTGAAGCTGCCGCGATAGAATCAATCTGGTCGGCTAAACTTAAAATATTTTTTTCTATATTGCTTAACGATTCTCCGGCTTGAGAAGCAAATCCAACAGAAGAATTAACTTCTTTAAGAGTATTATCCATAGAAGATTTGGTAGTTTGCGTATTTTGCTGAATCGTCTGGACTTTAGAAACAATTTCTTTTGTGGCTTTCACGGTCCTTTCCGCCAGTTTTCTTACCTCATCTGCAACAACGGCGAAACCTCTGCCCTGTTCTCCTGCCCTTGCGGCTTCTATGGCTGCGTTTAGCGCAAGAAGATTTGTCTGATCTGCTATATCGTTAATAACTGAGATAATTTCTCCGATTTCTAATGAACTTTTTTCCAATCCGTTAATCATGGAGCCGAGTTTTTCCGTCAGCACTGCGACATTCTTAATACCCGATATGGCATTTTCTACTACGTTAAAACCTTCTCTTGCATTACCGGACGCCTCCTTAGCAACATTGCTGACTTTTTGCGTATTGCCCGCTATTTCCCTTATAGTCTGCGACATTTCCTCAGATGCGGCAGCCACGTGGGTGGAAAGTTCCGACTGTTCTTCAGCTTTTTCGCTGATTTCCGAAACATGCGTTTCTATCGAGGTGCTTACGTCGACAATAGCCATCGCCTGTTCGTTGACCATTTGAACTATATTTCTTATATCTATAATAAATTTATTAAATTCGTTAGTCACGTCTGTTATTTCGTCATAAACGGAATTTCTGTAAACATCGCATTTCAGGCAGATTCTTTCACCTTTGTCGCCGTATTTTTCAATCTGGGTATCCCAGCATCTCGGCTGCAATTCGTCCTGAAGAAGCATGCAGTCTTTAATTTTTTTTCTTATAATAGTCGTTCTGTCATAGCATTCCATCGGAATAAGCTTGCTAAGGTCGCCTTCCCCTCTGGAAATATCTCTTATCCTGTTGTAAAATTTTTTCATCGGCTTAATAAAACTGTATCTGAAGGCAAGATATATGATAAATATGGCTATAACAAGGAAAATAAATGCAAATATAATAATAGTGCTTAAAAATTTCTTAGAAGAGTTTACAGTATTTTTAAGGGAATAGAGCAGTTCAACGCCGCCGAGCGTTGTACCCGGTTTTACGGTATGGCATTCTAAGCAGTCTATGCCCCGTTCCAATTTTTCGGCAACAAAAGGAACCCCCACCATAAGGTATGGTTTTCCGTTTTTATACAGCTCTTTGACTATTGTCTTCTTGGATGCCAGTATTTTTTTGTCAAAAACAGTCGAAGGCATTTCCTGCTTTAAACCGGGTCCGAATTCTTTGTTTACAGGCGCGCCTCTTACGAGTTTAAAAGCGTCTATTCCTTGTATTTTTCTGTAGATTGCAAATAGCTGCCTTCTGTCGGATTTTTTTAAAATAGTTCCGTTAATCATCATAGCATTTAAACTTGACAGCATTGTCGTTGCAGTTATAGTCGCATCGTTTTTGGTCGTGTTAACGGCAAGATTTAACTGGGTTATATAGGCATAATAAGCACCGCCCAGCACTATAATTATAAATACGGCGGAAATTATGACAAGTAATTTTGTTTTTATTGAAATCTTTTTTAATTTTGAAAAATTAAACATCGCAGCCCCCTTGATAGCAATTTAATTCACTACAATAATAATTAAGATGATAATTATGAAATAAAAAGACAATATATGATATATACGGTATTCTGCAATTTTTGTATTGCATATGAGCATGTGTACGTATTTTTTTATATATATATTAAATAATAAATATTGCAGTTAAACAAGAAAAAAATAAAAATAGGGACGAACACAATTTATTCTGCGCATCCGGCATTGCCGCCGACAAAAAAAGGGGACTGACACAATTTATTTGGCAGCGCCTTAATTTTTATTTTATTGATGCAATTTTTCTGTAGAGATTCCTTTCGCTGATGCCTGTTATATCGGCTATTTCAGACTTGCTTAAATTTTTATTCAATAAATATTTTAAATATTTATCTTCAATTTCATCTAATGAAAGATGCGAATCAAACAAGTATGTAAAATCTGCATCGTCTGTTTTTCCGCGGTAATTAGCCGCAGCAGTTTCTATCTGAATATGTTCTGGCATTATCGTATCTTTTGCGTCCGATAAGACTATAGCCCTTTCAATAACATTTTTCAGTTCCCTTACATTACCGGGCCAGCTATAGTTAAAAAGTTTATCTATGGCATCGGGAGAAATAACTTTTGACGTGTTGATTTTATTTTTTTTTGTCATAAAAAAATGGGTCAGGTAAGGGATATCTTCTTTCCGGTCTCTTAACGGAGGGAGTTCTATAATAAAACCGCTTATCCTATAGTATAAATCGCCCCTGAATTTATTTTCTTCAATCATCTTTCTTAAATGTTTATTCGTAGCGGTAATAATTCTTGTATCAATCTGAATATTTTTAGATGACCCGACCCTTCTGAAACTCTTAGTGTCTATTATTCTTAATAATTTTGACTGTATAATATTGCTTATTTCTCCAATTTCATCTATAAACAATATACCTTTATCGGCATACTCCAGAAGTCCTTTTTTCAAGATATCGGCGCCTGTAAAAGACCCTCTTTCGTGCCCGAACAATTCGGATTCAAACAAATTTTCGGAAAGATTGCAGGAATCCACGATTATAAGAGGATTATCCGCCCTGCCCGACATTCTGTGCAAAAGATTTGCGCTTAACTCTTTGCCCGTACCTGATTCGCCGAGAATCAGCACATTTATATCCGATTTGGCGGCTAATCCTATATCGTCTACAACTTTTTGCGCGGCTTTAGACTTGCCTATAAAATATTTTTTAGAAATTTCTCTTTTAAAATAATCCGCCATTGTTTTCAAATTTATATTTTCAACTAATCTTTTGATAGTGAGGCTTAGCTCTTCAAGGCTTAACGGTTTGACTAAATAATCATACGCGCCTATTTTTAAAGCCGTTACGGCGCTGTCTATACTTCCGAATCCGGTCAATATTATAACTTCTGATTCTTTTGTTTTAGATTTTATTATTTTTAAAAGATCTATCCCTGACATGCCCGGCAATTTTAAATCTGAAACAACGATGTGAAAATAATAATTTTTAAGGTGTTCCATAGCTTCTTCGCCGGAAGAAACTGCGAGGGTATCATAGCCCTGATTTTTCAGATAACCGGTCATTATATTTCTATAATTTGCGTCATCATCGACTATTAATACAGATATAGTATTGCTGGACATTGAATTATTCATAAGGCACTTTGATCGGCACTTTTATAGTAAATTTTGTTCCGATGTTTTCTTTTGACCTTACTTCTATTGAGCCGCCTAATGATTTTATTATGCTCAGGCTGATTGACAATCCCAGCCCTGAATTATCGGTACCTTTATTTTTTGAAAAAAACGGGTCAAAAATTCTTTTAATATTTTCTATGGAAATACCTTTTCCGTTATCTATTATAAAAATAGATATGTAATCCTTCATTTTTTTGGTTATAAAATAAACTATTCCCGTGTATTCATTGACGGCCTGAATAGCATTAAGTCCTATGTTTAATATAACCTGTCTCAATCCTGCATCTGAAAAATTAATTACGGGCAGGTCCTCGCAAAATTTCTTTTCAATCATTATATGCTTTTGATTTGCGAGAAACATTAAAAGCGACACTGTTTCATTTATAGAACAATTGACATCGATTATATCCGTGGATTCGGAAACAGGTCTCGAGAAAAGCAGCATCTTTTTCGTTATTGATTTACATCTTTCTATCTCGCTCTGCATCAATCCAAAATATTTTTTAATATCGCAGCTCCCCGGTTCTATTATTATTTCAGAACTGTTTAATCTGTGCTCCAATTCTTCATTTCCGGAGATGCAGCTTCTAATCATATCAATTGATGCAAGAATATTATTCAGGGGATTATTGATTTCATGCGCTACTCCTTCTGCAAGATACGCAACTTCGGCAAGTCTTTGCGATAAATTAAACTTTGTCTCGCCGCCTGAACCTGAGCCGATTTGTCTTACTACTTCAACCGCATATACTTTTCCGGTACCGCCGTCCACTAAAGGAGCCGAACTGATTTCAACGGCTATTTCCTTATTTTTATATCCGAAATGACCGTGAATAACCTTAACGGTGTTCCTTTTTTTAATAACTTCTTCTATGGAACACGATTCCATCATGGGGTCGCATGGGTCGTCTCTCAAATGCGATACTTTATAGCAATAGTTGCCGATAATTTCATCTTTGGATAAATCAGAATTGTCCAAAAACGCCTTATTGGCATAGACAATTCTGAAATTTTCGTCAATAACGATGACACCATCGCTTATGCTGTTTAAGATATCTGAATAATTTAATGCAGCCGGCATGTTTAAATTAACCCTCATCTAAATATTATGTATAATATTGTGACATACTCCCCAGCACCTAAAGGCGGGGGGTTCCGGTATCGACAGCAAATGCCGAACGTATCCGTGTAATTATAACATTATATATAATATAACGCACATAACGCATAATAAGCAGATAATAATTAATTAATATAATATATAGAACAGTTTATATATAACAATTAATAAAATTAAATTTTTCTTGACTATATAAATTATTTTATATAAAATTATATGTCATTTAATTTATAGATTTTTATGCAGCATTAACTGTAACTATATACAATATATAATACATTATATTATAATATAATTACGACTTAATAACATAACAAAAATTCCAATAATATTATAGAGGTATTTTATGAACGATTACGCAGTTATTATTTCAGGTTCTAAACAATACAAAGTGTCTATAGGGGATACCATAAAAACAGAAAAGCTGAACGTTGAAAAGGGCGGCGAGGTAATTTTCAGCGCCAGCATGACAAAAAAAGGCGATGCAATCACTATAGGCAGTCCGATTATCGAAAATACAAATGTAAAAGGGATAGTCGTCAAAGAAGAAGGCAAAGCAAAAAAAGTTATAGCTTTTAAAATGAAAAGGCGAAAAGGCGAAAGAAAAAAAATAGGGCACAGACAAAGGTTTTCAGAGATTAAAATTACGGAAATTTCATAGAGAATTATTAAAGAATTTTAATAATTTTAACAATAATTAAAATTAAATTAAAAGGGTGTTAAAATGGCTCATAAAAAAGCTGGCGGCAGTTCAAGAAACGGCAGGGACAGTCAAGGACAAAGGCGCGGCGTGAAAAAATTCGGCAGCGAAAAAATAAAAACAGGACAGATTATAGTCAGACAGGTCGGTTCGACATTTCATCCGGGAAAAAATGTTAAATCCGGCAGAGATTACACATTATTTGCTATAGCGGACGGCTATGTAAAATTTCATTACGGGAAAAATGACAGAAAATTTGTAAGCGTCGTTGAAGAATTATGACATCCGGCAATAGAAAAATAATAATTTTTTATTTTATATGAAATTTATAGATAATGTTTTAATAACCGTTGTTTCTGGAAACGGAGGGAAAGGAGCGGT
Source organism: bacterium (assembly GCA_021794475.1). Taxonomy (GTDB): domain Bacteria; phylum SZUA-79; class SZUA-79; order Acidulodesulfobacterales; family Acidulodesulfobacteraceae; genus Acididesulfobacter. The sequence goes on along the minus strand of JAJYQS010000041.1, from coordinate 19,760 downwards.
TAGTTTCAGACGTGAACGGTTTATCCCGAAAGGAGGTCCGGACGGCGGCGAAGGAGGGGACGGCGGCGATGCAATCATTACTGCAGATCATAATGTTCTGAGCCTCCTTGACTTCAGATACAAACCTAAATATCCTGCAGAAAATGGGAAAAATGGACAAGGCGCAAACAAAAAAGGAAGAAATGGACGCGCTCTTAATATAAAAGTTCCGGTAGGAACTTCGATAATCGATTTCGAAACAAAAGAAATTATAGCAGACCTTACTAAAGACCACGAACAATTTATTATATGCAAAGGCGGGCGCGGCGGTAAAGGCAATGCGTTTTTTAAATCTTCTACAAATAGAAGACCGCGTTTTTCGCAGCCTGGGATGCCGGGAGAAACAAAAAAAATATATCTGGTTCTAAAAAGCATAGGAGATATCGGGATAATCGGTCTTCCTAACGCAGGCAAATCTACTCTGATTTCTAAACTCTCTCAGAGTCATCCTGAAATATCATCATATCCTTTTACTACGAAATCTCCAAATCTTGGCGTATCTGTGGATGAAGAGACCGGTAAATCTTTTGTTATAGTCGATATACCGGGTATTATGGAAGGAGCTTCGAATGGTTACGGTCTCGGTTTGATTTTCTTAAAACATATTGAAAGAGCCAAAATTTTACTGCACTTAATAGAAATTGGCAAACCTGACGAAATTATAAACAAATTTAATACAGTAATCAGCGAAATAAATAAATTTAATAGCGATATACTGACAAAAAAACAGATTGTCGTTGTAAACAAAATTGATACAATAAAAAATAAAAAGGAATATGCCGGCATTAAAAATAAAGTATCCGAACATCTTAAATCTTTAGACATTGAATTATTATTTATATCTGCCGCCGAAGGTTCAGGAATTGATGAGTTAAAAGAAAAATTAAAATTATTAGTCGATTATTAAATAATCAAATTAAGCTTTAAATAAAAAATTTAAAATAATGACTGAAATTATTAATCAAAATAATGATTTCTTTAATTTAAAAAAAAGAATAGTAGTCAAAATAGGCACTCAGGTTTTAATAGACGACGACGGAAAACTGTCGTCTGCATCATTTAGAAAAATTACTGAATTTGTCGACGCTCTGAGATTTAAAAAAAAAGAGGTTATTTTAGTCTCATCAGGCGCAATTGCTGCAGGAAGAAATGTTCTGAATATCGAAACATCCGCGAAATTTTTGACTATTCCCCAAAAACAGGCTCTGGCTTCTTGCGGGCAGTCTCTTCTTATGAAAACTTATTCATCCCATTTTAAAAAATATAATATAAAAACCGCTCAAATTCTTTTAACCAAAGACGACATATCATCAAGAAAAAGATTTACCAACGCAAGAAATACTATTTATGAACTGTTAAAAAATAATGTCGTTCCGATTATTAACGAAAACGACACGATATCAACTGAGGAAATTAAATTTTCAGATAATGATTATCTCTCTGCGCTTACGGCAAATCTTGCCTGCGCAGACCTTTTAATAATATTATCAAATGTTAACGGGGTATATGATAAAAATCCATATTTAGACAATTCTGCGAATCAGATAAAAATAATAGATAATATCAAAAATTTTATAGACGATTTCAAAGATACTTCTAAAAGCATTCATGGAACAGGCGGTATGAAATCAAAACTTGAGTCGGCTTATATTGCGTCAGAGGCAGGAATAGATACTATAATCGCCTCCGGAAAAGATAAAAAAGTCCTCAAATCTCTATCGGACGGCAAAATCACAGGGACGTTTATTTTGTCTTCTTGCGAAGAAATCAGCAAAAAAAAACACTGGCTTATATTCGGTATGGAAAAAAACGGTTTGCTGGTTTGCGATCAAGGCGCTATAGAAGCTATTACAATTAACAATAAAAGTCTGCTTGCAAGCGGCATAATAGATGTTAAAGGAAATTTTAAAAAACATAACGGTATATACATCGCAAACGAACAGAATAAAATTGTCGCCGCCGGAATTTCTAATTTTGATGCCGAAGAAATAAAAAAAATTAAAGGCTTAAAGTCAAGCGAAATTCAAGTGATGCTGAACAGCATACATACAAACGGGATAGGAATAGCCGTGCATAAAAATAATATGGTGCTGCTTTAAAGTAAATTAATATAAAATCGGGAATAAATATTATGGAAGAACAAAATCTCAGTATAGAAATTATTGCAAAACAAACATACGAAGCAAGCAGTTTTATCGCAAACGCAAGCAGTTTAACAAAACTTAGCCTGCTAAACGATATTGGAAAATTACTCTTAGAAAACAAGGAATTTTTAATATCGGAAAATTCAAAAGATATACGGCACGCCAGAAAAAACTCGCTCAAAGAATCTCTCGTAGACAGATTGACTATCAGCGAAAAAACTATAAATTCGATGATGGCATCTATAGAGGACGTTAAGAAAATAAAAGACCCCGTAGGTGAAATAGAAAATATTTCCATAAGACCCAATGGTCTCATGGTAGGTAAAATGCGTATTCCGCTGGGGGTTATAGGAATAATTTACGAATCAAGACCCAATGTAACGCTTGATGCTTCTATACTCTGCCTGCTGTCAGGAAACGCCGCCGTACTCAGAGGCGGTTCGGAAGCCATTAATTCAAATCTTGCTCTGATTTATATTATAAAAGAAGCTTTGAAAAAAAACGGATTATCTGAAAATATTATATCTATGGTTCCTTATACCGACCGCTCTGCCGTATTAGAACTCATATCGCAAAAAAAATATATTGACCTTGTGATACCTAGAGGCGGCGAAGGTTTAATTTCATTCGTAACCGAAAATTCAAAAATTCCCGTAGTAAAACATGACAAAGGCGTTTGCCATATATACATAGATGAAGCCTGCAATATTCAAAAAGCCGTTGACATTGTTATTAACGCAAAAGTTCAAAGGCCTTCCGTGTGTAATGCATTAGAAACTCTTCTTGTCCATGAAAAAATAGCGGATAAATTTATGCCTGTTCTGCTGAAAGAATTAAGCGGCAGGAATGTGGAAACAAGGCTGGATAATGAGCTTCTGCATATATTTAAAAATCAGTTTAAATTTGTAACCGCCGCTTCCGCTAATGATTGGAACGAGGAATATTTAGACCTTATTTTATCAATAAAATCAGTAAACAATATTGACTCTGCCATAGAACATATAAAAAAATACGGGTCAAACCATACGGAAGCAATAATAACGGAAAATTATACTAATGCAATGGATTTTATTAAAAAAGTCAACTCTTCCTGCGTTTTGATAAATGCATCCACAAGATTTAACGACGGTTTTGAACTTGGACTCGGGGCGGAAATAGGCATATCGACATCAAAAATACATGCATACGGACCAATGGGAGCAAAAGAACTCACCACAACAAAATTTGTTGTTTTTGGAAATTATCAGACAAGAATATGAAAATAGGTATATTCGGCGGGTCGTTCAATCCGGTGCATTACGGACATTTAAGAACATGCGAAGAACTTATTGAAAAAGCTTCTCTTGATAAAGTAATATTTATACCGACGAATATTACTTCTAACAAACAGGAAACCGCAATAAATTCCGGCAGCAGATTTGAAATGGTAAGAACGGCTATAGCCTCCAATGCTAAATTTGAAGCGTCGGATATTGAAATCAAAAGGGGCGGGGTCTCATTTTCTTACAATACTATAAAAGAATTAAAAGAAATGTATAGCGGCGACGAACTTTTTTTTATTATAGGATTTGAAGCCTTTACTGAAATCAGAAATTGGAAAAACAGCCGTCAGCTTTTTGAGATGACTAATTTTATCATTATTAATAGGGGCATGGATATAAAAACAATATCTGAAAATTTAGCCTTAATCTCAACATATATTCCAGAACCGGTATGCAATAAAATGACCGTAGATATTAGCCGCAATAGACTAATAATATATCCCGAAAATATATCTATATTTTTGTTAGAGGTTACCAGATTAGATATATCTTCGACAAAAATAAGAAATAACTTTAAAAAAAAATTATCCAATCGTTTTTTGTTGCCAAATGATACAATTGAATATATAATAAACAATAGTATATATATGTGATGTATTTAAATTTACATTAAATAAACCATTTAAACTAAACTACAATAAAATACGTGAATTCAACAACAACAGCCAATATAGACGACAGTGCCGCAAACGGCAAAAAAGTACTGAGAAAAAAATTTAAAAGAACCAATAAAGAAATAAGGGCAGTCATAAATTATCTATCCGACAAAAAGGCAAAAAATATTATCGTTCTTGATATCAGAAAAGTATCTCAGCTTGCAGATTTTATAATTATTGCAACGGGAATCTCCGACAGACAGGTCGCTGCTATAGCCGATAATGTTTTAACATCCGTAAAAAGAAAACCTATAGCGGTTGACGGGACCGACACTTCAAGATGGGTTGCAATGGATTACGGCGATATGATGATACATATTTTTGTAGAACCGTACAGGTCTTTTTACAATCTTGAAAATTTATGGCCGGATGCTAAAGAACTTGCTATCGAAGACAAATAATGAAATAAGAATATAACTTATAATAAAATTCATATGTATTTAATAGTCCTTTTTATATTAATTTTAATACTCGTTGCATTTTTTGAATATCTTTATGTTTTAAATCCGATAAAAATTCCGCTTCACTATCTCCCCGGAAATCATAATGTAGTAGATTATTATTTAATTTTTTACATTTTTGCCGCTTTTTTAATCGGCATTTTGTTATTTCTTATTATAACCCTAATAAAAAATATTACCGTTTATCTGAAAAACTGGGTAAAAAACAAAAAACAGTTTATTATTACGGAAATCGACAACTCAATAGACAAAGCCGAAGATTTATATATTAAAGCCCAGTACGACAGGGCAATCGATATTTTAAAAAAATATCTTTCTAAATATGAAAATAGCGTTAAAGCATATATTTTATTATTTAAAATATACAAACATAAAGGAGATTTTAAATCTGCCGAAACATTTATTAACAAAACGCTGGAAATAGATGCAAATAATGTTAAGGCGCTTAATGAAGCGGGAAATTTGCATAAACTTAATAAAAATTATGAAAAAGCAGCATCTTTTTTCAATAAAGCCGTTGAAATTGCGCCGGACAATCTTTATGCCATACTTCAGCTTAAAGACCTGTATATAAAAAATTCAGAATGGAAAAATGCCTATAAAATGTCAAAACTTTTTTTAAGCCAATCCAAGGACAAAAATATAAATAAAAAAGAAGAAAAGGACATGATAGGACTAAAATATGAATACGGCAAGTATCTGTTGGAAAATGAAAATGATCTAGAAAGATCGGCAAAAAGATTTAATCAGGTCATTTCTCAGGATAAATACTTTGCCGGCGCATATATATCGCTGGGAGATATTTTAATAAAAAAAGATAAAACAAATGACGCATTTAAATTATGGGAAAAAGCTTTCTTGAAAACAAATAGTTTTGCAGTAATTATAAAAATGGAAGATGCCGCAATTAAGGCGAACAGTCCTCAAAATATAATAAAATTTTATCAGGAACTTATATATAATAATCCTGAAAAATGGGAGTACAGGCTATTCCTTGCAAAATTTTACGTGCGCATTGAGATGGTTGACGAAGCCATATCTAATCTTAAAACTATCCCTTCTTCTATATTTAAAGATAATTCATTATATCTGCTTCTCGGAGAATGCTATTTAAAAAGAGGGAAAACAAACGAAGCCGCGTCTTCATTCAGAAAAGCATTAAAAAGTAAGTACCCTGTAAAATTACCTTTCGTATGTTCTAAGTGTAATTACAGTTCGTTAAATTATACAAGCTTATGTCCTTCCTGTCTTTCATGGAATACAATGAACATCAGGTCAAATTCATTATATGAATCTTTTGCAAAAGAAGAACCGCAAAATATTTTTAATTTGACATAGCGTATATCACATAATTGCGAGGCTAAAAATGAAAAAATATAAGAGCGCAGCATTAATAATTTTAGACGGATTTGGTCTGTCGAATAAAATTAAGGGCAATGCAGTAAAAAATGCAAAAGCAGATTTTATTAACGGCATCTTTAAAGAATATCCCTTTACTTCTTTAAAAGCACATGGAAAGGACGTCGGTCTCCCGAGCGGCACTATGGGCAACTCTGAAGTCGGACACTCTAACATCGGTGCAGGAAGGATATTAATGCAGGACTTAACTAAAATTAACGATGCAATAGAAAATGATACGCTAAAAAACAATCCTGTTTTATTGAATTTTGTAAATTCGATAAAACAGGGAAACGGAAGAGTTCATTTAATGGGCTTGATTTCAGAAAGCGGAGTTCATGCAGAATTGAGTCATTTAATATATCTGCTCAATTTTTTCTATGAAAATAATGCGAAAGAAATTTATATTCACTGTTTTTTAGACGGCAGAGATTCTCCGCCAAAAAGTTCCGGTACGTTTTTAAAAAAACTTACGGACAGCATTGAAAACAGGAAAGATAAAATATCAATCGCAAGTGCTATAGGCCGTTTTTATGCAATGGACAGGGATACAAGATGGGATAGGGTGCAAATCGCTTTTAATATGCTCACAAAAGCGGAAGGGAAAATATACAACGATGTTTTTGAAGCAATAAATGATAACTACTCTCATGATATTACAGATGAATTTATAACACCGTCTATAATAAAACAGGATGACACTCACAGAGACGGCAGAATTCATCCTGAAGACGGAGTACTTTTTATAAACTATAGAGCGGACAGAGCAAAAGAAATAACGGAAGCTCTTTCTTTAGAAACATTTAATTTTTTTGACAGAAATTCATTTAAGCCGGTTAAAAATTTTATAACTATGGCAAAATACGATGATTCTTTTAAGAACAAATATATCGTGGAACCGCAGAATTATAAAAATATATTGGGTGAGGTAATTTCAGACAGCGGATTAAAACAGTTCAGAATAGCTGAAACGGAAAAATATGCCCATGTAACCTATTTTTTTAATTGCGGACGCGAAGAACCGTTTAAAAATGAGGACAGACTGCTTATACCTTCACCGAGAGAATACAGGACATATGATTTAATACCTGAAATGAGCGCTTTTAAAATTAAAGACGCTCTTATTGAAAAATTAAAACTCAATAAATATTCTTTATCTGTCTGCAATTTCGCAAATTGCGATATGGTTGGACATACCGGAAATTACGATGCCGCGGTAAAAGCCGTAGAGACCGTTAATTCCGCACTCAGTGAAGTTATACCAGTGATTTTAGAAAATGACGGCGTCTGCATAGTAACGGCAGACCACGGAAATGCTGAAACTATGATTGACGATAACGGCGCTCCTATGACCAATCATACTTTAAATCCCGTTCCGTTTTGTATAGTATCAAATTATAAAAATGAAATACCTCCTCTGAAGCCGGGGAGACTGTCCGACATTGCACCGACCATACTGAGTCTTTTAGATATAAATATACCGGCTGAAATGACCGGACGTGTTTTATGGGATTGACATACTCCCCCCCATTTCTCAAGAAAGGGAGTTCCGGTTTTAACGAGTAAAATATAAAATATCGACATGGCACTGAAATCATTTTATTCTTCTGATGAAAAAATCAGGTTAGATATAGCGCTTACAAATAATTTAAATAATTTTACAAGGTCGTTCATTAAAAAATTAATTGAAGCAGGCAACGTATCTGTAAATAATTTAATAATAAGAAAGCCCTCGCTCCTCATCAGAACAGGCGCGCTGGTTTCCGTTGAGGAGCCTGAAATAAGGGAAGATACATTAAAACCTTTCGATTTTCCGATAGATATTATTTACGAAGATAATATGCTTGCAGTTATAAATAAACCTGCGGGTATTAGCGTACATCCTTCCAGAGGGGAACACGAAAAAACGCTGGTCAACGCATTAGTCGGTAAAATATCCGACCTTTCCGGCATCGGCGGCGTTGAAAGACCCGGTATAGTTCACAGATTAGATAAAGATACATCGGGAATTATGCTGATAGCAAAAAATGATAAATCGCATAATGCGCTTGCGGCGCAATTTAAAAACAGGATTATTAAAAAAACTTATATAGCGTTCGTATATGGCATTTTTAAGGAACCTGCCGGAAAGATAGAAGGCTGCATTGAAAGGGATCCTAAAAATAAAATTAAAATGAAACTATCGCAAACTAACGGCAAACATTCGCTGACATCATTCAGAACAATAAAAACAGTAGACGGCGTTATAAGCCTTTTAGAAATAACCCCTCTTACAGGCAGAACTCATCAAATAAGGGTTTCTATGCTGGAAACCGGACACCCGATATTGGGAGATAAAATTTACAAAAAAATTGAATTTAAAAATAAAAATGAATTCAAACGGTTTAGTTTTGTAAACAGGCAAATGCTGCATGCGTATAAAATATCTTTTATCCATCCCGAGACAGGCAGGCTTATGACTTTTACTGCCGGAGCGCCTCAGGATATGCTATGGGGATTGCAAGATACTGAATACTGCGCGGCGGCTGATAATTAAACGCTGCTGCCTATTACATAATATGATATGTTTAAATGAAAAAGATTATATTAATTGCCCCGTCGGCGCATGGAATAACAGCATTGTGCTTGGCTTCGGGGATAAAAACATCGATTTCCAGACAAAGAACTTAGAGGCAAGATCTGACCTGATAAAGCAAATAAAATTAAATTTCCGTACAGATGATAAAAATTATGAGAATGATTTTAATATTGCAGAATTAAACCAGGTCCACGGCAATACCGTAATTTCAGTCAATGGATGCGATGCCGCTCAATTTTCTGAAAAAATAATTGACGCAGACGGTATTTTTACATCTCTGAGACATTATCTCTTATGTATAAAAACGGCGGATTGCATACCCTTGCTGTTTTATGCTCAAAGTTCGGGGATTATAGGAGCCGTCCATTGCGGATGGCGCGGCTTATACAATGATATCTTAATTAACTCTGCCGATATGCTAAAACATCACTATAATGCGAATATTGCAAACGTCGCCGTCGTTATAGGTCCGGGGATTTGCAAACATTGTTATACCGTCAAAGAAGATTTATACGAAAAATTTATAAATAAGGATATAAATTATAAAAATTACTTTACGGCAAAATATGCGGATGCCGTAAACGATAACCGCATAGTATGCAGCGGCGGAATAAAAGCTGGTCATAGCGGTAGTTCGGCGGAATATTTATTTGATTTAAAAGGATTGATAAAATATGTTCTTTGCGCTTCAGGATTTCGCAAAGAAAATATACACGATATGAATCTTTGCACTTACGAAAATGAAAATTATTTCAGTTATAGAGAAAATAAAACAGCGTCAAGGTTTGTTTCGTTTATCGGAAAATTATAATATATAAGTTTATAATCGGGAATTTTAAAAATTGTTAAAAATAGGCTTAACAGGTTCTATAGGTTCAGGCAAAACTACGGTTTTGTCTTTTCTAAAGGATGCGGGGTTTCTTACGATTAATCTTGACGAGTTATCAAGAACGCTATTAAAAAAAAATACTGACGAATATAAAAAAACAGTTGATTTTTTTGGCAAAAACATTTTAAATAAAGATAGCGATATTAACAGAAAAGCTCTTGCGCAAATTATTTTTTCTGATAAAATTAAAAAAAAGAAATTGGAAGATATTATTCACCCTGCATTAAGAAAAAAAACTAAAGACATTTTAGAACTGCATTGCGATTCAAAAATGGTCGTAATTGAAGGAGCCGTAATATTTGAATCTGGGTTTTATTCAGAAATGGATAAAATTATCCTTGTTATATGTGATTATTCCAAAAGATTAAAAAGGGCTATTTTAAGATTTACGTATGAAGATTTTATTAATAGAAATAAATTTCAATTTAATCAATCTTATAAAATTTCTAAATCCCATTTTATAATTAATAATAGTTACGGTTTAAAATTTTTGAACCCTCAAATATGTTTATTAATAAACTTTCTTAATAATATTAATAATAACAATACTAATAATTGATATATCACCCATAAAATCCTGTTATATATAAAATATATAAATAAATTATTTATTTTAATCTGATTTCTGAATCTGCACGGTTATTGTTTATTGTTTGCGGAATAGAATTGCTATTCAAATTAAATATCGTTAAATTATTAAAAAATAAAGAACACAGCTAATGACGGCTGTGTATGATTTTAACTAAATATAATTTGCATAAATAGGAGGTTATTAATATACATGAACAATAACAACAATATAAAAAACTGCGAATACTCAGGTTTCAAATTCATTAAAGAACTTACGGAAGTGGCAGGTCAAGATAAAACGTTAGAAGAAATTCTGCATTTTGTAAATATTAATTTTGATTTTGTTTTCGGCGCTGCGGCAATCATGTTTTTAAGTATAAAAAATAATAAAGAAATTAAATTAATAAGTTCAAGGGGCATTGCGCATGAGTATGCCGTAAAAATACAATCGGATGCAAACGCAAATGATGCCGAACATCTAATTGGTATGTTTAATAAAAATAAATCTTTTTATGTAAATCTTAATAATGATTCCTCAGAATCAAATTACATAAAAACAATAGATTTTGAACATAAAAACATAAAAGAATTATATGCTTACCAATTCGCGTCTGAATACGACAAAAACAATGTTTCTACAATCGCTGTTATATATTCCGTACAGGGCTTTAAGAATAGCGCAGATTGCACGGATGCGGATAAAAAAAACACTTTTGATATTATTTTTTCAATACTTTCATACATAATTAAAATAAAAAAATTCGACGAAGAAATTTTAGAGTGTTCAAAATTTGATAACATATCCGGTCTTTATAATTTTAAATATTTTCATCAAAGATTATTCGAAGAAACGCTAAAAGCTAACAGCGAGCACGGCATTATGTCAATTGCCTTAATGTCTATCAATAAATTAAATGAATTTAATTCTGTATCAGGACACAAAGCCGGAGATACCGTCATCGGCTTTGTAGGCAGCTTGATACAAAAACATATCAGGACTTACGATGTTGCGGCAAGATACGGAAACAAAATTATTATATGTTTCCCAAATTTAAACAAAACAGATGCAAAAAAAATTATTAGCGCTATATTTTTAGAAGCTCAGGATTATTTTATAAAGCAAAATAATAGCATTATATCTATGAATGCCGGCATTGCGCAGTATCCAGATGACGGCGGCACTGAAAGAATTACAATAGATTTAGCGGAATCAAGGAGATTCGAGGCAAGAAGGAATTCAAAATGGAATATAATTTAATTTAATTAATTATTTAAGGTTAAGGAAAAAGGAAATTATGAATGTAAAAGAATTAACTACAAAGAAAATATCGGAACTGATGCCGATCGCTAAGGAATATAATATAGAAGGTGCCTCAGGAATGCGCAAGCAGGATTTGATTTATGCGTTATTACAGGCTGAAACCGAAAAAAATCAAACAACTGAAAAAAATGGGCTAATTACCGGCGAAGGTGTGCTCGAAATATTGCCTGACCAATATGGGTTTTTGAGGTCTTTAGAATCCAATTATTTACACGGACCTGACGATATATACGTATCCCCTTCGCAAATCCGGAGATTTGGGCTTAGAACCGGGGACACCGTAAGCGGAATAATAAGACCGCCTAAAGACAATGAAAGATTTTATGCTTTATTAAAAGTTGAAAGCGTAAATTTTGAAGACCCTGAAGTTGCAAAAGAAAAGATTTTATTTGACAATCTAACGCCTCTTTATCCGCAAGAAAAAATCAAATTAGAATTTGACCCTAAAAATATTTCAACAAGGATGATGGACTTGCTTATTCCGATAGGCAAAGGACAGAGAGCGCTTATAGTAGCTCCTCCGAGAACCGGAAAAACTATGCTTCTGAAAGACATCGCCCATGCCATTAATGCTAATCATAAAGAAATATTTTTAATGGTCCTTTTAATTGACGAAAGACCTGAGGAAGTTACGGATATGCAGAGGTCTATCAGCGGAGAAGTTATAAGTTCAACTTTTGACGAGCCGCCGCAAAGACATATTCAAATAGCGGAAATAGTTATCGAAAAGGCAAAAAGACTTGTCGAGGCAGGTAAAGACGTGGTTATTTTATTAGATTCAATAACAAGACTTGCAAGGGCTTATAATGTTACAATACCGTCTTCAGGCAAGGTTCTTTCCGGCGGTGTTGACTCAAACGCGCTGCATAAACCAAAAAGATTCTTCGGAGCAGCGAGAAATATCGAAGAAGGAGGCAGTTTAACAATTATCGCAACTGCTTTAATAGATACAGGCTCAAGAGCGGATGAAGTCATATTTGAAGAATTTAAGGGCACCGGAAATCTTGAAGCAAATTTAGACAGAAAACTTGCCGAAAAAAGGATATTTCCGGCAATAGATGTTAATAAATCAGGGACAAGAAAAGAAGAACTTCTTATAGACAAAGACCAATTAAAAAAAATATGGGTTTTAAGAAAGGTTTTATCTTCGATGGACACCCCTGAAGCTATGGAATTTTTGATAGAAAAAATAAAAAATACAAAATCAAATGCAGATTTTCTTAATCTCATGAATAAATAGCTATAAAACTATCAAAATTTTGGATTTCGGGCATCTTATACATTATATAGCGCCTTCTTCACTTCCATAAAATAAAAACTTTATTTATTTTATTTTACAATTAAAAATTAATATTTCAATTCAGTTTAATATATTAATTGCAAAAAACATTGAAACGGCATAAAACTTTTTATGATTTAAATTATATTGCAAAAATTCATTAATAAATTTAAATTATTAAGCGATGAACCTTGATTTCTTTCTATGATTTCCAATGCCTTTGCAGATGCTTCAGACGATTTTTTTTCATTGTTAATAAAAGAATACACAGCGGTAAAAAGTTCTTCCGGATTAGCAGCCGCGATACCTGCACCGGAAGATACGAGTTCGTTGGTAATTTGTTGAAAATTTTCAACAAAATTTCCAAAAACAACAGGAACTCCAAACGACAAAGGCTCAAGCATATTGTGTCCGCCAACCGCAGGAATCATGCTGCCGCCTACAAATGCAATATCTGCAATACTGTATAGTGTATTCAGTATTCCCATTTTATCTATAAGAATAACAGAACTATTTTTATAACTTGTATCCTCTTTAGAAAAATTGAGATCGGCAATATCGGCAATGTATTCTTTCGCAGGTTCTTCCGATTTATTCCGGCTGCCGGCGTTTTTTATATATTTGCTGCCATTAATAATTAAATCGGATACTTTAATGTAATTAAATTTATATTTTTTAATTAACTCATATACATACCGAAATCTTTCCGGATGCCTGGGTGCTATCATAAGATAAAATTTTATCTTATGATTATCTTTGCTTTCAATAGCTTCAGTTAATCTTAAAAATAAATCCAATATTATTTGTTCTTCTTTTTCATGCGTACTGCCTGCAACAATTATCTTTGTAATATAACTTTCGCTATCCGATTTATTTTTCATTATCTTAGCAGAAGCGGTATCAGCAGTATCGGCAGCATCAGTGTTGAGCAACTTAATATTGCCGCTATCATAATTATCAGAACTGTCATGACCGCCATCGCGCTGCTTTCCGTCTGCAATTCCGCCGTTATTTTGTTTAATGCCGGTAATTTCATCTATAGCCTCTATTATCGCACTCTTATACTTTATGCCCTCTTTTTTAAGTTTTTCTATTTCTTCTTTTTGCGCAATATCAAATTTCATATTGCCTGTTATATGCAATTTATATTCTTCTACGCCTAATTTAATAAATTTATTGTAATAATCCTGCGATATGCATGCCACCAAATCAACGCATTTAAATATATACGCGAAGAAAAATCTAAATTTATAATAATTTTTAAATGACCTATCCGATAAACGCGCATTTAAAATAAAAATAGGCGTATTAGTTTCGTTTAATTTATTAAACAGATTAGGCCATATCTCAGTCTCCATAGATATAAAACATATCGGATTGAGCAGCTTAATAATACTTTTAACTGAAAATAAGAAATCATACGGAAAATAAATCACAGAGACCGGCATTCCGCTGAATTTTTTCACCGCATGAGCATATCCTGTTCTTGTTACTACCGAAAGATATATTTTTTTGTTATTAATACGGTGCAATAACAAATTAATAAAATAAAACGCTGCATTAACTTCGCCTACTGAAACCGCATGAATCCATATATATTTATTTTTTCCGATATTATTTTTATGATTTTTGGTAAAACTTAAATAGGGCGCTAATTTGTAGAAAAAACCGGAAGCATGCTTATTTTTAATTAAATAAAAAACAAGCATAATAACTAAGAAAAAAGGCAGGCTTATATATAAAATAAGATTGTAAATAAAAAAATATAATTTTTTCATCTAAATAAGTTTACACTCCATTACCGACGTTAAGGACTGGCTTTTCCAAACCGCCGATAGACCTTATATTTATATATATTATCTCTATATATCCACCGCCGCCTTACACCATGTCTGTATTACCATACAATACATCATATCTGTATAACGGATTTATTGACTATTTTTATTGCATCTGCTTAATTAGAACATTTTTATAAATACCGTCTATTCCGATTAATTCTTCATGATTACCCTGTTCAACAATTTCTCCGTTTTCTATAACATATATGATATCCGCTTTTTTGACGGTTGAAAGTCTGTGCGCTATGACAATCGCAATTTTATCCCTGCAGAGATTAAACAGGGCATCTTGAATATGTTTTTCAGATTCGTTGTCCAATGAAGCAGTCGCTTCATCTAAAATCAGTATGGGAGCATTTTTCAAAAAAGCTCTTGCCATTAAAATCCTCTGCTTTTCCCCTCCCGACAATCTCAGACCCGATTCGTCAACTAAAGTATTATATCCTTCAGGAAGATTAACTATAAAATCATGCGCATATGCAAGCCTGGCAGCGTCAATTATTAAACCGTCGTTAATTTTAATTTTATCTTCTTTTACATTATCGCTGCGCTCGCTATTATTGCGATTATCATCGGTTGTATTAACAGTTTTAAATTTATTTATATTTGCATGCTTTTTTTCGGTATCATCCGAACTATTTATAGAAGCAGAAGTGCCGTATGCTATGTTAAACTTGACGGATTCATTAAACAGGGACACCTGCTGCGATACATAAGAAATATTATCTCTTAATTCTTTCAAACTGTATGACGTTATATTTTTACCGTTAATTAATATTTCTCCCGCATCCGGCTGATAGAACCCGGGCAGCAGCATGGACAGAGTGCTTTTGCCTGCCCCTGAGCGCCCTACTATTGCAGCCATTTTTCCTTTTTCCGCATTCAGATTAATATTTTTGAGGTCAAAACCGTTTTCTTTGTTATAGCTGAAATATAAATTTCTGATTTGCAGGTTTTCTATGTTTTTAGGCAAACTCTCGCCTTTATATATATCTTCAAAATTATCTTCCATTATTTCAAATACCCTTGACGACGCGGCAATGCCTTCCTGCAGATTATTATTAAGCCTCGACAGGCTTTTCACAGGCTCATATAAAAGTAAAATAGCGGTTAAAAATGAAAAAAAACTGCCGGGGGAATATCCGTATTTTATAACCTGCAGACCGCCGAGAAATATTATAGACGACACGGCGATTCCCCCGACTAATTCCACGAACGGAACTGTAATACCCTTAATTTTGGTCATTCTGATAAGAAATCTGTATAGCCTGTCGGAAAGTTTTTTAAACCTGCCTATTTCAAATTCCTGCATATTGTACGCTTTAACTATTCTTAAATTTGAAATAGTCTCATCAAGAAATTTCGTAATATTGCCCATTTCGTTTTGCGTATCGATACTGGTTTTTCTAGTTTTTTTTCCAAGAAGGGATACCGGTATTATAGCTATCGGGAAAAGCACAAATACTGCAATGGCAAGTTCAAAGTCCATGTAAAAAATAACTGCCAGAAGAATTATAATTGTAAGTATATCTTTTGCTATGGCGCTTAGAGCATTTGAAACAGTATGCTGAATAAGATTGATATCGTAAGTTATTCTTGCTATAAAAACGCCGGTGGGGATTTTATTAAGTTTCGATATCGGAAGATTAACAATAGATTTATAAACGTCATTCCTGATATTTTTTATTATATTTTGCCCGACGTATCCGGTATAATACGCTTCCATATAATAAAAAATTCCTTTAGCAATAAATATAGCTATGACTAACAGCGGTATCAGTATAAGTTCGGAAAAATTTTTAGAAACAAATATGTCGTTAATAAGCGGTTTAACAATATATGCAAGTATTCCCGTCAGCAAAGAAACTAAACTCATGCTTATTAAAGCCATGAGCAGGCGATTTTTATACGGCCGCATATAAGGCAGAAGTTTCTTCAGTATTGTATATGACTGCCTTCCGTCTTTCTTATCTTTCTTAATATTTGTTTTCTTTTTAAACATAACTTTTATTTTAATTAATTATTTATTTTCATCGTGTCTTGTTATATACTATTTTATTTTATATTCTGAAAATATTTTTATTTATAATTTCTGCGGTTTCTTTAAAAGGATTTTTTATAGAATCCAAAACTGAAATAGTTTCTTCTATTTTTGAAATTACCATTTTTCTATATTCATCATTTTTTAGATATTTTGCTGTTTCTTTATACACGTTTTCGGCAGTAAATTGAGATTCGACTAATTCCGGCACTATCCTTGTTCCGGCTATTATATTTATCAGTCCTATGTCTTTTACTTTAACAATAAGTTTTGCGATTAAATATGTTAAATAATTTAAATAATAGACTATTATAACAGGTTTTTTAAACATTGCGGCTTCCAATGAAGCAGTCCCGGATGCGACGATTATTATGTCGCTCTGCAGAAGAGAATCTTCAAAATAATTTGATATAGAATAGCTTTCTTCCGGTAATTTTGATTTATATAACGCTTTTTCTAAAATAGACGAATCTATTCCTTTCCTGAAAGGGAATATAAATAAGGCGCTAGGGTAGTTAAAAAGTATAAGCTCGGCTGATTTTATAATCCTTGGAGTATGATATTTTAATTCTGATTTCCTTGAACCGGGTAAAAAAGAGATTATAGGATATTTGTTTTTAAAATTTTTATTTTTAGAATTCGTATTTATATCTATCTTATTTATATTTATAGTTTTTTGTAATTCATCTAATCTGTATTTAATGGGGTTTCCGCTATAATACGCCTTTACGCCTTCGTCTTTATATATTTTTACTTCAAAAGGAAATATGACTATCACAAATCTTATATATTTTTTTATAAAATATATTCTTTTATATCTTGATGCCCATAGTTTAGGAGGAACATAATATACAACAGGAATACCCAACTGGTAGGCATATTTGGCAATTTTAAAATTAAAAGTAGGGAAATCGACTAAAATTATTAAATCAGGTTTGTTTAATTTTATCCATACTAAAATACGTTTTAATATTTTTTTTATAACCGATATTTTCAGAATTACTTCTGTAAAACCCATTACTGCAAGTTCATTTATATCTGCTATAATTTCTGCGCCTTCCGATTTTAAGTTTTCACCGCCCATCGCATAAAAATCGGCATCCGGTCTAAGTTTCTTAAATTCTTTCATTAAACCCGACGCAAGCCAATCTCCTGAAAGCTCCCCCGATACTATTAATATTTTTCTCACTTAGCACTTTTCTATATTCAAAATTTGTTTAATATATATTA
>JAJYQS010000041.1:0-1891 GCA_021794475.1 bacterium | reverse complement strand
GGTCTAAGTTTCTTAAATTCTTTCATTAAACCCGACGCAAGCCAATCTCCTGAAAGCTCCCCCGATACTATTAATATTTTTCTCACTTAGCACTTTTCTATATTCAAAATTTGTTTAATATATATTAACATATTATATTTTTTATTTAAAATGTTGTGCATAACGCGATATAACCACGGGCATGGTTTAGAATGCAGCAAATTTGAACGGCACAGCATATATATATTGTTTTATAGCAGAGCGTTGCATTAATTAATCATATCAAAAAACTATATTTGCGCTAAACTACATAACATAAACCGCAATACCGTAATCATTGGCTTTCTTAATAAATTCCAGTTTATTAATTATTATAGTATTTTTTTCAAAGGCTAAACATACGCAGCCCGAATCATTCATTGCATCTAATGTGCCCGACCCCACCGCAGGTATGTCAAATCTTAAATCTTGCTCCGGTTTGTTTACTTTAACGACGACAGCACCTCCGCAAGCCAATTTACCGCCTCTTAAAATTGTTTCATCCGTTCCTTCAATAGCTTCTAACGCCATTACCGATGAATCTTTAATAACCGCAGTCTGCCCTATATCAGCCCCTGCTATTAATTTAGCCGCATTATATCCGAAATTAATATCCGCCAATTCCTTAGAAGACGGTTTGCGCGCCGACAACTTTCCCTGTTCGGGAAATATCGAATGTAAATATTTAGTTTGCGGTACTATGATTAAACCTTCTTTCTCTAAATATTTACATATAGCATTTAAAATAGTATCGTCTTTTTTATCTTTAAGGGATAAAAAAAGGGTAATAGCTTTAAGGTCAGGCTTTATTTTTTTAAACATTAACGTTTTTTTAACCTTGCCTGCCATAATAATTTCATTAACATTTTCAGATTTAAAAAATTTTATGAGTTTTCCGAGTTCTCCAACGCTTATATATGTGATAGAATCAGCGTAATCCCTTAAACTCTCTCCCGCTTCTTCCGCAATTGCGCATACACAAACATAAAAATTTTGCGACTTAAGCTCTTTAATATACAAAAGCGGAAATTCTCCGTAACCTGCAATTAAACCTATTTTTTTTTGTTCCGTCATAAAATTATTTCTAAATGGATATTATATAAAATTATTAATTATATATTAATGTTCTTCTTGTCAATTTTTTATACATTAAGTACGTGTGCCAACTGCGCGCAAAAAATATTGCGCTGAATTTGAATTTTTATATTATCCTAGATATACGGTACGTTTTATGGATAAAAACGAATACAGAAATTAAAACAGAAAGAGACATGGCATACATATAGCAAACATATTAATTAATTGATTATTTGCCGTCTTATCTTGTTATGCCGCGCTTAGAATTCAAAATGAACTCTATAAATTTTTCTATAATAGGGCTGATATCAATTTCGTTTTGAATTTGAGCAATAGCATTTTTAATCGTCAATTTAGACCTATATACTATTTTGTATGCTTTTTTAACATTTTCTACTTCTTCTTTTGAAAAACCTCTTCTTTCAAGCCCTATTTTATTTATACCGTAAATTTTGGCTCTATCGCCGGATGTTATCAGATATGGAGGGATATCCTGTACTACCATAGTTCCGCCTGAGATCAAAGCAGATTCGCCTATTTTCGTAAATTGATGTATAGCGCATAAACCCCCAAGTATGGCAAAATCTTGAATCTCTACGTGACCTGCAAGAGTCGCGTGATTAGCCAATATTGCATGATTCCCGATAATGCAGTCATGCGCAACATGCGTTGACATCATAAAAAGATTAAAATCACCGACAACGGTAATATGATTGCCGGTTACGGTACCCGGATTGAATGTGGCGTATTCTCTGATTATATTATTGTTACCTATCAGCAGCTTTGTATCTTCACC
>JAJYQS010000038.1 GCA_021794475.1 bacterium | reverse complement strand
GCGTGATGTTGATTGGGAAAAACAATTCTATTATTCTATAGACCCGGAATATGCACGAAGCGTATATGAAGAAAAAAACGATGATAACACGGCAGGATGCAGTATGTGCGGAGACTTCTGCGCCCCTCTTAAAGTTAGGAAATATTTTAAACATGAAATCTCAAAAGGAAAAAAAGCTTAAATTTTTTATACCGGCAGTGTTCGCTATTTTAATTTCATTGATTGTTGTTTTTAGCATTGAAGGTATAATCAAAGTTTATAAATTAAAGGCGGCAAAATCTAAACTTGCCGATAATTTAATATATTTAAAAAAAGACAATGCTAAAATTAGACGGCAAATATATGATTTAAAGCATAATAAGCAATATATTTCCGAATTAGCCAGACAAGAACTCGGCATGATTAAAAAAGGAGAAATAGTTTTTAAATTTTTTAGCGCTGATAAAAAGAAAAATGTAAACAAAAAAAATAAAAGCTAATGCAAGCCGGTGAAATGCTTTAACATACTTCCTTTTAAGAAGAAGCGTAGGATATTTTTTCTGACTTGGTTCTAATGTAAGTTAAAAAATATTAATATAACTGTCGTGAATGCGGAATATTAATGTTATTCTATCTCATACGATTCAGGATGAAAACTGTCCTGCATTTTAAATATTATTTTTTTGTTTATTTTTTTTTCTAATTTTTCAATATTAGCTTCTTCTTCATATATTTTGTTCATAACTTGCGGATGAACAATTACAGTTATTTTTTTAGATCTTGTTTTTTTAGATGTTTTCAAAATTTTCCTGAATATTTCGAAACAAATTGTTTGAGATGATTTAATCAAACCGTTTCCTTCACATAGCGGGCAATTTTCCATAAGCATACTTGAAAGGCTGTTTCTTAGCCTCTTTCTTGTCATTTCTAAAAGCCCCAGCTCCGATATTTTGTTGATAGTAGTTCTAACTCTGTCGTTTTTTAGAGCTTCCTCTAATGTGTGGTAAACTTTTTCCCTATTTTCAATTTTTTGCATATCTATAAAGTCAATAATTATAATGCCGCCGATATTTCTGAGTCTGAGCTGGTAGGCAATTTCTTTCGCCGCTTCCAGATTAGTTTTTAATATTGTGTCTTCAAAATTTCTTTTTCCTACATATTTGCCTGTATTAACATCAATAGACGTTAAGGCTTCTGTGCTTTCAATGACGATGTAGCCGCCGGATTTTAACCATATTTTTTTATCGAGAGCTTTATAAATTTCGTCTTCTACATCATAATATTCTAATATCATCTGGGGTTTATCGTATAATTCCACCCTATTTTTAAATTCAGGCGATTGAATATCCAAAAAGTTTATAATCTTATCATATTCTTCTTTATTGTCAACTATAACATTATCTACGCTATTATTGAGCAAATCTCTTATTGCTCTGAGAGAAATGCTTAAATCTTCGTGAATCAGCGCAGGCGCCTTTGAATCTATTTTGTCCTTATATATATTATTCCATAAATTTACAAGAAATTTTATGTCGCGTTCTATATCAAGTTCGCTTGTATTTTCAGCGGCTGTTCTTATAATCAGACCGGCTTCTTCAGGTTTATATTGCATAGCAATAGATTTTAATCTTTTTCTTTCAGATTCATTTTTTATCTTCCTGGAAATACCTACATGAGGCGAAGTCGGCAGATATACAAGATATCTTCCGGGGAGAGAAATATGGCTCGTAACCCTTGGTCCTTTAGTTTTAACAGGTTCTTTAGCAACCTGCACAAGTATTTCCTGATTTTTTCTCAAAAGTTCATCAATGCTTGGCATATTTTTTTCTTTTTTTCTTTTTTTCTTTTTCTTTGGCGTAAAACTCACATCAGTATCGTTATTTTCTTCATCCCCGTCAAAAAAATCATAATCTGTTATATCGATATCAAAAAAATCTCCGGCATACAAGAAAGCCGATTTATCATACCCGATATCTATAAAAGCTGCTTGAATTCCGGGCAATATTTGCATAACCTTGCCTTTGTAAATATTTCCATGTCTGGCAGAATTAGATTTCCTTTCTAAATAAAAATCTACAAGCTGTCCGTTTTCTAAAAGAGCAACCCTTGTTTCGTAATCATCTTTGTTTATTATAAGCTCGGTAGACAAAAAAACCTCTTAATTTATATTATATTTATATTATCAATATTAAATATTAAAACCCTGTATATATTCTAACATAAATGTTTATTTAAATAAATAAGTTAAATAAATAACTTGAATAAATCAAATTTTAATTTTTTTGTCATTTATTATATTTTTTTATGATACAATAAAGGTGTATAAATTAAAAAAAGTTAAAAAAATAAAAACTTATTGAGCATATACAAACTATATATAGCAGAGCATATTTACTATGCACAATATGATTATACTGTTTGGGGTGTATTAATTAAAAGAATTTAAAAAAGAATTTAAAAATATACCGTTGATATAATAGTTTATATAATACTTTAAGATATTGAGGAGCTAAATAATATGGATGAGAACGTAGTTCTTTGTGCAGTTTGCGCATGGCGGGGGATGTGTTCAAAAAAATATAGCGTTTCAGGCATTGAAATATTTAACTGTCCTGATTTTGTCAGGGATGTCAGCCTTAGCGTTTCTGGATTAGATGAATTGTTGTCTTTAGTTTTTGAAAAGAACGGTTTTAGGGTAAATTAAAAATGAAGAAAGGAAAAATTTCAGTCTTATTTGTAATTTTAGTTTTAATGTTTATAGTATTTGCGATTGGTGTTTATGCTGGGAAGAAGCTGACTAATTCTTCTTCAAAAGAAGGGGTTATAAATGAATCGGCAATTAAAAATTCATTAAATTCTAAAAATAAATCTAACTTGTTATCATCTAATGGTAAAAAACAGCCGGTTTCATCTAATTCATTAAATTTTCAACCTCTGGCAAAAACAAATAGCAAAAGTAAAAAAAATATTATAAAAGAGACAAAGCAGAGTATAGCGTCTCCTAAAAAATCTAAATCTGCCAAACCTGTTATTAAGACAAAGATAATTTATGTAAAAAAACCTGTTTATGTTTATAAGTATATTAAGATTAAGCCAAAAACTTCTATTGCGCCTAAATCCGTTTCGCCTTTTTCGTCTAATGTTTATTATACTATTCAGGTTGCGGCTCTATCAAATTACAAAATTGCAAAAAATTTAGCGGATAAACTTAATGCGATGGGGTTTTTCGCTTATATACTTCCTATAAATATATCGGGTAAAAACGGAAAAGCAGTGTACCAGCAGGTCAGGGTGGGTAAATTTTCCAATGAAAATGATGCGTTAAGCGTAGAGAAATTGATATCAAGCAAATTCAAAATAAAACCTTACATAATAAAAATAGATTAGAGGAAAAAATTTAAATAATTTAAATAAAATAAAGATTACTTACAATAAAAATAAAGCAATGTATAAAACAAGACGACATTTACGTTCATACATAAAAACAATGTATAAAACAATGGATTAGCATCCATTAACATACACGGCAAAATTAAAAATACTGTGAATGTAATTAATATAAATTTATCAGGAATGCATATTTAAAATGAATAATGAAATAATAAACGGTTCTTCTCACGAAAAACACAACTTAAATGATGAAGAAACTAAAATATCTGAAAGATTATTTAAAAAATTCGATGAATATTTTATTAGTCGAAAAAATAAAAATGAGAACACAGGATTATATTTTTCAACCAATCAGAACTTTGACAATTTTGCATTGTTATTAAATAATTCTAATTCAGATATTAAAAATTTAATAAAGCCGCTTGGTGTTTATTTTAGTTCTGATAAAACAACCGCGTGCAATATCGGCGATATTTATGAATCTTTTGTGAAACAGGAACGAGTGGTTATAGAGTGTATACCGGATATCATTGTAGAATTATCGTATATGTCTGACAAAAATTTATTTTCAGCCAAGAAGAAAATATACGAAGAATTAGGTATTTTTGAGTATTGGGAAATTAATACTGAGAAAAAAGATATTATAGTGTATAGGTTGAATGATGATAAATTGAAATTCAGTTCTACATATTATCCCGGAGATAAAGTAAAAACGCCAATCCTTAAAGGATTCGGCTTGTCCATACACGATGTTTTTAATTCACGAATAGCTATCTGATTAATAAATATGATGCTAATATTTCCAGTGCTGCGGTAAGGCAAGGATACGGTAATGACATTAATTTTATATTAAGTCTGCCAGCATGCCGTATAGTGCCGTTAATTTATTAAAAATCATCAAGAATGTTTATATTTCTGTCAGGCCGATATTTCGCTAATCAGTATAAATAAAAATTATTTAATCTGTAGATAAATGTTCCGATTATATTAAGTCTTTTAATAGTCCAGTAATGCGGAAAAGTATTATATCGCGCCGCATTTAAAATTGCGTTGACCGCTGCTTTATCTAACATTTTCTGACCAGAAGACCTTAAGACTTTTACATTATAAATAGTTCCGTTTTGATTTATACTGAATTCTATTATCAAAACCCCCTGAATACCTTGCCTTTCCGCTCTAGTCGGATATTCCCATACATTTTCTATTTTTTCTTTGACATGCAATAAATAAGAAGCATATTTTATAGTCGTTGTATTTAAATTAACGGTCGCTGATTTTATGCCGCTTGCAGGATTATTGTATGAACTGTTCTGATTATTATTAATGCTTTGCGGAGTTGTTGAATTAAAGAAATCCTTATTCATCGGATAAATTTTATTCATGCTCAGCCTATTATTCCGTTTTGCTGCAGGTTTATTATTGGAAAAAATAGGTGCGCTTGAAATGTGTCTATGGCTTATATGTCTGCGCTGTTTATAAGATTTATTAAGATGATGAGCTAAATTGGCTGTTGATATATGTTTTGGATGATAGGCATAATGTTCCGCCGGCACCGGCATTCCCGAGGATGCGGGAGCGTTTAATCTTGTGTTTTTTAAGGCGTTATGGACTATGGTAGATGCCAACTTAGGTTTTGGAGCATTTTTTAAATAATTTTTTATAAAATTATAAGGCTGAACTATTATAGGCTTAGTATAAAGATGTTTTTTCTTTTTCTTTACCTGAGATAAATTCAGAATATATAAAATAGCCAGCGTGTGTATTAGAATAGAAATAATTAAAGCATATGTTAAAACCTTGTTGTTTTTCATTGTTATTACATATTATTATATTTATTTTTTTTATTTAAATTGATTGTTTTATAATTAACCGCTTGCCTATGCGGTCTGAAAATAAAAAATGCAATTTTACAAAATCTGCGTTGATTAATATTTATAGCGCAATATTTTTATTGTCCTCAATCTTTAGTATTATAACATTTTTATTTGACATTATAAATTTCAAAATTTAGATGATGCCGACCTTCAATTTGCTATCTTAAACTATACCATACTATGCTATCCAATTTTATCGCCTGTTGCTATACAACACGCTGTTTTGCCATCTTAAACTATCCCTTATAGTATTATATATAATTCGATACTATTTCATACTATTGCATTGGTATTATTAATTTTAGTTAATAAATAGACGAAAGAGAAAAGAAAAATTATTTTTATTCAAAGAATGTAGACATTTTAAAAGTTATTAACGTTATTAACGAATTCCGAAATTTTGATTGATTAAATTTTGTAACTATAATATAATAACTAATATTTTAACCACTTTAAGGAGGCGTCAAAATTAAAATTGACGGACAAATTTATGGCTGAAAGCATCAATCGCGGCAATTTAAAAAAAATTTATGAAGGAAAAGCTAAAATATTATATGAATTCAGCGGAGAGGAAGATAAAAAAGATTTGCTGCTGACATATTTTAAAGATGATGCAACGGCATTTAACGGGCAAAAAAAAGGAACTATTATAAAAAAAGGTGAATACAATAATGCTATATCCGCATCGCTTTTTAAATTTTTGAAAAATAAAGGAATAAATAATCATTTCATCGAAAAGATATCAGAAAGAGAGATGCTTACATATCATTTAAAGATGCTGCCGATAGAATTTATTGTAAGAAATATCGCTGCAGGAAGTCTTGCAAAAAAGATGGGGGTTGAAGAAGGTGTAAAATTTTTATCTCCTGTTATTGAAATGTGTTTTAAAAGCGATGAACTCGGAGACCCTATGATAAATAAATCTTATTTAAAAGCTTTTGATTTATGCGATCCGGCAGATGCGTCAAAAGCTGAAAAGATAGCTTTAGAAATAAATGAAATTTTAAGTAAATTTTTTGATGATAACAATATTATAGTAGTTGATTTTAAGTTAGAATTTGGATTATACAAAAACGAGGTTATGCTTGCAGATGAAATTACGCCTGATACTATGAGACTTTGGGATAAACAGACAATGGAAAAAGTTGACAAAGACCGTTTCAGGAGAGATTTAGGAAAGGTTGAGGAAGCATACCAGAGAATTGTCGATATAACTTCTCAGTGTTAATCTGGAAGCGTATCGCATGGTTCAAATCGGCGCATAGCCGCAGTTATGTAGAAAGTTATGTAGAAAGTTATTTAAAATAGTTGTTCAAGTAATTATGTAAGTAAAAAGTTTTTAAAATAGCTGTTTAAATTTAAAATATTTGTTTAAAATAATTGCAAATTGATGTTAGCTTTGGTTTATAAGCGCTTAGGCTCTTGCAGTAGATTTGTTTTTTCTTTGATTTTTAATGATAAAATTAAAGGCATTCGAATACTTATGTCTTATTTGCATCTTGTTGTCAATATTGACGTTAGTTTCTCGAATGCCTTTAAAATTTGAATTATATATTCATTTAGTATAAATTTTTATTTACTATCCTGTTATTTATTTACTATCCTGTAATTAATTTATTTATCGACGCTGCATATTTATTAATTAGTGCCGTTTATTATTTGCCGGTTATCAGCTATTAATTAAGAGCTTCATAAACTTTGCCGACTAGACCTTCTCCGGGTTTCAATGTTTTATCCCCCTGATTCCATTTTGCAGGGCAAACTTCATTCGGATGTTCGGCAACATAAATGTTTGCTTTAACCTTTCTTAATAATTCATCGGAATTTCTGCCGACATTAAAAAAGTTAACTTCCGATGCGACCAACTTTCCCTCAGGGTTTATAATAAATGTTCCTCTAAAAGCAAGACCTGAATTTTCATCGTAAACGCCGAAAATTTTAGAAACCTTGCCGGTAGGGTCTGCGCCCATTAAGAATTTAACGTTCTCTAACAATTTTTCGTCTCTCTGCCATGCCATATGCACAAAGTGGGTATCCGTGCTTATAGATACAATTTGGGCGCCTAACTTTTCAAGCTCATCTTGTTTTGTAGCGAAATCGGCTAGTTCGGTAGGGCAAACAAAGGTATAGTCAGCCGGATAAAACACTAAAATCGTCCATTTTTTGTCTTTTTTTGCGTCTTCAAGGCTGAATGTTCCAAAGCCGCCTGTTTTAGGATTAAAAGTATTAATTGTTCCAAACGACGGTACTTCATTTCCGATAAAAGCTTTTTCTAATTCCATAAATAGTCTCCTTATAATAAGATAATTAATATTAATCAATAATCAATATCAATGAGTATAAAATATTTTAATAAGTTTGTCAAGAAAAATATTTTTTAAAAATATTTCTTAATGTTAATAACTTTTAAAATGTTTATAACAAAGCAACTTTTAATATGTCTATTCTTTAAATAAAAAATAATAATTGAAATTACGTCTTACATATATTAATATAACACATAAATATATAATTATAAGTTAATATGAAAAAAATTTTTAATTCTGTATTTTTAGTGAATCTTTAAATGACTAAAACGATTAATTTGACTTTGTTTGTATTCTAAGTAAATTTTTATTTAAAAGAACGAGGCGATATGCGCATTTCAATAATAGGTACCGGCTACGTAGGTCTTGTAACCGGCGTCTGTCTTTCTGATTCCGGCAATACCGTTTATTGTGTAGATAACGATGAGAATAAGATAAATTCATTAAATAAAGGTATTATCCCCATATATGAGCCAGGGCTTAAAGAGCTCTGCGACAAAAACGCTAAACTTAAAAGGCTGCTGTTCGATTCCGATTTATCAAAAGCCGTTAAAAACTCGGAAGTCATATTTATAGCAGTCGGCACTCCGCCGAGAGACAACGGAGAAGCAGACCTGTCAAACATCTTTAAGGTAGCAGAAAGTATAGCTCTGTCCATGGATTCATATAAAGTAATTATAGTTAAAAGCACAGTTCCTGTAGGCACGTGCAGTTCCGTAGAAAAAAGAATAAAAGAATTAACAGAAATTCCTTTCGATGTCGTGTCTAACCCGGAGTTTTTAAAAGAAGGGGCAGCTATCGAGGATTTTCAGAGACCGGACAGGATTATAGCCGGTTTAAATAATCATAAAGAAAACACCAAAGCAAAAGAGCTTATTTCCGAAATATACGAACCTTTCATAAGAACAGGCGCTCCGATTTATTTTATGGACAGACTGTCTTCGGAATTAACAAAATACGCCTCAAACGCCATGCTTGCTTTAAGAATATCCTATATGAACGAGCTTGCCAATCTCTGCAATATAACGGGAGCGGACATAGACAGCATAAGAATAGGAATAGGCTCAGACAAAAGAATAGGCAAATCTTTTCTTTTTCCGGGAATAGGCTACGGCGGCAGCTGTTTTCCGAAAGACGTAAAGGCTCTTTATCAAAGCGCTAAACAGCACAGATACGATTTTAAAATATTAAAAGCCGTGGACGAGGTTAACAATATTCAAAAAGAAATAATCGTCAATATGCTTTTAAAACATTTTAAATCGGATATTAAGAACAAAACATTTACGCTATGGGGTCTTGCGTTTAAACCGAAGACAGACGATATAAGAGAAGCGCCCGCCCTTATCATAATATCTAAACTTCTGTCGTACGGAGCATCCGTCAAAGTTTTTGACCCTATTGCCATGGAAAATACAAAAAAAGTATTTCCGCAGATAGACTATTTTGACGATATGTACAATGCCTTAAAAGATTCCGACGGACTTATAATAGCCACAGAATGGAACGATTTCAGAATGCCTGATTTTAACAGAATAAAATCGCTTCTAAAAACGCCCGCCGTATTCGACGGAAGAAATATCTACGATAAAGCTAAGATGAAAGAATACGGTTTTGATTATTATTCTGTCGGTAGATAACTTATAACTTATTAAATTATTTCAAGATTAATTATAATTATCGTTTGTTTTATAGGAGGCAGATAATTAAAATGACTAACGTTATTTTATGCGGCGGAAGCGGAACAAGATTGTGGCCTATTTCAAGGGAATTATTTCCGAAGCAGTTTTATAAATTTAAAGACAAGCTATCTTTATTTCAGCAAACAATCCTCAGAAATAAAGAATTATGCGATGATTTTACGATAGTTACGAACCATGAACAGTATTTTTTAGCCCTTGACCAGCTGGAAGAAATAGGAATCAAAAATTTCAGATTTATTATTGAACCTGCCCCTAGAAATACCGCTGCGGCAATCGCTCTTGCGTGCTTTGATGCAAAAAATCGTAAAAATCCGGAAGGATTTGTATTTATAACGCCCTCCGACCATGTGATTATCAATGATATTCATTACAGAAATATAGTAAAAGCGGCAAAAGATTTAGCTAAAGATGATAGTTTGATATTATTCGGCATAAAACCTCTTCATGCCGAAACAGGTTACGGATATATAGAAGCTGATTTTGCATATTTCAATAAAAAAAGTTTATGTGAAACAGAAATGCAGTCTTATAGCGTAAAGTCTTTTAAAGAAAAACCCGATAAAGATACAGCCGCTGTTTATTTATCAAAACCGAACTATTTTTGGAATAGCGGTATGTTTTTATTCAATCCTGAGGTTTTGCTCAGTGAACTTAAAGCATATTGTCCTTCTTTGTACGAATCAGCCGAAAATGCTTATAATAATGCAAAAAACGATGCGTTTTCCGTCAGAATTAAACTTGAAGATATGCTCAATATCGAGGAGACCTCTATTGATTACGCTTTATTAGAAAAAACCTTAACTACTAAGGTAATACCGTCAGATATTAAATGGTCGGATATGGGAAGCTTTGATTCTTTATATAACGAATCAGAAAAAGATTCCGACGAAAATGCTTTGCTAAATTTTGCGGATTTGCCGGATTCTTTTATTAATGTAAATTCCAAAAAAAATCTGATTTTGTCTTCAGGAAGGACAATAGCTGCCGTAGATATTGAAGACCTAATAATAGTGGATACCGACGATGCGCTGCTTATTTCTAAAAGAGGCTCATCGCAAAATGTAAAAAAAGTGGTTGAGAAATTAAAAGAAATGAATTCAGAACTGCATTTTCAGCATTTAACCGTTCATAGACCATGGGGTTCATACACCGTTCTGCTGGATTCTGCCGCATATAAAATTAAAAAAATATTCGTTAAACCTAAAGCAAAATTATCCCTGCAGAAACATTACCACAGGTCGGAACACTGGATAGTAACCAGCGGCACGGCGCTTGTTACGGTTGATGATAAAAAAATATTGCTTAAATCTAATGAATCAACCTATATTCCGATAGGTTCGCTGCACAGGTTGGAAAATCCGGGACTCATCCCGTTAATCCTTATTGAGGCGCAGGTTGGAGAATATTTAAAAGAGGACGATATAGTCAGGATAGAGGATTCTTATAATAGAATAGATTGACTCATTCATTACATTATTAAATCATCATATTATTATCTTATTGATTTATATATTAGATTGGTCAATTATTATAAAATATTATTAAATATTGTCTATTAAATAATTATACTAATAGATTATGATATTTATCTATTATCTTATTAAATATATTATTCAATTTATATTATTATTAATATATTATATCTTATTAAATATATTATTCAATTTATATTATTAAATTATTAATGGATAGAAAATTTTTCAATTAAGACGCTCAGAAGGAGTTTTGCTTCATTATCATTGTTTTTTGCTTTTTGTAAGATTTCGTTAAGGTCGTTTTTAAGCGCAAGATTGCCGATGTTGGCTATAAGTTCTTCGGCTTTCGGGATATCTACCGCAAAACTGTCTTCGTTCATTTTTTCATCATTAAGCTGCTGAAATATTTTTATAAGCGGATTTTTATCCATAACTTCATTGTTTTTTTCTATTAATTTTATTAAAGATGAAGACATATGCGACGCAATATCTTCAATATCCCGCTCTTTTAATCTTCCTAAGGCTTTTCTGACTTCTACCGTAGCATGTTCGGCGATGTTAATTTTACTGATGTCTCTTCCTTCTCCTTCCATGCTTATGAAAAAATTTATATAAGTCAGATCCAGCGCAAAGACCCTGAAAAAATAATTGGTTTCTTCCTGATGTTTATAAAAATAGTAGGTTAAACCAAAATAAGTAGGGGAAATAAGAAATTCATTTAATGTATTCTGAAGCGGTGTCAGATTTAAATTTTTAATAATTTTTATTTCATTTATATAGTTGGCTCTGATAATTGTAAAAATAGATATAAGATTATTAAGCAAACCGTTAATTGCAATTAGGTCTGTTTTTACAGTTTCTGAAGCTTTGTGCTCGCTGGATTGGACTCTTAAACCGATAAAAATTGCAATGACCGCAGCTAATACCGCAAGTGAAGACGTTAAAGACGCGCTTACTTCTCCGCGCGCTTCCCACAGACTTGTATGTGTATAATGCGCAAATAAAAGGAAAAGTGAAAGAATGACTGCAAACAAACTTATGCCTACTACAACTATACCTAATTGCCAAGCATCTATCTTTTTCAAGAAATTGATTTTGTTCATTTTATGTTTTTATAGTTATATATGTACTATATGTATTATATGCATTATACATTAAATAATATAATTTTTTATTATTCTAAATATTATTTATATTATTCGACAGATATGGAAGCAGAGCCGTCTTCATCTTTAGAGTCTTTAGAGCCTTTCAGTAAAAATATAACAGGTATCGATACGGCAAAACATACCGCCATAAAAATAAATGCAAGATTAAAAGCTATCATGGTAGATTGTTTTGTTATTAATCCGTTAATAAGGGCTAAGACTTTTTGAGTAGGCGGATAAAATATATGCGAGTGCGTTATTGCAGCAGCTCTTCTCAACGACATCATAGTCTGGGTGTTGTTTCCGACATTTTGCGCTAAAACGGAATGAGCCATTTGGGTGTTATTATCAATCATAGTTGCTAAAATTGCTATACCTATTGAGCCGGCTACTTGTCTTATGAGATTAAACAAACCAGCTCCGTCTATTTTGTATTTATTTTCTAATGTTATCAAAGAAGAAGCTATGAGAGGCACTATAATCAAACCGAAGCCGATGCCTTGTGTGAACTGCGGCCAGAAAATATTCCAGAACCCCATATTTAAACTCATCGAACCAATTTGAACGGATGATATAATAGATAAAATAAATCCTGTAAGCACCATAATTTTAGGACCTAATTTATTAAACAATCTGCCGGCGAGCGGCATGCTTATAACCATAGCAAGGCCCCTTGACATTATTGCTATTCCTGCGTCATATGCCGAATAGCCCATTACTTTTTGCAGGAACATCGGCAAAAGAAATAAGCTTCCGAATATGCCGAGGCTGAATACCATAGAAAGAAAAGAATTCGCCGATAAATTTATATTCTTTAAAACTTTTATGTTTACGGCAGGTTTATCTATGATAAGTTCCGTAATTACAAAAAGTATAGAAGCTGCTACTGAGATTATCGTCATATTAACTATGTATCCCGATGCGAACCAGTTTTTATATTGTCCGTCGGTCAATACAATCTGAAGCGCTCCAAGCCCGACAGTCAAAAAAATTATTCCGAGCCAGTCAACCTTGTCTTTTACTCTTTTCATAAACGGAGGGTCTTCTATTATAAGATATATAAGTATTATATTTAATAAACCTATAGGAATATTTACGAAAAAAACCCATGCCCATGAATAATTGGTGACTATCCAACCTCCGAGATAAGGTCCTATTGCAGGACCCAGCACAATGGCTAAACTGAATATAGCCATTGCTTTACCTTGTTCTTTTTTTGAAAAATTTTCAGCAAGATAAGTTTGGGATAAAGGAATCAGAGCGCCTCCTCCGACGCCCTGCAGCAACCGGAATATTATTATGGAACTTAAATCCCAAGATAATCCGCATAATGCAGAACTGATAGTAAATAACATGACGGATGCGATATAATAATTTTTTCTGCCGAAACGTGAACTCAAAAAACTGACAAGCGGCATTAATATTACGCCTGAAAGCATATATCCGGTTACTACCCATGTTATCTGTTCGATAGACGCGTCCATTGCTCCTTGAATGTAAGGAAGAGCCACGTTAACAACGCTCATATCCATACTGTAGAGTGTTGTGCTTGGAATGACGGCTAATACTATGAGCCACTTATTTTTTATATTCATTTTTTATATTCATTTTATCAAAACATACGGTTCGACCGATAACCCCGGATATAAAGGGGTAGAAGGGTAAAATACTTTAGTCAGGTCTATTTTTACGGGAACCCTCTGAACAACTTTAATGTAATTGCCTGTTGCATTTTCCGGAGGTAAAAGACTGAAAACCGAGCCTGTTCCGGATTGAAAACTTGAAACAACCCCATGAAAAGTTTGATTCGGATAGGCATCTACCTTTATAATAACCGGCGCTCCTATTTTTATATTATTGATATCGGATTCTTTAAAATTTGCGACCACCCATATTTTATGAAGATTTACGACATTTAAATAAGGAATACCCGGCATTACGTAACTTCCTACATTGACGTTTTTTTTGGCAATATAACCGCTGCAGGGGGCATAAACTACAGTTCTTTTTAAGTTAATCTCGGCAATTTTATAAGAAGCCATGGCGGTTTTAGACATAAACGTTTTTGACTTTTCAGCGGATTCAGATTCAGATATACTTGATACAATCTGATTTATATTTGCTTTATCCGCATTTACTTTTGCCTTGAGCATTTTATACTTAGTAAGCATTTCGTCGTATAAAAGTTTTGAAGTCGCATTTCCTTTAAGCAGATTATAATATCTTATATAATTTTCACGGTCTAACTTTTCTAAAGCTTCATCGGCA
The DNA here is from genome assembly GCA_021794475.1 of bacterium. Taxonomy (GTDB): domain Bacteria; phylum SZUA-79; class SZUA-79; order Acidulodesulfobacterales; family Acidulodesulfobacteraceae; genus Acididesulfobacter. Next base: position 119 of record JAJYQS010000038.1, on the reverse strand, counting down.
ATAAGCTGATATTTTGCTTTATCTAACAAATTATTCTGCACCAGAATAGATATAGATATTTGATTTATCTGATTTTTATTTGCTTTGAAAGCTGCGCCTGCTTTATTTACAGCCTGAAT
>JAJYQS010000021.1 GCA_021794475.1 bacterium | reverse complement strand
TATTTTATATGCGTGCTTTTGCCGAAGTTTATCCCGATAAAAAAATTGTCCAACAACTTGTTGGACAATTACCGTGGGGGCATAATGTTTTAATAATCGCTAGATTAAAGAATGCTGCCCTTAGAGAGTGGTATGCTCTTGCCTGTATCAAAAACGGCTGGAGCAGGAATATCCTCGAGGCGCAGATAGAAACCTCGCTCCATAAGCGAAAAGGCAAAGCTCAGTCTAATTTTACCCATACCTTGCCGTCCCCTCAATCCGAGTTGGCGCATGCAATCCTAAAAGACCCTTATAATTTCGATTTTCTTACTTTACGCGAAAAAGCCGTAGAATTAGATTTACATAGAGGACCGCTGGATAAATTAAAAGATTGTTTGCTTGAGTTAGGTGTCGGCTTTGCGTTTGTCGGAAGCAACTATCATTTAGAATTGGCAGAGGAAGATTTTTATTTAGATATGCTCTTTTACCACCTGAAATTACATTGTTATGTCGTTGTGGAATTAAAATGGGTAAAATTAAACCCGAATATGCGGGCAAGATGAATTTTTACCTTTCCGCCGTAGATGATACTATAAAGGATTCAATGGATAATCCAAGTATTGGAATTTTGCTTTGCAAAACGAAAAATCGCATAATGGTAGAATATGCGCTGAAAGATATGAATAAGCCGTTAGGCGTAGCTGAATACAGAATATCCGAAGAATTAACAACCGATATCAAGAGTAGCCTGCCCACTATCGAGCAATTGGAAGCGGAATTGAATTTAATAGAGGGAGTTGGGAAGGTAAATAAAAATAATGTTTCTGGAGAGGATTTAACAAGGAAATAAAGAACGGCTAAAAAAACAGATTTCTAAAATACGGTTCGATTTACAATAAAAAGAATCAACTGTTTCCATTTTGGAAACAGTTGAAAAAGAAAGTAGAGGAGAATACCTTTATCCGACAGTCGAAGAGCAGGCGACAAATTTATTATATTTTTTTGTAAAAAATCATCTCTTTATTGACGGCAACAAACGAAACGGCGCATTTACTTTCGCGTGGTTTTTACAAAAAGCGGGTATTTTAAATATGCAAAGGTTAAGCCCAAGTGCGCTTACGGCGCTAACGTTGCTTATCGCCGAAAGCAACCCTAAAGACAAAGACAGGATGGTAGGCGTCATAAATAAAAAATAGAGGATTATTTTTATGCCGATTGATTATCAAAGAGGTTCGGAATGGAGAAAATGGGATTTGCACTTTCATACGCCATCTTCTTATGATTACGGTGATAAATCAACTGCCAATAAAGATATTATAAAAACACTAAAAGAAAATAATATTTCAGTTGTAGCTATCACGGATCACCATAAGATTGATATTAAAAGGATTGGGCAATTAAGAGAATTAGCCGGCGATGATTTAACGATTTTACCGGGCATAGAATTACGTTCTGATTTGGGAGGAAGCGAGTCTGTCCATTTCATAGGTATTTTTCCGGAAGATTCCAATTTGGAGATAATATGGACGAGATTGCAAGCTCAGTTATTAAAGGATAATTCAGAAATGGATAATTATAGGATTTATTGCGATTTTAAAGAAATGGCACGAATTATTCGTAATGATTTAAAAGGCATTGTATCAATTCATGCAGGGGCAAAAACTAACTCGCTTGAAAATATTACTAATGCATTATCACATAAACAAGCGCAAAAAGAAGATCTTCTTGAAAATATTGATATATTTGAGATAGGAAGATTAGAAGACCAACAAGATTATAGAGATAACGTTTTCCCGAATATTAATCAAAATAAGCCATTAATAATTTGCTCCGATAATCACGATATAAAACAATATTCAATGAAAGCGAATTGTTGGATTAAAGCGGATACCACATTTAGAGGGCTTAAAGCAAATTATGCGCGAGCCGGAAGATAGGGTTTATATTGGTGAAATACCTCCTAAAATTAATTTGGTCAACCAAAATAAAACTAAATATCTAAAGAAGATTTCGATAAAAAAGAAAGAGAATAGTGCATCCAATAAAGATTTGTGGTTTGATAACGATATTGAGTTTAATTATAATCTTATCGCGATTATTGGCAATAAGGGTAAGGGCAAAAGTGCATTAGCGGAAATTATTGGCTTATTAGGCAATTCAAAAAATTTTGAATACTTTTCTTTTCTAAATAAGGATAAGTTTAAAAAAAATAAATTGGCAAATAATTATGATGGGGAAATTAAATGGGCGGATGAATTAAACTCTTTCAAAAACTTGATGGATGAATATAATCCGCAAGAAGTAGAAAGAGTAAAATGTATACCCCAAAGTTATTTAGATTTATTATGTACCAGTTTAGATAAGCAATTCCAGAACGAAATAGATAATGTTGTTTTCTCACATATTGATGATACCGAAAAAATGGGTTATAAAAATCTTCAAAATATTATAGATTATAAAACAGGTTATATTAATAATCAAATTGCCGATGTTAGAAGCAATATGGGAGAGATAAATAAAATTATAATACAATATGAAAATAAGCTAAAATCTGAATATTCAGAAAATTTAGGAAATAAACTTAATTTAATAAAAGAAGAACTAAAATCGCATTGTACCATAAAGCCTGAAAAAATTAAAAAACCAGAAAAAAAAGAATTAATTCAGAATGAGCAGAAAAAATTATATGAGGACTTATCAAAAATAAACGAAGAAATAAAGAAAATTGAGGAACAAATAAAAATTAAAACTAATGGCTTAATATCAATAAATAAAAAAATAGATGAATTCAATATAATTAAAGAAAAAATAAATGACATCGAAAGCAAGTATGAAAGCCTTAAGAAAGATTTAAATTCGAGGGTAGAAGAATTTTTAGGATTAAAATTAGAGGACATTATTAAAGTAGAATTAAATAAATCAAAAATTGAAGATACATCTAAATTTTTAAGAAAGCAAAAAGATGAATTATCGCAATTATTGGATAAAAATGTTTATAATCAGGAGAAAGGAGATATTAATAATGGCAATCTATATAAGATTTTAGAAGAAAAACAAAAAAATAAAAACGGTATTCAAAGCAAGCTTAATGAACCGGCTCAAAAATATCAAATTATAGAACAAGAACAGTATAAAAATGAATATATGGAATTAAAATTTTCTGCAGAAATTATGTTAGAGCAGGATTTTAATGAAAGATTCCTTTCTTTTATTGATAGAAGCAGAAAAGGAACGTTTCA
>JAJYQS010000108.1 GCA_021794475.1 bacterium | reverse complement strand
TCTAATTTTCCTCCGCATTCAGGACAGGTTCCCAAAGGTTTTTCATTAATACCCTGAATTACTTCCATATAATTGCCGCAGTCTTTGCATTTGTATTCCCTGATAGGCATTTTTGACCTCCGTAAAATATTTATTGATAAATTTTATTAGCATTCGATTGTTTCGTTAATTATATCATAAATTTACAAATCATGAAATATGATTATATCCAAAATTGCCGATATAAATCTCTAAAATGGCTTTAAAGTTATATGAATACTGGATTTCCGCTTTCGCGGGAATGACTATAATGGAATTTAAACTTTAACCCAACGGGTGTCCCAACCCGCTTCAGCGGGAATCCAGTATTTACATATAAAAGAAACATCTAAATATTTTCTATTGCAAAATTAAAGTAAAAAATTCTTATTTTTGAGACGATTTAATATATGATATAATAAAAAAAAATTAACTAAATTAAGGGTTGTAATTATGTCCGATGAAAGATATTTTTTACAATTAATGGATGAAACGCCAGATGTAATGATTGTTAAAAATATTCTAAAAAGTCCGATAGGATTATCAGAAACACTAATAAAAATGCTTTTCGAAAACAATTATAACCAATTAAATGAAAATTTGGATGAAATTAAATCATTTGCCGGCGGCATTGAAAGGGCCGGTTATTTATCCTCTCATTATGGTTTAGCCTCGTACTACAAATTTATGTTTTCTTTTCATCAATTTTTTAACAGTTCATTTAGGGCAAGGCAAGGAAAAGTATTGGAAAATATATTAAAAGACATCTTGAAAAATTATTGTGCCTGCGACATTGTCCCCGGCAAACCTAAAGAGACTAAAAAAGTCATCGCAGATTTATTTAACTATGTATCCCCAAACTTAGATGCCGATGTTGTGGGTGTAAATTCTTCTGATTCAAAAGCTATAATTATCCAATTAAGATCGCGAGATGATACAGGAGGAACAACGGCTAAAAGTTCTTTAGTAGAATTATTGAAAGAATTTTTGAGGAATAATAAGGACTCTAAAATCCCAATATTATATCTATTAGCTATATGGGACGCAAGGGATTCGCAACAAAAGAATTCGACGGTTGAAAAGGTTTATTCATCTTTAAAAGATTACCTTGCCAAATTTACTTCAAAAAAAGGTTTTTTTTCCGATATAACAAAAGGTATTAGGCTGAGTAATAATTTATCAATTCAATTAAGTTATGGAATTACTGAAATATCCAATACTCTATATAAATGGTCAAATTCTTCAAACAATAATATAATTAAATCAGTAAATAATGTTATAAAAAGCGTAGAAAATTGGGATGATTTATGGATATCTTACGCAGTTTCAAGCCTCGAATTAGATATAAAATTTACAAAAGAAGGTTCCAATGTGGATTTATTAAACCAATACTGTAAAAAATTAAATTTATCTTTTAGTAACTTTCAATCCTATAGTGTATTAGTCAATTCAATTAACGAGTACGCCATTCGTGTATCGAAAGAATGGAAAGAAAACTATATTCCATTTCAAAATCCAGCGGAGCAGTATTTATATATTAGAGATTTACTATTCTTAAAGGCTTGTCATGAAAAATTATCTATTTGATTTTGAGCAGGATGCCTGTATTAAAAATGAATTGCATTTAAATAACGGAATAATACCTATTTGTTTCAGAGATTTAATTCCTGAAATTAATAATACAGGGTATTTAACCCATTCGGTATATTATTATCCGGCAAAATTTATTCCTCAAGTAGTCAAATACTGTATAAAAACTTTCTCAAAAGAGAATGATATCGTTATCGATCCTTTTGCCGGTTCAGGAACCGTCGGATTAGAAGCATATTTGAATAATCGAAATTCTTATTTATTAGATTTAAATTTATTGTTAAATCATATTATTCCAATTAAAATCCCTGATTCAAAAAATGAGCTTAAAGAATCGATATTAAGAAAAAAATTAGATAGTTTAATAAAATCTAACGATAAATTTATGCCAGATTGGTCGAATTATGAATACTGGTATCCAAAAGAATTTTTTGATGTTTTAAGCAAATATTGGGGCTATATTAAAAAAGATGAAAATGATATTTATACTAAAATAATTGAGTCGGTTTTGGTTAAATTAAGCAAATATTATTCTTATGCAGAGCATAAAACGCCAAAGTTATTCAAATCTAAATCAAAGCAAATATTAGTCGATAAATTATTAAAAGGGGATTGGAAGGCAGGGTTAATAAACGAATTACATGATTTGTCTATAAAAACCTTACTTAATATAAATAATGTTATTCAATTTTCTAAGGATAAAAATAATTATGTTATATATCATGGCGGTATCGATTCAGCAAATTATAAATATGACGATATTAAAGAATTCGATTTGCTGGTTTCTTCTCCCCCCTATTTGCAGGCACAAGAATATATTAGAACTTCAAAAATGGATTTATACTGGTTAGGCTATAATGATAAAGATATTAAAAAACTATCATCTCTTGAGATACCTTATAGGAAACCAAATAAAATTATAGAAACCGAAACATTAAATAAGTTAAAGGAAAGTGTTACAAGAAAGGATTTAACAAGGGTTTTAGATTCATATTTTTGTTACGTTTTGCAATCTTTTGAAAATTCTATGAATTTATTAAAGAAAAATTCTAAGGCTTGTATATTTATCGGAAATCCAAAAGTAGATGGTATTGAGGTTGAAATATGGAAAATAATAAAAGAATATTTTATAGAGCGCGGTTTTGTTTTTGAAAATGTGTATGAAGATAGAATCAAAACAAGGCAATTATTTAGAATGAGAAATAATAAAAATCCCGAAGGCATGAAATCGGAATTTTTATTAGTTTTAAGGAAAAAATAAATTTAGTGTAATAATTAAATCCTATGTAATCAAGGTGGGATAAACTGTGTCTTTATTTATCAATTATACACCTTTGCGCAGTTTTATTATATAATACATATAAGATTATTTATTATAAGATTTTTTGTTTATTTTATAATTAAAATAGGTTAATTTAAATTATAGGAAATTACAATGGACAGAAAAACTATAATAGAAAACATATTTAAAAAAAATTTCCGCATGAAGCCCGGAGAAACTGTTTTAATTTATACCGATACGATAGCAAAAGATGAAGATGTCGCAAAAAAGGATAGGTCAAGAAGAGAAAAACTTATAAAAATTGCTTCCGATTTTGCGGACATAGGAAAAAGTTTTG
>JAJYQS010000080.1 GCA_021794475.1 bacterium | reverse complement strand
TCTTAGAACTATTGGAATCAGGCAAGACGACTAATGAAATAGCCACTCAATACAAAATACTGCCTAAAAGCGTTCAGGTATGGAGGAAGCAGTTTTTAGAGAATGCTTCAGCTATTTACGAAGACTCAGTATCTTCTAAGAAATACAAAGACGAACTAAAAGAAAAAGAAGAAAAAATAGAAAACTTAGAAAAAACTTTAGGCAGAACTGTAATGGAACGAGACTGGCTGCAAAAAAAAGTAGGGAGCTTGGGCTTGATTGACAAATTAAGCCTTGTAGAACCTGAGCTCCCGTTGTCTATTACAAGGCAGTGCCAGCTGTTACAATTAAATAGAACTACAATCTATTATGAACATGTTGAAAAATTCTTAGATCAAATTATTTTAAACAGATTAGATGAAATATATACGGAATTTCCGTATTACGGATACCGCCGCATGTATCATACTTTAATTCAGGAAGGCAAAGACACTAATCCTAAGTAAATATTAAGTTATATGAAAATACTGGGTATTAAAGCGCTGTATCCGGTAAAGAAGAGAAACACTTCGATTGCCGACGCCAATCACGCAAAGTATCCGTATCTCCTGAAAAGACTTAAAGTAACTAAACCCAATCAGGTATGGGCGTCCGATATAACGTATATACGATTAAATCGCGGCTTTGTTTATCTATGTGCTATAATAGACCTTTATACAAGAAGTATTCTGTCGTGGAGCCTATCTCCCATTATGGATGAAAGACTTACTATGAATGTATTAAATGATGCTATACATAAATACGGAAATCCTGAAATATTTAATTCAGACCAGGGTTCGCAATATACGGCTCAAAAATTTATCAATATCTTAGTGAATCATAATATATCTATTTCAATGGATTCTAAAGGCAGAGCACTGGATAATATATTTATTGAAAGATTCTGGAAAACTATAAAATACGATAATATCTATCCTTCGGGATATTTAACGATAAAAGAAGCGCATGACGGTATTGACGCTTTCATGCATCAATACAACAATCACAGGCTTCATTCATCTTTAAGATATAAACCGCCGCTAAAATTTTATAGTGAATATTTTGAAAAAGCGGCATAAAATTTTAAAAGGGTACCTCCTTTTAAAATATACTAATAAAAATAAATGATAATTAATAATTAAAATGATAATAAAAAAGAATTAAAAGAAGGAAGTAATAAAATAAAAAATTGGTCTCGATAAATGGGAGCAGTATACAACATTAGTAAATAAGCTTTTTTTAGCCTATCTTAAGAAATATTATATTGATTATAATTTGCATAAATTATATAATTTTTACAGGGTTTTTGTCTCAAACTTGTCTCAAGTTTATAGATTAGGGAGACTAAACAAAGCAGGCTTCAATAAATAAATATCTGTCAGACTGGATAATATAAGATACGAATTTAGCAACCGGTTGGGTTTTTCCGAAGAAGACAGGTTGGAAAACATAACAAGAGTCGCGGGGAAGCCACTAAACTTTTCGTAGATGCCGGAATTATCGTTATAGCGTAGTCTATTTCTCTAAGGAAGTGCAGGCAAACGGCAATGGAAATAATAGGCTTTCTCCGGTGATTTTGCCGAAAATATTTATAGATACTCCTTTTCACTAATGCGTCAAGAGAGAAGTGAAAAGCTGTTACAAAAAGTGGCGTTGAACGAAGAAATAGAAAGCTATAAGGATGTCAATTTTCCTATCGAAAAGCCGAAAAAGCGAGATGTACTTATAAAGGACGGCAAATCGAAGACTGATGAAGCGGTTAAAATAATTATAAACTTTTTTAAATTAATCATAAAATTAATTATAAAATGGATTTTAATAGATTTGGTTTAGGCGTTAATATATGCGGCCATATGCAGTCAGAAAAAGGGCTTGGAACGGCAGTGCGTTCCGATATCTATTCTTTCAAATCCGTAAAAATTCCTTTTGCATTGAACAATTCCGACGATGCCGGTTCCACAAACGTGAATGCCGAATTCAATTCTTTTTCTAATAAAAATCCATATTTATTTAATTTAATACATATTAATCCTAATACAACAATTAAATTAGAAAATGATTCTAATATTTATTTTTATGAATATATTGCAAAATATACAAATTATTCAAATGGGCATTACAATATAGGCTGCTGGATCTGGGAATTAGATATAATTCCCGAATATTGGGTTGAGTTATCGAAATATGTAGATGAAATATGGACGCCTTCCTACTTTTCTATGCAGGCTCTATCCAAATCGTTAAACATACCAGTTGCAAGAATGCCTCTTTCTATTGCGATTACCGAAAATTCTTTCAATAAAGTAATAAAAAAAATAGACCTAAAAATCTCCGATGATATCTTTCTTTTTTTATTTATATTTGACGCCGACAGTTTTATCGAACGAAAAAATCCGTTCGCGTTGATAGATGCTTTTAAGAAAGCATTCAAACCAGATGAGAAAGCAATGTTATTCATTAAATCTTCTCGTTCAAACTTTAATAAGGCAAAGTTTTATGAAATGTTACATGCAATTAAAGGTTATAATATTACCGTTTTAGATTCAGTTTTGACGCGTGACGAGATTTATTCTCTTATCAATGCCTGTGACTGCTACGTTTCCCTTCACAGATCGGAAGGTTTCGGTTTAACTATGGCTGAAGCCATGGCTCTTGGCAAGCCGGTAATAGCTACCGGATATTCCGGAAATATGGACTTTATGAATATGGATAATAGTTATACCGTTAATTATAGCTTAGTTGCATTAGACAAGGATTATGGTCCGTACAAAAAAGGTAATTATTGGGCAGAACCGGATATAAACCATGCGGCGGAATTAATGCGAGAGGTGTTTGAAAAGAGAGGAGAATCCGCATCCGTCGGCACAAAAGGAAAAGATTATATTCAAAAGTATTTCAGTCCCGAGGCTGTCGGTAAAATATATAAAGCGAGACTGAATAGTATTGTCGGAGATTACGAAAAGAAAATAAGCAGTTAGATATATATAAAAATATTAATATTTTTAAATCTTCTGATTAAAAAACAAAACAATATGAAATTTTATTTAAATACTGATAAATTTCCTTTTGGAGTAAATGTGTCTGGGCTTATTCAGTCGGAAAAAGGGCTTGGGTCAGCGGTAAGGTCGACCATAGAAGCTCTTAAAGCGGCTCGTATCCCTTATGTTTTAAATAACATTAATGATTTAGGTTCGGTAAATATTGATAAAACTTACGATTTAAAGGATTTTTCTCAGAAAAATCCTTACCTTTTTAATTTGATACAAATAAATCCCGACGTATTCGTAAATTTTGCCAATGAAACTAATATGCCTTATTTCGACGGGCATTATAATATAGGCTACTGGGGGGTCTGGGAGCTTGACGAATTTCCGGAAGAATGGGCGCGGCTGGCTTATTATCTCGACGAGATTTGGACGCCTTCCGATTTTTCTTTTCAGGCTATTTCTAAAACTATTTTAAAAACAGTAAAAATTCCAGTAACGAAAATTCCGTACTGTATTTCCTTACCAATTTCGCCTCAAAATATTCCCATAGAAAAAAATGCCGTGAGGCGCGGTTTAAATATTCCTCCCGATGTTTTTACGTTTCTTTTTATTTTTGATTTTCAGCGCGAAATTGAAAGAAAAAATCCTTTTGCAGTCGTCGAAGCTTTCAAGAAAGCCTTTACGCCTGCTGACAAAGTTATGCTCTTCCTAAAAACGTCCCATTCCGAATTTAATAAAAAAGAATTTTACCGCCTTCTAAACGCTATAAAGGGTTATAATATTACTATAGCAGATTCTGTTTATACGAAAGAGCAGATCTATTCCTTAATGAATGCCTGCGACTGTTACATTTCCCTTCACAGGTCGGAAGGCTTCGGCTTGACTATTGCCGAAGCCATGGCTCTCGACAAGCCGGTGATAGCGACGGGATATTCCGGCAATATGGATTTTATGAATAAAGATAATAGTTTTCTTGTTGACTACAGTTTGGTCGAGGTGGATGGAGATTATCGAATTTATAAAAAAGGCAACTTTTGGGCGGAGCCTGACATTGATGAAGCAGCAGATCATATGCGGCGCGTGTTCGGCAAGAGAAGCGAAGCGGAAGATATCGGTATAATGGGGGGATATTTTATAAAAAAATATTATTCGCATGATACAATAGGGGAATTATACGCAAAAAGATTTAATAGAATTATGATAGAATGTGAATTTAACGCACTAAAACAAAAAAATGTTGAATATAAGTTATATAGTATTTCCCCTGAGGCACGCGAGATTTATTGTAAATTAAAAGGTTTTTTAAGAAGTTGAATAGTCAAAATGCAAGAAAAATTTTTAGAGTAAAAATTTTAAAAATATAAATTAAAATATAAAAAGCAAAAAAGTGCGGATAATATTAGATTTACAGGCATGTCAGGGCGCAAATAAAGACAGGGGTATAGGGAGGTATTCTATGTCTTTGGCTAAAGCAATGGCAAAAAATGCAAAAGAGCATGATATAGGACTTTTTTTAAACGACGGAATGCCAGAAACTGTTCAGTCGATCCGCAATGAATTTAGCGGGTTTATATCAAATAAGAATATATTCATATTTACTCCCCCTTTTCCTGTTCACGAGGCGAATCCTGATAATTTTTGGCGGACGCGTTCTGCTGAAATTATACGCGAATATGCTCTTTTTAATCTCAAACCTGATATTGTGCACGTAATGTCGCTTTTTGAAGGTTTGGTTGATGAAGCCGTCAGTTCTATTGGTTTTACAAAAAAAATGCATACAGCTTTAACTTTATACGACCTGATACCGTTTGTAAATAAAGAAACTTATTTATCTGAACCAAAACGCAAAAACTGGTATTACAGGAAACTGCAATCTGTAAAAAATTCGGATATGGTTTTAGCTATATCGGAATATACTAAAAAAGAAGCGATTTCAGAACTTGGCATATGCGAAGATACAGCGGTAAATATTTCTGCAGGAGTAGATGATATATTTAAACCATTAAATTTATCTACAGAAGAAAAGCAAATAATTAAAAAACATTATGGAATTAAAAAAGATTTCATAATGTACACCGGAGGCATTGATCCGCGTAAAAATATAGAAGGATTAATCGGCGCATATGCTAAATTACCATATGAACTACGCAAAGAACATCAATTAGTTATAGTATGCTCCGTTTCACCGTATGAACGATGCGATATAGAGAATCGGTGCAAAAAAAAAGGTTTAGGGCTGGATGAAGTTATCTTTACGGGTTTTGTGAGCGATTTCGATATTGTCGCTCTTTACAATTTATGCAAAATCTTCGTATTTCCTTCGTTTTGCGAAGGATTTGGACTTCCGGTGCTGGAAGCCATGGCTTGCGGAGCCGCCGCAATAGGTTCTGACGCTACCAGCATACCAGAGGTAATAGGTAACAAGGACGCTTTATTCGACCCCAGTTCGGAAGAATCCATTGCTTTAAAAATAAAAGAAGCGCTTACCGACAAATTATTTTACGACGCGTTAAAAAAACATGGAATAATGCAGGCAAAAAAATTTTCGTGGGATAAAAGCGCAAAGTTAGCTATTACGGCTTTCGAGGATTTCCATAAAAACAAAAACCTTAAAAAAAATATAATTTATCTGCCGCAATGTGAAAAATACAAACCAAAATTGGCGTATATATCGCCTTTACAGCCTTTACAAAGCGGCATAAGCGACTATAGTTCAGAACTTTTACCCGAACTTTCTAAATATTACGATATAGAGGTAGTCGTGGAACAAGAAAAAGTTACGGACGATTGGATTAAAGCTAATTATCCTATAAGAAATGCCGATTGGTTACGCAAACATATAAAATTATATGATCGAGTGCTTTACCATTTTGGTAATTACAAATTTCATATGTACATGTTTAAATTGATAGACGATATATCAGGCGCAGTCGTACTGCACGACTTTTTCTTAAACGGCGTTCAACTGCATATGGAAATCAAAGAGTTAATTTCAAACAGCTGGACTAAAGAACTATATTATTCCCATGGATATAAAGCAGTTTACGAACGTTTCCATGCAGGCTATATGACTGAAGTTTTGTTGGATTATCCTTCGAATCTTAAGTTACTGCATAAGGCAAAAGGTATTATTGTTCATTCAGAATATTCGCGTAAATTAGCCGATAAATTTTACGGAGAAGGTGCCTCGGCGAATTGGCATAAAATACCTCTTTTGAGATTTACGCCGCATAAATCAGACAAAAATTATGCAAGAAAAAAAATAGGATTAAACGAGGATGATTTTATAATTAGCAGTTTTGGAATTATGGCGGACACAAAACTGAACCATAGGTTATTAAATGCTTTTATTTCTTCAAAATTGGCTAAAGATAAACATTGCAAACTGATTTTTGTCGGCAAAAACGAAGACTATTATTATGGTAAAAATATTTCAGTAACAATAAATAAGAGCGGCATAAAAGATAGGGTTATAATAACAGGATGGACGGATGCAGATACGTTTTGCGCTTATTTGTCCGCGGCGGATATTGCAGTGCAGATTCGCACTTTATCAAGAGGCGAAACTTCAGCATCAGTTTTGGATTGCATGAATTACGGGCTTCCCGTTATTGTCAATCCTAACGGTTCTATGGCGGAACTTCCAACAAATTGCGTATTAATGCTGAAAGATGAATTTTCTGATGAGGAATTAGTTAACGCTATCGAAACGCTCAAGGAAGATCCATTGAAACGGGCTGAATTAGGAAAAAATGCCTCTGATTACATAAAGGTTAATCGTAGCCCGCAAAAGTGCGCAGAGTTTTACTGGAAGGCGATAGAAGAGATATATTCAGAGCCGGACAGACATGCATTAACAGAAGCAATAGCGGAAAAACTTAAAAGCGATATTTCAGTTATATTCGATGAACGGACGCTCCGCGATATTTCTAAATCAGTCGTTGAAGGGATACCTTTAAAACCTGTAAAGCGCCAACTATTTTTAGATATATCCGAATTAGTCCAGAGGGATGCAAAAAGCGGTATTCAACGGGTAGTTAAAAGCGTACTGAATGAATTGCTCAAAAATCCGCCCAAAGGTTATTATATCGAGCCAGTTTATGCTAATAACATGGAGTATGGTTATTTTTATGCCCGAAAATTTACTATGCGCTATTTAGACTGCCCGGATAAAATATTGCAGGATGAACCTATAGAGTATAACTCAGGCGATATTTTTTTCGGACTGGATTTACAGCCGCACATTATACCTAAACATAAAGATTTTTATATAAAACTCCGGAACTGCGGCGTTAAAGTGTTATTTCTTGTGTATGATATTTTACCTGTTTCAATGCCTCAATATTTTTTACCTGAAATCAAGCCCATTTTTGAAAAGTGGCTTGAAGCAGTTTCTTCGGCAGACGGCGCCGTTTGTATTTCGCAAGATACAGCCGACCGTCTTTTGGAATGGCTGAAAAAAAACAAGCCGGAAAGTTTAAGTTATTTTAAAATATTCTGGAATCATATCGGAGCGGATATTAAAACCTTCAGCGCGCCGAACGAAGCGGCGTCTGATATTTCAAATATTTCGGATATTTCAAAACATGTCATTTCCGATATATCGCGGTGTCATAGTTTTATTATGGTCGGAACAATAGAACCCCGTAAAGGACACAGGCAAACCATTGAGGCATTTGAATTGTTATGGAAAAATAATTTTAACGCAAATTTAGTAATAGTCGGCAAACAGGGCTGGATGGTTGAAGATTTAATGAAAAAAATCAAAAACCACAAAGAATTGAACAACAGGTTGTTTTTACTTGAAGGAATAAGCGACGTATATCTTGAGCAGGTTTATAATTCAAGCACTTGTCTTATCGCTGCAAGCGAAGGAGAAGGGTTTGGACTGCCGCTCATAGAAGCTGCACAGAGAAAACTGCCTATAATAGCAAGGGATATTCCTGTTTTTCGAGAAATAATCGGCGAATATGCATATTATTTTAAAGGAAAAGAGCCTGAAAATCTGGCAGAAGCGGTTAGAGAATGGACGGCATTATACGGACAGGGCAAACATCCCAAGCCGGACGGAATACGCTATGTGACTTGGGAGGAAAGCATAAAAAAATTAGTTAATATTTTAGTAAATTAATAAACGTTTAAAATTCGATATAGTTTCTTTGTATTATAAAAAACTTTAACTATAATATTTAAATAACAACTTATGAATATTTAATTACTGTTGCAACGGGTATAATAAACACATAAATCTAAACAGAACTTTTAAATTTCTTATTCCATAACTTAAAAATCTGTTAGAATTTAAATTAAGGAATTTAAAAAATCAAATTTAAAGTGGTAAACTAAAATGAGCAAAAACCGCAGGAATTTTTCACCGGAATTCAAAACAAAGCTCGTCATAGAGCTTTTGGAATCCGGCAAGACTCTAAACGAAATAGCCTCCAAATACGACGTGTTTCCCAAAAGCCTTATAACATGGAAGAAGCAGTTTCTCGATAACGCCTCCATAGTCTTCGAAGAATCCGTTCCGTCCAAGAAATACAAGGAAAAACTCAAGGAAAAGGAAGAAAAGATAGAAAACCTCGAAAAGACATTGGGCAGAACCATCATGGAACGTGACTGGCTGTCAAAAAAAGTCGGGAGCTCGGGCTTGATTAAATTAAGCCTTGTGGACCTCGAGCTCCCGTTATCCATAACAAGGCAATGTAAACTGCTTGAGATAAAAAACAGGACTTCCCTGTATTATAAAAAGATTTCGAAACGAATAGATAAGGACATACTGAACCGGATGGACGAAATATATACGGAAAGCACCTATTACGGATACCGCCGCATCCATCAAGTCTTAATCCAGGAGGGCAAGACCGCAAATCCAAAGCAGGTGCTTAAGCTAATGCGCATATTGGGCATTCAGGCATTATATCCCAAAAAGAAGAGAAACACTTCGATTGCCGACGCCAATCACGCAAAGTATCCGTATCTCTTGAAAGGACTTAAGGTAACGAAACCCAATCAGGTATGGGCGTCCGATATAACGTATATCCGCCTGAATAACGGCTTTGCCTACCTTTGCGCCGTAATAGACCTATATACCCGCAGCATACTGTCATGGAAGCTCTCCTTTGCTATGGACGAAAGCCTTACGGTATCGGTTTTAAACGAAGCGCTTTTAATGTACGGCAAGCCCGAAATATTTAACTCCGACCAGGGTTCGCAATATACGGCACAAGGCTTCATAAACACGCTGGCAAAGCATAACATACATATCCATATCTATGGACTCTAAAGGTCGTGCGATCGATAATATATTTATCGAAAGATTCTGGCGCACTATTAAATACGATAACATCTATCCTTCGGCTTATGAGACGCTAAAAGACGCAAGAGCCGGTATCGGCGCTTTTATGTATAAATATAACAACCACAGGCTGCATTCATCTTTAGGCTATAAACCGCCGCTAAAGGTCTATAATGAATATTTTGAAAAGGCGGCATGAATAAAATGGCGGGTTAAATGCGGGGGCACATCCCCCTAACTCCCTCCCCTTGAAAGGCTATATAAATAAATATTAATAAAAAAGAATAAGAAACTAAAAAAATGTCTTGACAATGGGTACGGTATATAATTTTATTTAAAAATTAAAAATAAATAAATGAAAATTTAAAATTTTTTTAATAAAATAAGGACTGATAACATTTAAAGTCTAAATAAATATTTAAAAAAATATAAAACATGAATAATAATCCTAAAATAAGTGTCTGTATTACGGTATATAATCGAGAAGAGTATATTACACAGTGTATTGAAAGCGTTCTTGCTCAAGATTATAAGAATATAGAAATAATAATAAGCGATAATTGTTCTACCGATAAAAGTGTGGAAATAATTAAAAACTTTTTATCCGACAAACGAATAAAATTTTATCAAAATGAATCTAATATAGGAATGTATCGTAATTTTGATTTAGTTGCATGTTATTCAACAGGAGATTATATAGCATATTTGAATGCTGATGATTATTGGAACGATAATACTTTTTTATCTCAAGCTGTAAATAAAATAAATAAATTCAAAGACATAGTAGTATTTTGTGGAGGCAAAAAGTATTTGTATGAACAAAATGCAACATTTGAAGATTTATCGGATGATACAGATGGTCTGTTTAACGGTTCTGAAATTTTTTTAAAGGGCATTGATGCTTGGTGGCCATTTGAAATAGATGCGATGGTTATTAATGCTGCAGTTTTAAAAAATATTTATAAAGAAAATAAGTGGGATGTTCCTGGCGATGATGTATATTTTTTTTGGCGACTTTGTCTTCAAGGGCAGTTATATATCTTAAGAAAACCTTTTTTAACATTTAGACATCATGAAAGCAACTATTCTAAATGGAAATCAATAGATGATTATATAAATAGGTTGCTTTGTAATATTTCTGTTCCTATTAAAGCGTATGGGTTTGCTATCAAAAAAAATATGTTTCCGAAACAAATATTTGATAAATGGCTCATAAAAAATATTATTTTATTTATGACGGCATCTTATTGTTATGGCTGGGATAAATTCAATATATTAAAAAATGCATATGACAATATACTTATAGAAAAAGGATATTCTGTGTCAGATTTTGGCATAGAGTCTATGTTTAATAGGCTCTACGAAATAAACATATTTGAAAATAATATTTATTATTCAGAAGATAATGCCAATATTGAGAATATACAAAATTGCAACAATTTAGATAACGCTAATTATTTTTTTGATAAAAACATTGAAAGCAATTTTGAAAATAAAAACATTGCAAATGAAAATAATGCGCAAAAAAAAGTAACGGTAGATTTATTACGAAGCTATATTGATAAAATAGGTTATATAAAATATGATGACACTATAAAAGCCAACCTTATGAAATCTGGTATAAGTGAAAAAAGTATAAGAGATTTTTTTGATGTGTTTATTTATTCTAAAATATATAACTACTTTCCTGCAGAATTAAAAAATTTAAATTTTGTCGAAAAGAAATTAAGTGGTTTTATTAATAAACCAGATTATGAGAATATATCAGACTTTAACTCAGATATTTTTGGAGAAGGCTGGGTATTAAATATAGAAGAGGCTATATTTCAACCAGATAAAGTATATTTACTCTTAGTGCAAAATTATATAATAAAATATTATATAAATACTAACTTATTTAAAAAATATAATATATTATATAATAATACTTTATTATCTATGAAGTGCGGTTTTTCTTATATTATTCCATCTCATGCAATTTTATCAGGAGTTTATAGCTATATGATTTTATTTGTCAAAGATAATTATGCTTCAATTTTAGAAACTAATAAAATTTTGAAGTTATCTTCTTAAAATATAAATTACGAATTTTTTGCAGCGGTATAATTTTTTATAATGATATAGAATAATAAAAAGGAAATAAAATAAGTAACGAGATAAAAATAGACCAATAAATAATAAAATGTTCTTGTGTTAATGGGAAATCAAAATAGGAGACTATATTAAAATGAAAAATGCAGCTGCAATATTCATAGAAGACATAAATAATAGAATTAAAGAGTATCAAAGAGACCATCAATTGCAGACAACAGTAAAAACCATGTTAAATGATATGATTAGAGTCAAATATCCTTATAACTTTTTTTGGCTTGGCAGGCCTATTATCCAATTACCAACAGACTTAATAGCATTTCAAGAAATCATTTGGGATGTAAAGCCAGATTTGATCATTGAGACTGGTATTGCGCATGGAGGTTCTCTTATGTTTTCTGCTTCTATGGTAGCTATTTTGGAATCTTGCGGAGAAATTGAAAACGGTCATGTACTAGGCATAGATATAGACATACGCAAACACAACAAAGAGGCAATCCAATCTCATCCTTTACACAATAAAATTACTATGTTTGAAGGTTCGAGCGTTAGTGCCGATGTAATTGAAAAAGTTAACAAATTTTGTAAAAACAAAAAAAAGATATTAGTATTTCTTGACAGCAATCATACGCATGAACATGTATTGGCAGAACTTAGGGTTTTTGCTCCACTTGTTAGTATAGGCAGCTATTGTATAGTTGCCGATACGCTTATTGAAGACATAGAGCAAAACCTTATTATAGACAAACCATGGAGAAAGGGGAATAGTCCAAAAAGTGCCGTAAAAGAGTATTTAAAAGAAAACTCGGATTTTATAATTGATAAATACTATGAAACAAAAATATTGATAACTGGTTCAAGTGACGGCTATCTAAAAAGAGTGAAATAATTTTAAAACAATAAATAAAAAAATAATTGAGAATTCTAAATGGCATGACTATGCAATGCAGATTTTGTGGAAACAACCTGACAACTGAATTTATAAATTTAGTAAATTCTCCTCCGTCCAATTCTTTTTTAAACAAAGATCAGCTTAACGAACCTGAAATATTTTATCCGCTTAAACTTTTTGTATGCGATAAATGTTTTCTTGTTCAGATTGACGAATATAAGAAATCTGATGAAATATTTAACTCTGATTATGTTTATTTTTCTTCTTTTTCGCAAAGTTGGTTGGAACATTCAAAAAAATATGTAGAAATGATTGTAAAAAGATTAGGACTTAATGGGTCGTCTCTTGTTGCCGAAATAGCTTCTAACGATGGGTATCTACTTCAATATTTTAAACAAATAGGTATACCATGTTACGGTATAGAACCAGCAATTAATACAGCTTTAGTAGCAAAACAAAAAGGCATAGATGTTATAGAAAACTTTTTCGATGCTGCTTTAGCAACCAAACTTGCCGATGAAGGAAAACGTGTAGATTTGTTGTTAGGCAATAATGTTTTAGCACATGTTCCAAATATAAACGATTTTGTAGCAGGGCTTAAAACGCTTATCAAGGATAAGGGAGCTATTACAATGGAATTTCCACATATATTAAATTTAATTAAACAAAACCAGTTTGACACAATATATCACGAACACTTTTCATATTTTTCATTTTATACCGTAAATAAAATATTTAAAGCACATGGATTAAATATTTTTGATGTTGAAGAGCTGCCGACGCATGGAGGTTCATTAAGAATATATGCAACGCACGAAGAATTTAAAATTCCAGCGTCTGATTCGGTGAAATTGATGTTGGTAAAGGAAGAAAACTTTGGTATTACTAAAATTGATACTTATTCTTCTTTTTCTGAAAAAGTGGAAAAAGTAAAAAATAATCTTTTAGAGTTTTTAATTTTGGCAAAAAAAGATGGAAAAAAGGTTGCCGGATATGGAGCTGCTGCCAAAGGAAATACATTACTGAATTATTGCGGAATTAAAAAAGACCTTATATCTTTTGTGGTTGATAAGTCTCCTTATAAACAAGGTAAGTTTCTTCCAGCGAGCCATATACCTGTTTTCAATGAAGATTTTTTAAAAAAAGAAAAGCCTGATTATATTTTAATTCTTCCTTGGAATATAAAAAGCGAAATAATCAAACAACTTTCATATATACATGTATGGGGCGGAAAGTTTGTTTTGGCTATTCCGTATTTAGAAATTTTGTGAAACTAAATCATATATATTTATTCTATATTTAGTAATATATAAAAAGATTATATTTGCTGATATTTTTAATTTTTAGAGCAATATAATTTAAGTTTAGAATTATCCCCCCAAAAAGCCATAGGTTCATAATCAGGGTAAGGATAGTAGCCTAAATTTAAATTAATATCGGCACCTTTTTCTTTTATATAATTTTCTACAAGATTTCTTATCGATATAGGTTTGCCGCTGCAGCAATTTATTATACCCGTTATTTTATTTTGAAAAGCAGTTTTTACGATATATTCTGATAATTTTTCTACGGGAAGATAATCTCTTAATTGTTCCCCACCGGACATATTAAAAATCTTTTCATTATTTTTTATAGCTGTGTCTAATTGCGATATAAGACTTTTGGGCGATTGTCCTTTGCCGTATACATAAAAAAGCCTTAGCCATTTTAAATCTAATTTTTTTATTTTTTTAAGTTCCTGTAAAAACCGCCTAAGGCTGTCTTTAGCTACAGCATATGGTGTTATTGGATTGGTTTCCATATCTTCGAATAATTGGCCGTTTTTAATTCCATACTCAAAACATGTTCCAGCAACAGTTAAATCTTTCAACCCTCCATTTATCATATCTTTTAAAAAAAAATAGTTTTCAAAAAGATTTTGTTCGATATGATTTATGTTTTTGTAATCAGGAAGTCCGTCCCATGCCAGATGTATCAGCAAATCAGGTCTTTGAAGTTTATCGTAAACATCTGAACTTGTTTGAGTTATATTAAATTCTATTGTGCTAACTTTTTTATCGTTAAACCAATTGAATTTCTTTGCTTTTTCAAGATTTCGCGTAGTAGCAACTATATTTATATCATTTTTAGTTTGCCTGCAACAATAGTCCATTACATGCGAACCTATAAATCCGGTAGAACCCACAACCAAAACCTTCATAATTCTATACCTTTAAATTCGGTTGAAATGAACTTATTACTGCTATCTTTTTCTGAAATTTCAGTCACTTCTAACGGCCATGAGATATTGAGTAATGGATCTCGGATGTTAAGTGCAGATTCGTATTCTTTGCTATAAAAATTAGTATGTAAATATAAAAGTTCAACATCGTTTTCTAATGTCTGAAAACCATGCGCAAA
>JAJYQS010000058.1 GCA_021794475.1 bacterium | reverse complement strand
GCAAAATCAAGTGGTTGTTTATCTGGCAAATATAACCCAAAATTCAAATTTAGATTTCCAAGGCAATTATAAAAATAATAAATATCAAAAGAACTTAAAGAAAATAATCTTAAGGCATAAAGCTATAGTAATACCTAAAATACCACTGTTTAAAAAAACAGCAACACAAAATGGAAAGTTGGCAGATTCTCACATAGAAAACAATTTTTTTAATTTTATCAACTCAACAAATAAAACAAACCCGATATTAAAAGATACGCAAAACGATAAAGTTGGTTATCTTCAAACAAAACCAAAAAAAGAAGATAGTTTACAAAATTCTATAGACAGTTCTATAAATATAGAAAACTTCCCAAAAATAAAAAGTTGGATTGATAGACATAAATTTTATCCTCAGGAAGCTATATTTAAACAAGAGGAGGGCATTGTTAAAATTACCTTTTTGATTGATAGGAATCGCAATATAACACATATTAAAATAGCTAAAAAATCCCCCAGCAAGTCTTTAAATAAAGCGGCATTAAAAATTTTGAAACTCTCTTCACCGATACCTATGTCTCTGTTGTTAAATATAAATTTACCGATTTATGCACATATTAATATTATTTTTAGGCTAGTTTAACAGAACAAGGCATTTATTTGTTAATGACGTATTTTTGCTCCAAAATTAAACTGATTATAAAAATATATGATTATTTTCGATATATTTACGACATTAAAAAATAAAATCAAAATAGGTTATATTTGTTTTTTTATAATTTTAATTTTATTTGTATTTATTGGTATTGCTTCTTTAATTTTAACTTGTTTTCTCCCTACAGGACAGAGTTCTTTGCCTATAAATAATATTAATAAAAATAACGGAAGGAAAAATGCTCTAATAATCGGGCTATCCGCCGACCCTACGAATCTTACCGCCAACATGGCTGCAGATGCGCCGACTGCGGAAATTACCTCTAAAATTTACGACGGCTTAGTTAGATACAACAGAAATTTTAAAATAGTTCCCGATCTTGCAAAATCTTGGAAAATAAGCAACGGCGGTAAAACGATAACTTTTTATCTAAGACGTAACGTTTACTGGCAGAACGGACAAAAATTTACCGCAAAAGACGTAATGTTTACTTATAAATTAATGATAAATCCTAAAACGCCTACGCCTGATGCCGCAGAGTATCTTAAAGTATATAAAGCAAAAACTATCGGGAATTATATTTTTCAGGTAACTTACAAAAAATCGTTTGCTCCAGCTTTTTCATCTTGGGTATTAAATATTTTGCCCGAAAAACTTTTAAAAGGAAAAAATCTTCTAACTACTAAGTTTAGGGGTCATCCGATAGGCACCGGTCCGTACGAATTTGATAAATGGATACACGGCTATGAAATAGTGTTAAAAGCTAATCCTCATTATTTTATGGGTACGCCTCGTATAAGATGGTTAATATATAAAATAGTTCCAGATCATGCGACGATGTTTCTGATGCTTAAAACAAACAACATAAATTATATGGGATTAAATCCAATTCAATTTGAATATGAAACGAATAGCAAAAAATTCAAATTGCGCTACAAAAAATACATCTATTTACGGCGCACTTATACATTTTTAGGCTATAATCTTTTAGACCCTCTTTTTAAAAACGTAAAAGTAAGGCAGGCTTTAAGCTATGCAATAAATAAAAAAGAGATAATAAAAGGGGCTCTTTTGGGGTTAGGGGTTTATTGTCGCGGGCCGTTTATGCCTGGAACATATTTCTATAATAAAAATGTTAAGATTTACAAATATAATCCTGTAAAAGCGCTCTCCATTTTAAATAAACAAGGGTGGCATCTTAATAAACATGGAATTTTGGAAAAAAGGGGTATTCCTTTTAAATTCACAATATTAACCTCATATAGAAATCCAGAATGGCTATCGGCGGCGGAAATTATCCAACAAAACCTGAAAAAAATCGGAATTGAGGTCGACATTAAGTTGATGGAATCTACATCTCTAATCTCTGAAATTATGAAAAAAAGATTTCAAAGCGTTCTGTTCTCGTTTTTTATGTACTCAAATCCTTATTACACCGTATCCATGTTTATTGGTTCTAATATTGCTCCGAAGGGTTTAAATTTTACATCGTTTGAAGACCCTAAAGTAAATGAATTATACAGAAAGGCATATTCCACTTTTAATTTAAAAAAACAAAGGAAGTATTATTTTAAAATTCAGAAACTTCTTGCAAACCAAGCTCCCTATAGTTTTTTATACATACCGTATTCAATGACTGCGGTAAAAAGCAGTGTCAAAGGAATAAAGCCGGCTCCTGCGGGCATTGGATATGATATTAAAAACTGGTATTATATTAATTCGTATTGATTAGGTTGTTATAAAGACTTTGGCTTTATAAACGCCAACCACTGCATATTACATTAATTTTATCTCGTTAAACATATACATACACTAAAACCATGTCATGTAAGCCCCGTTTTGCTATTACTCTGTATCCGTAACCATTTGCGATAGTTTTATTTTCCTGCCTTAAATATTATGCTATTTAAAATAAATTTTATAGTTGTAAATGCGTATATTTTGTCATAATAAATAAATTTACGCATGTATAATACACACTATCTAAATTTTATAAACCTTCTCCTTTCGTAAGTCTTGTAATATCGGCTATAATGACTGGCAAAACAATCAATACTATAAATGGCTGCATAACAAGACCCGATATTATAGCTACGGCAAGAGGCTGGAGCATGGCTGAACCATTACCGACATTAAGAGCTATCGGCGAAAGTGCTAAAATAGCTATGAGAGTTGACATTATAATAGGTCTTAAACGATTTTTACCAGAACTTTTTAAAGAATACAGCATATTCTTATTTTCTATTGTCTGGAAATATTCAGAAAAATAAAAAATTGCCATTTCGGTATTTATGCCTACTGTTATTATTATACCCATCATAGACATAATATTTAACTGCGTATGTGTTATAAACAGACCTGTTAAATCCGCAAATAAACCAAGCAATGAACTAAATAAGATTCCAATGGATATGAAGAATTTTTCATACAAAAATAAAAGCATTATAAAAACAAGAATGATTGCTGCTGCCAATGCTAAAGTAAGATACCAAAAAGCTTTTTGCTGCTGTTTAAATAGCCCTCCAAAACTATAATATACGCCTTTCCGATGGAGAAGTCCGGAATATTTAATTTTAGATTTTACGTTCTGTATTATCTTGCCAAGATTGGCGCCTTTTATCCTTGCCGTAACTGCTATCATACGTTTAAGGTTGTCATGAACTATCTCGGGCT
>JAJYQS010000036.1 GCA_021794475.1 bacterium | reverse complement strand
TTTCTAAAATTCTGTCAACTTGAACGTCTATTTTTTTTAAATCGTTGTTCTGAGAAAGGAAATTAACAAAATCGTGCAGGTCTCTATAAGCCATTTTTAATTTTTGATATTATTTTCATTGATAACAGATTAGTATGATTATCCATATATTATATATACAATATTTATATAATATACAGACATATATATAATAATAAAAACCTCAACTTATTATTACATTATATACTAAATGATTTTTTAACTCAACAAAATAAATATCATCGTTCTAATTCGTATTCATTTTGCAGCTTTTATTCTGTAATTTTCTTTTTTGACGGTAAAACCAATGCCGTCAAAATATTCTAATAACGGAATAGCATATTTTCTGGAAACATTAGCAATGTCCTTCATATCTTTAGGCTCAAGTTTGTCATTTATTTTGAAAAAATCATCCAATCCTTCTTTAATTGAATCAACCTGGTCTTTTAAATAATACAAATCAAATTTTATTTTAACCAATTTTTGAGATTTAACCATTGTACTTATAAGAAAATTTAACAGCTTTTTATTTATATTTATTTTTTTTTCTATTTCATCGGGTGAAGGAGTGCTATTGCCGGAAGATTTAAATATGCTTTCAATTTTTTTAATCAGTTTATTATATTCTTCGGATAATTCATTTTCAGTATTTTTTACGCTGCCTGCTATATAAATATTACCTTCTTCGCTGACGACCAGATTGTCATCAATCAATTCGTTTAATGCAAGGTCTAAAATTGAGACATGAAAATTTTTTTCATACAGGTGATACAGCTCTTTTTTTGAAATTCCCGTCTGAATGGATTTTTTTTCACTAAGCAGTTTTATATTTTCATTTAAAGTCTTTTTTAAATCAATATATTTTCCTTTTAAAGCGGCAAATTTATTTTTTGAATCTGTAATAATAAATCCTTTTTCTTTTAATTTATTAATATAACTTGTAAAATCTTCATATGAAAAATACAATTTTTTATAAATATTGTCTAAATCGGCAGAATTTCCTGAAAGCCTAATAAAACCCATGACATTATCTAATGCCTCATCCGACAATATTTGTTCAAAATATTTTTCTTGACTTATGTCATATTTATAATCCATAAACGGGTCTATTATAATACCTCCGCCTATTGTCCCTGCAATGCTGTTATCCCTTATAATAAATCTTTCTTTTGCAACTGAAGAAATTTTTTTGTCTAATTTAATTATTATATATGCCCATGCACCGGGCATTATTTTTTTATTATTATCATGTTTGGGTATAATGATAATTTTCGCAAATAAATTTAAACTGCCGGTCATAAAATTAATGCCTAGGAGGTTTTTTAATTCTTTTTTGTTCGATTCCAAATAATAAAATTTAGCAAGAATTTTATCAGACGGCAATAAACTGTTTCTTAAAGAAACAACATCCCCTATATTTATAGATTGTTTTTCAACACCGGGAATGTTTAAGGCAGTTCTTGTAGAATTAAATGCAACTTGTATACTCTCATTGTGGGATTCGATGCTCTTAATTTTAGCTCTTATTCCTTCAGGCATTATTTCAATTTCGTCATTAACTGAAAATTTGCCATATTTTAATGTGCCTGTTACAACCGTACCTATACCCTTCAGGGAAAAAACCCTGTCTACCGGTAAAAATGGCTTTGCATTTAATTTTACGCCGGAATCGTCTAAACTTAATAATTCGGAAGCAAAATGGTCCAATCTCTGAATTAAATTATTAATCCCTTCCTTTGTTTTTGACGAAACTTTAATTATGTTCTCATCGTTAATATTTAATCCATTATTTTCATAAAAATCTATAATTTCTTTTTCTCTTTGAATTATAGTATTATTATCGACTGCATCAATTTTTGTAAGAACCGGAATTATAATATTGACGCCCAGTATTTTTAAAATATTAAAATGCTCTATCGTCTGTGCCATAATACCGTCATCTGCAGCTATGAGCAATATGACCATATCCATTCCGGTTGAACCTGAAACCATCATTTTTATAAACTTGGCATGACCCGGAACATCAACTATCCCTGCATGAATTCCCGACGGTAAAACCATATCGGCATAGCCTAAGACTATACTTATACCTCTTTTCTTTTCTTCACTAAGCCTGTCGGTATCTTTGCCGGTAAGAACTTTTACAAGAGAAGTTTTGCCGTGGTCTATATGTCCTGCCGTTCCTATAATAATGAATTTTTTATCATGCATGCTCGTTTAATATTTAAAAAAGGAATAAAAAAATAACCCGGTCCCTTTCGAGACCGGATTACCTTTAGGAGGAGTGTGATGTAAAGCTTACAGTTTTAAAGTTAAGAAGTTAAGTTAAAATTAATCAAGCTAAATAATTAGTTCGCCAATTTGCTTGTTCGATATAGCAATTTAATTGTCTTTAATTACTTTTAATTTTTAAAAAAGAACTGCAAACCAATTTATTTTGAATAAGCTAAATACAGCTTCATGCTTCCGCGTCTGACAAATAACAAGTACTGGCTTTCTTTCTCCGCATTTTTTATTTCCTGTTTATATTCAGTTATATTGCTGCATACGGAATGATTTATTTCCTGTATAACATCGCCCGGCATTAATCCCATTTTCTGAGCAATACTTCCCGGTATAATTTTTGTAACAATAACTCCGTGATGTACGTTTTGAAGTCCATATTTTTGCATATTTGCGACAGTTAAAGGAATAACGCCTATCCCGAACTTATCAGTTATAACCTTTTTTGCTTTAAATACATTCTTAGGACTTTTCCAGTTCCCTACCGTAATCTTAAGGTTTATTTTTTTTCCGTTTCTTAAAATTTCCATAGGAACGGTAGTTCCAGGTTTAGTGTTACCTACGAGCCATGGCAATTGTGACATTTCTTTGACTTTATAACCGTTATATTTAATTATAATATCTCCGCTTTTCAATCCTGCCCTTGACGCCGGACTGTTCGGCAATACTGATGACACTAATGCTCCGTATGTCGTATGCAGATGAAATGCTTTTTCAAGAGACGGGCTGATTGCCTGTATTTCAATACCAAGCCATCCTCTGGTAATTTTTCCTGTTTCGAGTTCCGGCAAAACTTCCTTAACAACGTTTATAGGAATTGAAAAACCTATCCCTGTTGCACCTTTTATTATCGCGGTATTTATGCCGACGACCTGCCCTTTCATGTTGATTAGAGGTCCTCCGCTATTTCCCGGGTTTATTGCAGCGTTAGTCTGTATAAAATCTTCATAAGGCCCGCCTATTGCGCGTCCTTTAGCGCTTATGATACCGTCTGTTACAGTCCAGCCCAAGCCAAAAGGATTGCCGATGGCAAGAACCCATTCTCCGATTTGAGACTTAGTAGAATCACCTAGTACAGCCGCCGGAAGACTTTTGTTTACATGAATCTTCAGTAATGCTAAATCAACATTAGGGTCTTTACCGATAACGCGCGCTTTATATGTCCTGCCGTTGTAAAGTTTAACATATATTTTGGTAGCACCTTTTATAACATGATTATTTGTTATAATGTATCCGTTTTTACTTATAATAACCCCGGAACCGAGACTTTCTTCGGTATATGAAGATTGGGGCTGACTGTTGAAAAAATTATGAAAAAACTGACCAAATGGATTCGGTTTATTCCCAAACGGATTCTGATACATAATAGAAGGTCCGCCTTTTATCTGCTGAGTAGTTCTTATATTAACCACAAAAGGCTTATCCTGTTTAATTAATGCAATAAAATTACTGGGCCCATTTTGAGCCGGCATCTCAGAATTTTTTGTCGTGTAAATCAACGGCGGATTTGCTGCGGCATTGGATTTTTTAAGCAGATGCAGATTTGCCGTAATAATAACCCCTGCTATTAAACCGATAAAAACAGCAACAGCTGCACCGATAATTTTAACGTCTGGTTTGAACTTTAATTTCATAATTCTGAATACCTCCGTAAAGTTAATTTAAAAATAAAATACACATTAATTTCTGATTAGATGAATAAAAAGAGACTACCCGATAATGACATAATTTAAGAAGGGGACAGATTTAAATCTGTCCCCTTCTTAAATTTGTTAGTTAATATAAGTAATGCATTTTTAATATTTTAATTTTTTAGTCAATATTAATATATGCATTTTTTATGCCAACAATAAATAAATCAGATTTTAAAAACTTCGCCGCAATAGAAACAGAACCAAATATGTTCCTTTTTTGCATGAAATACAATATAATCAAATAGTTATTTATATGTATTTTTTTTTACTTATTTTTGTAATCATGCTCTTATAAATCAATTCGTCAATTTCAACATGACAAAAAAGTTATATTGTCATTATGACAAGTATATAACACAATTTTATTGTCATTATGACAATTTTTTCTATTTCTATTCTTACTTTTTATTAAAAACAACTTCATTATTGTTTTCATCATATTCTGCAATTATTGAATCATCAGAAACAATTTCAGATGAAAGAAGCTTTAATGCTAATTTATCTTCTATAAATGTTTTTATCGCTCTTTTTAAAGGTCTTGCTCCAAATACAGGGTCATATCCTTCCATAGCAATAAATTTTTTTAAATTATCGGTAAATTCAATATCTATATTTTTTTCTTTTAACAGTGCAGCTAAATTTTTTAACTGAATTGTAACTATTTTAAGAATATCTTCTTCTCTAAGCGCATGGAATATTATAATATCGTCTAATCTATTAAGAAATTCAGGTTTAAAATAATTTTTTAAAAGTCCCATTACATTATTTTTCATTTCTTCATATTGTTGCCCGCCGGTGTAATTCTGAATCATATCCGACCCGATATTGGAGGTCATAATTATAATGGTATTTTTGAAATCTACCGTTCTCCCTTGACCGTCTGTAAGACGACCGTCATCAAGAAGCTGCAGAAGAACATTGAAAACATCTGGATGCGCTTTTTCTATTTCGTCAAATAAAATAACGCTGTAAGGTCTTCTTCTTACACTTTCCGTGAGCTGTCCGCCTTCTTCGTATCCGACATAACCCGGAGGGGCGCCAATCAATCTTGAAACCGAATGTTTTTCCATATATTCCGACATATCTATTCTCACTATATTGTTTTCATCATCGAATAAAAATTCGGCAAGCGCTTTAGCAAGTTCAGTTTTACCGACGCCTGTCGGTCCTAAAAATATAAAAGAACCCATAGGTTTTTTAGTATCGGAAAGTCCGGCTCTTGAACGTCTTATCGTATTTGCCACACTGCTTATGGCTTCGTCCTGCGATATAACCCTGTTATGCAGATGTTCTTCTATCAATAAAAGTTTCTCCTTCTCTCCTTCAAGCAATTTTGTAACAGGAATTCCGGTCCATTTTGCAACTACTTTTGCTATATCTTCCGAGTCGACCTCTTCTTTTAATATTCCTCCGTTTTTTTGCAGTTCAATTAAAGAATTATTGTATTCGGCTAAATTTCTTTCTAATTCATTCAATTTGCTGTATCTGATTTCTGCAACCTTTTCGTAATTCCCTTCTCTTTCATATTTCTGTTCTAATGTTCTTAGAGAGTCTATTTCTTTTTTAACATCGCCTAACTTTTTGATTAAATCTTTTTCATTCTGCCATTTTGCTCTTTTGCCGTTAAATTCTTCTTCTAAATCCGCAAGCTCTTTATCTAAATTATTCAGTCTTTTTTTAGATTCGGCATCTTTTTCCTTTTTTAGCGCTTCCTGTTCTATTTTAATCTTGATAATTTTTCTTCGTATTTCATCAATTTCCGTCGGCAATGAATCTATTTCTATTCTGAGTCTGGCTGACGATTCATCGATTAAATCGATTGCCTTATCCGGCAAAAATCTGTCGGTAATATATCTATGCGAAAGAGTGGCCGCCGCTATTATAGCCGAATCCTTAATCCTTATGCCGTGATACGCCTCATAGCGCTCCTTAAGTCCTCTTAAGATAGCTATAGTATCTTCGACAGACGGCTCATCCACAAAAACAGGCTGAAACCTCCTCTCTAAAGCTGCATCCTTTTCTATGTATTTTCTGAATTCGTCAAGCGTAGTCGCTCCTATAGCCCTCAATTCGCCTCTTGCCAGAGCCGGTTTTAAGAGATTAGAGGCATCCATGGCGCCTTCTGTTTTACCGGCGCCGACAAGCGTATGAAGTTCATCTATAAAAATTATAATTTTCCCTTCGGAAGATGTTATCTCCTTAACAACAGCTTTAAGCCTGTCTTCAAATTCGCCACGGTATTTAGCTCCGGCTATCAGCAGCCCCAAGTCTAATGACAGAACAGTTTTATCCTTTAAAATTTCAGGTACGTCTCCATCGGCTATTCTTCTTGCCAGTCCTTCTACTATTGCGGTTTTACCGACGCCCGGGTCTCCTATCAGCACCGGATTATTCTTGGTTCTTCTTGATAAAACTTCCATAAGCCTTCTAATTTCATCGTCTCTGCCGATAACAGGGTCAATCTTTCCGGCTCGTGCCATTTTTGTCAGATTTACCGTATATTTTTCTAAAGCCTGATACTTGTCTTCGGGATTCTGGTCAGATACCCGTGTATTGCCTCTTATCTCTAAAAGAGCCTTGAGGACAATATCCCTGTTAAGCCCGTTGTTTTTTAAAATATCAAAAGATTTTGTATCTCTTGCGTCGAAAAGAGCAAGGATTAAATGTTCGACGGAAACATAATCGTCCTTCATATTAGTCTTATTTTTATCTGCAAAATCTAATATCAGCCGCATTGAAGAAGAAAAATTCGGCTCTAAAGCGCTTCCTTGAACAGAGGCAAGCGATGACAGCGCGCTTTCAACTTCATTTAGTATGTTATTTGTATCCGCGCCGACTTTTTTAAATAAAGAAACCGCCATGCTATCGTCGTAAGTCAGAAGAGCAAACAGCAGATGTAGGTCGGTAACTTCCGGGTTTTTTGCTTCTTTTGCCTTATTTATCGTTAATTCAATAACTTCTTGCGATTTTATAGTAAAATTATCTAATCTCATTTATGGTACTCCTTGTGATATATCCTTACGATATAGTATCTGATATTTTATTTATTTCTCATTTTTATTTTTCATTAACATAAAACATTTTTAAGTCATACAGTATATTTGTCATTAGTTTTGATTCATTTTCATCAAGGTTGCCTTTTGTTTTGTTAAAAAGCATGTCGAGCGTATCAATTAAATATCTTGCTGTTTTTAAATCTTTTTCATATTTTCCGGTCATAGGATTAGGCATCTTTCCAAGGTAAAATAAAGCCTGAGCGTTAAGGGAATAAACGAAGGTCGAAAAATCGGCTGTAAGTTCTTCGGTATTGCCTCCGGCATCGACTGAACCATTTTCTTTGCCGCCTATTATTTCGTTTTCTTCAAATGTATTTGTATGCGAAAAATTTTGCGTATTATCATGTAATCCTGTTTTTATTTCAGAACCTGCAGTTTTTTTTTCTTCATGTGCTCCGCCATTGGCGGCAGATTCCGATGTTTTATTTGACTCTTTGGCGGATTCATTTGATTTAACAGATTCTGCAGATTCAGTTTCCTGTTTGCTGCCGCCGCCTGTCATACCGTCTTTTGAAAATAATCTTTTATCTACGACTTTAAAACTTTTTCCTTCAGAATTAGAATCCTCATTTTTACCGTTGTCTTTAACATTATTTTTATTATTATCATCTGCATTATTTTCAAACATAATCGGGCTCCCCTTCAAGTGCTTCTTTGATTATCTCATTTTTTTTATTATTTTTATTATTATTTTTATCAGATTTTCCGTTTTTATAATTTTTATCGGCTTCAACGCTAACCTCGCCGTCTTTTAATTCGGCGATAAATCTCTCTCCGTCGTTCCATTTTAATGTAATTGGAACTTTTATTATGTCATCTATCTTTCTTTTTAAAAATCTTGCTCCGTATTTGGCGCTAAAACCGAGTTCGACAAGTTTGTCAAGAGCATCCTCTTCCACAATTAATGATTTGCCATAACCTGCCATACTTTTATTAATGCTTTCTAAATGCAGCAATGCAATTTTCTTAACCTCCTCTTTTGTAAGCGGAGAGAAAATTACAATATCATCTATTCTATTAATAAACTCAGGAGAAAAATTGTTTTCCACTTCTTTATTGATGGTAGATTTTATAGACTTAATAACATCGGTAGATTCAATAAAACCTAGCGGTTTTGTAAATTTTGAGAATTCATGCGAACCGAGATTTGAAGTCATTATAATTATAGAATCTGAAAAATATACTCTTTTTCCTCTGCCGTCTGTTAAAAATCCTTCGTCAAAAACTTGCAAAAATAGATTAAAAACCATATCGCTTGCTTTTTCTATTTCATCCAGCAAAATTACGGAAAAAGGGTTATCTTTTACCTGATTTGAAAGAATGCCTCCCCTTGTAGAACCTACTATTCCTCTCGGCATACCTATCAGCTTATCTACCGCCAGTGAACCGTCTTTATATTCAGACATATCAATCCTTATTAAATTTTTTGGAGAACCGAACATATATTCTGCAAGAGCTTTTGCGGTTTCAGTCTTGCCTACTCCTGTCGGGCCCAAAAAAAGCAGCACCGCATCAGGTTTATCATAATTGCTCTTCAGAGGTCCTTTATTTAGCCTTATATGTTTGGCAAGAGATTTAATCCCTTCGGTTTGTCCGATTACTCTTTTAGAGAAAAAATCTTCCATATCCTGAAATCTTTCAAGAACGTCGCGTTTAATTAAATCAATCGGTATATTCGTCTCTTGCGACACAACCTGATAAATATTTTCTTTTCTTACTATTTTATCTTCGGAATATATTTCCGCTTTGACGCATCCGGTATCTAACCAGCCAATTACCTTATCCGGAAGTCTTAAAGACCTGCTGTATCTTGAAGACAGATTGAGCGATTCGTCAATTGCTTCTTTTGATATTTCAACGTTATAGGTATCTTCAAATCTCCTTTTTAATCCATACATAATTCTTTTCGCGCTTTCTAGCGATGGTTCTTTAACGTGAACCAATCTGAATCTCCTCGCAAGAGCTTCGTCTTCGGCAATAACTTCTTTGTATTCAGATAAAGTCGTAGCTCCTATCATCTGAACATCGCCGCGGGCAAGCGAAGACTTTAAAATATTAGCTGCATCGCTGGGAACGCCGATTGCAGAACCGGCTCCTATAATTGAATGAACCTCATCTACAAAAAGAATAATATTTTTTCTTGATTTTATCTCATTTATTATTTTTTCCATCCTGTCTTCAAACATACCTCTGAAAACAGTGCCTGCTATAAGAGAGTTCATTTGAAGGTTTACAATAACTTTATTTCTGAGTCTAGGCGGAACATTATACGGTTCCAGCTCTATCTTCCTGGCTAATCCTTCTACTATAGCCGTTTTACCGACACCTGGTTCGCCTACTATCATAACTGAATTGGACCTGTCTATATGGCATAATATCTCCATAACTTTAGTAATTTCGGCATCTCTGTCAAAGACTAACGGCAGTTTATCCATAACCGCCAGCTTGCTTAAATTAGTAGCATGCTGTCTTAAAGTGTAAGGAAGGTCATATTTTCTTCTATTTTCATCGCTTCTATTTTTTCTTTCCCTTATTTTTTGAAATACTTTATCGGCTATAACAACCGAGTCAATGCCTATGCTGCTAAAAACTTTCGCAATTACTGAATTCGATTCCTGAAACATTACCATAAGAAAATCGGTAGAATCTATCATATTTCTTCCCGAACTCTGAGCGTAATCGTAAGCGCTCTTGAAAATATTCCTAGTCTGAAGCGGTATTTTAAGACCTTCTCCTATATACTGCTCCTGAGACATCATATAATCGTTTAATAATTTCAAAAGCTTTTTTTTATCTATTTTAAGGTCTTCGAATATATCGTTCATCAAATCTTCGTCAACTATTGTAAGGGCATAAAATATATGTTCTAAACCAAGATAGTAATGCTTTCTTTTTTTTGATTCTTCTATAGATATGGTAAGAACTCTAAATCCGCTTTCCGAGAGTTTGTCTTCATAATTGTCAATGCTAAACATAATATTTGTACCGCCTATTTTAAAATTTTAGTATTTTATATTAAATTTTAATAAAAAATATTGATTTATTAAATGGTTAAATTTATCTAATGTAATTTACATAATTTAATTATATGACTTAGTTTATTTTATACGATTCAATCTTCATAATTTGTATTGCCTGCATTCCGGTATAAAATTATATTAATAAATTTTTATTCTTTTCGAATTAATATCGATATTTTTGGGAATAACTATCTCAAGCACTCCATCTTTAAACGAAGCAGTTATACCCTCCGCCTTTATATTTTTAGGTAAATAAAACGACCGCTTAAAAAAACCGTACGAACGCTCCATTCTTTGATAATTTTCTTCTTCTTGAGTCCTGCATTTATTCCTTATTCCATTAATTTGGATAAAACCATCACCCAATTCTATATTGAGATTCTCTTTTTTTACGCCTGATAATTCTACCTGAATAACTATTGTTTTTGCAGACTCATACATATCGGCAAACGGTTTAAAACAATAAGAATCGTCGTCGTATTTTTTATTTTTGTCATTGATAATAAATCTTAAATCGTTATTTTTTTGTTTTTCGAAGTTCATTTTAAAATGCCCCTTAGTTCAAATGATTTGCATACGAATGTCCGCTCGTTTAATATATCTTATTATAACAAATAAAAGCTGAAAAACCAAATTTTTATCTTTAAATTTTAATGATTGTGATATAATATTTTAAAATTATAAAAAAAATTAAAAAACAAATATTGAAATTGTTAAAAAGTATTGTAAAAGTATTAAAATATCAGGAAATATTTAAATCTATCTCAATGATTATAAAATATACACAAATATAAATATTAAAAGGACAGGTCTATAATGCAGAGTAGAAATGTTAACAGATTTTCATATGTTATATCTTGCTTAAATCGTGATTTTTTTAATATATATAACATTAATATTCTCCGCAATTTAATTATTATGATTATTTTTTTATTTACTTTTTTATTTTTATCAGGACTGCTCATAAAAAATATTTATGCATTCAGTGTTAAAGCTAATACATTTGTCGTTGTTCCAAAAAAAAATTATCAGCTTATACAGACTATAGGTATAAAAAAAGATTTAGCTGTCGCACTTAAAAAAACCGTCGCTCTGCTTATAGGCAAAAATACTTCCGATAATAAAAAAAATAAAATAATTCTAGATAAAGCTATATATTCCAGATCTAATAAATTTATTTATTCTTTTAAAATTGTAAAATCAAAAATTTATTTGAATCTTTTTTATATCAATCTTATATGTAATATTAATATAAGTTATTTAAAAAAAGAACTTACAAAATTAGGTTTTAAATTACAAAAAATTAATAATAAAAATAAAATTATATACAATATCTACAGATTAAGATTTACGGGTCACTTTAAATATGCATACGCCGACAAATTTATGCAGATGATGATAAAATCTTCACCTGATTTAAAAAATATATACATATCTTCATTTTCCAATGATTATGTAGGCGTGAAAATAAAGTATGCGGGAGGCATTTTAAATCTTTTAAAAAATATAAAATTAAAACTCTCTACATTTCTTAAATATAAAGAATATATAGACAAAAATAATATTATTTATATTAACATTAAAAAAAAGTAAAACACTAAATAAATTGAGGACGGCCACCGGTTTGCTCAATGCGCGGCCGTATCTTACTGCCATTACCGCAGAGCTTGAAAAATTGAATCCTTAAGCAAATCTAAATTAATATTATTTTTAGCTGATACCGGCACAACTATGCCTCCTGTAATTTGTTCAAATTTATTTTTCAGATAATCCGCCTGTTCCTGCGGTATAAGGTCTACTTTATTTAATGCGGTTATAATTTTATTCTCTCCGGCGCCTATTTTTTCTAAAATCTTAATAACCTCTTCGGCTTTTGCAATTGCTCCATTTTGTGTAGGGTCGACAACGTGAACTAAAAGCGAGGAGAACACTGCTTCTTCCAACGTAGATTTGAACGATTCTATTAACAATAGCGGTAAATTTTGTATAAAACCTACCGTATCGGATATAATAACTTTTTTGCTTCCGTTTTTATTATGCATCGCCTCCATCTTAGTGCCAAGAGTAGCAAAAAGTTTATCTTCACCGTGTTCTTTAGAATGGGTCAGCGCTTGCAAAAGCGTAGTTTTTCCTGAATTGGTATAACCTGCAAGCGTAACGGTGTCCAGCCTTTGTTTTCCTCTGTTCAATCTCTGTAAAGAGCGTGTTTTTTTGGCAAGCTCAAGTTTATCTTTAATATGTTTTATTTTAAGTCTGACTTTTCTTCTATCCGTTTCTAATTTAGTTTCTCCAGGACCTCGCGTTCCTATACCCGCCCCTGTTCTTGAAAGCATGTCGGCACTTCCTTTAAGTCTAGGCAAAATATATTGCAGCAAAGCCAGCTCAACCTGCAATTTGCCTTCAGCCGTTTTAGCGCGGGTCGCAAAGATATCAAGAATAATCCTCGTTCTGTCTAAAACATTTACTTCAAAAAACTCGGATAAATTTCTTTCTTGAGCAGGCGAAAGATCGGCATCAAATAACACTATGTCTGCATCGTTAGACTGTATTATCTCTTTCAATTCGTCGGCTATACCTTTTGTTATGTAATAAGCAGGATTAATCGTTTTAACATTTTTTAAAACCTGCCCAATATTTACCGCCCCGGCAGTTTTTGAAAGCATACCGAGTTCTTCCAGGGAATCTAAACTTAATTCTTTTTTTCCCCTGTTAATTCCGACTAAAAACGCTTTTTCCATATAATAAATCTAATTAAAAAGTTAAGTTATATAATTTATATATATAAGTTATATATATAACTTATATACGGTTATATTGAGTCTAGTGAACTACCCGTCAATAAATTGATAGTCTTCTTGTTTCATCGTCTAAAAAAATATCTATATTTTTTTTAATAATACTTAATCTTTCATCTTCATTTATAGTTTCAATAAAAATTGCATTTACTGATTTTCTAAACCACGTTGTCTGTCTTTTTGCATATTGCATTGTTGCTTTAACTATTTCCGAATAAAGTTCGTTTTTAGACGGTATAGCGCCGTTTAAATACATCAGCGTTTCTTTATATCCTATAGAATTAAACGGTTTTAAATCAGAACTGTAACCCATATTAAGAATTTTTTCCGTTTCCTCTATTAAACCGTGATATATTATATTTTTTGTCCGCTCTTCAATTCTTTTTCTTAAAATTTCTCTGTTCGGTATAAAAATAATATTTATAAAATCATAAGCCGGTTCTTTAAAAGGATTTAAATTAATAAAATACGACAGCGGTTTACCTGTATGGTAAAAAACTTCCATCGCCCTAATTATTCTGCTCTTATCGTTAGAAGAAATTTTTATGGCATATTCCGGGTCAACTTCTATTAATTTTTCATAAAACTTTTTCACGCCTTCTTCTTTAATTGACTCTGATAGCTTTTTTCTGATTTCATCGCCGGATATCGCAGGGATAGGCGATAATCCATAAATTAAAGCCCTTGTGTATAACCCCGTTCCCCCTGCAAATAACGGCAAGTTGCCGTTATTTATAATGTTTAAAATCGCTGATGAAGCGTAGTTAGAAAAATCAAAAGCATTGTAACTTTCATCTGGAAATTTTATATCAATAAGATGGTGCTTTACCGTTAAAGTATTTGACTTCTCAGGTTTAGCGCTGCCTATGTCAAAATATTTATAAAAACACAGCGAATCATAATTTACAACCTCCAAAGGATAAATTTGCGCTAAACGGAGAGAAGAACCTGTCTTACCGGAACACGTCGGACCTCCTAAAATAACTATTTTTTGTTTTTTGTTGTTATCCATTAAAAATTAATTCGAATTCTTAATACTTAAAATGCAACATCTTCAATTTTTTGCAATCTTTTAAGTTCTTCCATTTCCGATGCAAAAGAACTGTCGGTTCTGCCCATAAGAAGATAGGCAAATTTTTTGCCTTTTTCGACGCCCGGCTGGTCAAAAGGATTAATTCCAAGCAAATTCCCAAGCACAGGTACCATTTCCATGCAGATAAAAGAGAGTTCACCCATTGTAAATTCATTGATTTTGTCTACCGTAATCCTAAAAGACGGTCTGCCCTTCATCGCAAGCGCCAACTCGACGCCGCTCAGTTCATTCAATAATAATTCCGAAAGTTTTTTACCGTTTAGATAAGCATACTTTTCAAAACCTTTTGAATTAATATTATAATCAAATTCATAATCTTTAAGACATATAAAACATGACAGTTTGTCTTGCGGTCCGTCCATGTAAAGCTGCAATTGCGAGTGCTGGTCTGTTGCTCCCGTCGCTTTTACCGGCGTGGGCGATTTTAAATCCTTACCGAGACTTTCCGCAAATAATTGTCTAAACCATCTTCCGAATTCATTAAGATAATCGCTATATGTATCAATAAGAAACATATTACGTTTTTTTTGGGTATAGTAAAGATATATTATAGATGCAGCAGTATAAACCGGATTAGCATCTAAAGGTTCTTTAGCCAATATATCGTTTCTGGCTGAAATTACGCCGTTTAAAAATTCATCTATATCTAAACCCATACAGTAAGCAGGAAATAAACTCCCTGCGGTAATTATCGAATATCTGCCGCCAACATTCGCAGCAATATCCAGAACTGAAATATTATTTTCATCGGCAAAATTTCTTAAAAAACCGCTTTTTTTATCGGTTATAAAAATCATATGCT
>JAJYQS010000078.1 GCA_021794475.1 bacterium | reverse complement strand
CGATGTTCCGTCCTCCAGCATTATGACGGCTTTTTCTTTACCTGTATTATCATTATCTGCAATCTTTGCATTAGATGTCATGGCAGTTTTGGTATTTTAAATATTTAACGTATCGGTTATATTGGTTTTCATAATAATTATAACTATTATGAAAATTAACTTAGATATTATAGTTAAGGGTCATGCGGTCTTTTTTTATAATTTAAAAATCTTTCCGTTTATTATAGCATACATTACAGCCCCTTTAAAGCTTTTATTAATAAAAGGAGAATTTTTACTTAGTGATTTTATATTTTCTTTTTTATATGTCCATTTTTTTTCAGGATTAATTATTGTAATATCACCTGCATTTCCGTTTATAATGGCGCCTCTATTTTGCAGTTTTAATATTTTTGCCGGATTATAAGACATTAGATTTGCGATATCAATCATGGATAAGTACTTTTCATGATACAGTCCCAAAGTCAAAGCAAGTGATGTCTCTAATCCTATTATACCGAAAGGCGCTTCGTCTAATGTCGTGTTTTTCTCGTCTTCCGAATGAGGCGCATGGTCTGAAGCTATAACGTCAAACAAACCTTCTCTTAGAGCATTTTTAATTGCATTGACGTCTTCCTGCGGTCTTAGCGGAGGATTCATTTTTGCATTTGTATTGTATGACAATAAGGATTCTTCGGTAATAGAAAAGTAGTGCGGACAAGTTTCAAATGTTATATTTATTCCGTTATTTTTTGCCATTTTAATTAATTCAACGGAACCTTTTGTAGAAACGTGAGCAATATGAAGCGAAGCGCCAAAGTACTCAGCTAATTTTATGTCTCTGAAAATAGCTATCTCTTCAGCAACGGATGGAATCCCGTTGACACCCAATTTATGAGAAATAATTCCTTCATTCATTACCCCTTTTCCTCTCAGTTTAATATCTTCGCTATGCGATATAACAGGCATGTCAAATGTCTTTGCGTATAAAAGAGCTCTGGCCATTAAAGAACTGTCTTCCACAGGCATACCGTCATCACTTATCGCTACCGCTCCTGAATTTTTTAAATCTCCGATATTTGCAAGATTTAAACCTTCATTGCCGCGGGATATCGCTCCTATCGTGAAAACATTACATAAATCAAAAGACTTTGCCTTGTTAATAATAAACGAATTTACTTCTTTACAATCATTTACAGGATTAGAATTGGGCATGCAGCAGATAGAGGTGAAGCCGCCTGCGATAGCTGCTTCCATACCTGTTTTAATCGTTTCTTTATATTCAAAACCCGGTTCTCTCAGATGAACGTGCATATCGATTAACCCGGGCAAAACAAATAAATTATCGGCATTAATAATATTTATATCCTTTGCGCCGACAGTTTCATTTTTAACGTCTTTTATCAGCCCGTTTTCAATATAAATATCTCTTTTAACCTGTGTATCCGTGAAAGGGTCTACGACGATTCCATTTTTAATTAATAATTTTTCCATAAATTTTACGTATAGCTATTAGTTATTATATTTAACCGATATTTATTTAATAATCCTGAAATTATGAATGCCTGCCGCCCAATAATATATATAAACATGCCATTCTTATTGCAATTCCGTTTTCTACCTGATCAAAAATAGCCGTTTTGCCGCTATTTATAATTGAACCTGAAATTTCAACATCCCTATTTACCGGACCTGGATGTAAAATAAGAACATCTTTTGAAGCCAATTTTAAAATTTCGCCCGTTAGTTTAAAATAATTTCTATATTCTTCTATTGAAGGAATAAAATAAAAAGCGGTTCTTTCTTTTTGCACCCTCAGCATTATTATAACATCTGCTTCTTTAACGGCATTATCCATACTGCCGGCTATTTTTATATTATCGGAATTAATGAATCTGGGCATTAAAGTTTGAGGTCCGTAAAGATAAATTTCTGCGCCTAATTTAGACAAACCTGCTATGTCAGATCTGGCAACTCTTGAATGAACTATATCTCCGATAATCGCAATTTTTAAAGATTTAATTTCTTTTTTATGTTCAAAAATAGTCATAATATCTAAAAGGCACTGAGTCGGATGTTCATTTATTCCATCACCCGCATTAATAACTGAAGCATTTGTAATATTAGAAATAAAAAACGGCGCTCCTGATTCATAATGCCTTATAACAAAAGCATCGGCTTTCATAGCTTGCAAATTTAAGATAGTATCGCTCAGGCTTTCTCCTTTGACGACAGAACTTTGGCTGATAGAAAGATTGATTGTATCAGCACTAAGTCTTTTTTGGGCAATCTCAAATGAAGTTTTTGTTCTTGTTGAAGGTTCGAAAAAAAGATTAAGAATAGTTTTGCCTCTCATTGTCGGGACTTTTTTAATATCCTGCAATGAAATTTTTTTGAATTCTTTTGCCGTATCAATAAAATAAAGAATATCGGATTTACTGAGGTCATTAATAGAAATAAGGTCTTTTTTAGCGTAGTCCATAGCTTTCTTTACATTATTAGAAAAATATAATATATAACTACAATATTATCCGGCAAATAATTTATAAATAAAATATTACACTTTTAACAACTTTTCGATAAATTTATTTTTACCCTCTAATTCAACTCTTACGTCATATTTATTTGGTATTTTAATTTTTTTTCCTGTAAAATCTGGGCAAATCGGAATCTCTCTGCCTCCCCTGTCGATTAAGACTGCCAATTTAATGCTCTTAGGTCTTCCAAAACATATCAAATCTTCGATAGCGGCTCTTACAGTCCTTCCGCTGCATATTACATCATCTACGAGCAGTATATCTTTGCCGTTGATATTAAAAGGCAGCTCCGTTGATTTTACAGTTTTTTTTACCTCAAAAGAATCGTCTCTGTATAATGTTATATCAACATATCCTAAAAGACAATCGAAACCAGTAGTATGTTTTACTTTTTCATGAATGATATTAGACGCTGCAACACCGCCCTCTTTAATACCGACAATAATTAAATTGCCGAGATTAAATTTGAATTTGATAATTTTAGCCGCAAGACCGTCAATTATCCCGTTTACTTCATCATTTTTAAAAATTATTCCATTCAATTTTTATCGATTAAAACTAATAATAAATTTTTATGCTAACTCAAAAATATTAAGATTTTAAATAAAATTAGATTAAATTAATTTAATTTTTAAGTAATATTAGCTCAAAATATAAATCAAAATATTACGGCAGATTAGCATAACGTCTGCTTTTTTATCTGTTAAACGGACAATCTGGTATTGTTTTAAAA
The DNA here is from genome assembly GCA_021794475.1 of bacterium. Classification (GTDB taxonomy): domain Bacteria; phylum SZUA-79; class SZUA-79; order Acidulodesulfobacterales; family Acidulodesulfobacteraceae; genus Acididesulfobacter. The sequence goes on along the minus strand of JAJYQS010000078.1, from coordinate 11,570 downwards.
AATCTATGCCAATATATATCAAAATGATTTTTAGGATCCCACGAAAAATATATTATAAACGCTTCGCCTACAACATCTTTGTATGGAACAAACCCCCAATATCTTGAATCAAAACTGTTGTCTCTATTATCTCCCATAACAAATAAATCATCCTTAGGAACTGTTATCGGACCGTAATTGTCTCTTGGAGAGTTATATGCGGGCAGGATTTTTTTTGATGTCCAATGTGCATATTTACAATTATACAAATGATTATTAATATAAACACGATTATCTATAATTTGAATTTTATCTCCGGGGGTACCTACTACTCTTTTGATAAAGTCAATTCCGGGATGAAGATTATATTTCTTTGCGTATGGAAATTTAAAAACTATCACCTCACCGGTTTTCGGATGCGATACGTTAATGATATATTTAGTAAACGGTATGTGTATTCCCCATATAAATTTATTGACAAGTATATGATCGCCTGGTATAAGAGTAGGCTCCATTGACCCGGAAGGAATTTTAAATGCCTGAATAACGAAAGTTCTTACAAATAATGCTATTAATATGGCTATTATTATTGCCTTAAAATAATCTCCAAGTTTTCTATTGCTCATAATTTAATTTTTGCCAATTAATATTAATTATTTTTTATACATAAAATATAAAACATTTGCACGGTTAATAATAAATTATTTTCATATCTATTATTATAATGCATTATAATGTATTATAATGTAAGTATTAAATTGCAAACGAACCTATTATATACAAAAAAAATCACTCTGTCTATAAATTTAAACAACAAATCGATATATACAAAGATATAAATTAATAAACAAACAAAATATTTGTCAATTATTTTTATTTGTCTTAATTTATAATTTTATCTAAATTTTTTATTTTACATTATATTTTATTCTATTTCGTCTATACTTTAAGAACAGATAAAAACGCCTCCTGCGGTATTTCAACAGAACCGATATTTTTCATCTTTTTTTTGCCTTCTTTTTGTTTTTCAAGCAGTTTTCTTTTTCTTGTAATATCTCCGCCATAGCACTTGGCAAGAACATTTTTTCTCAGTGCCTTTATTTCTTCCCTTGCTACAATTTTAGAACCTATTTGCGCCTGGATAACAACTTCAAACATCTGCCTCGGAATCAGCGTCTTTAATTTTTCAACTATATTACGGCCTCTTATAAATGCTTTATCTTTGTGCGCAATAACGGAAAGCGCATCCACAGGCTCTTTATTGACAAGTATTTCAAGTTTTATCATATCAGACCGCCTGTATCCGGAAGTGTCATAATCAAAAGAAGCGTAACCCTTAGATAGTGACTTTAACTGATCGTAAAAATCAAGAACAATTTCAGAAAGAGGCAATTCATATATAAGTAATACCCTCTGCTTAGTAATGTATTTAAGCTCTATCTGAAGCCCCCTTTTTTCGACGCAAAGGTTCATTATCTTGCCGAGATATTCTGTAGGAACATATATATTGGCATGTATAAACGGCTCTTCAATATAATTTACTTCCTGCATAGGAATCTCCTTTGAGGATGGAAATTTTGCAGGATTTAAAGCCTCCTTAACTTCTCCTTTATTAGTTATAATTTTATAAAGCACCGTGGGCGATGTCGTGATTAAACTCAAATCATACTCTCTTTCTAACCGCTCTACGATAATTTCCATATGGAGCAGCCCAAGAAAACCGCATCTGAAACCAAATCCTAAAGCTAAAGAAGTTTCGGGTTCATAAGTAAAAGATGAATCGTTAAGCTTTAGTTTTTCTATTGAATCCTTGAGCTCCTGATAATCATCCGAATCTATTGGATAAATTCCTGCAAATACCATCGGTTTAGGTTCTTTAAATCCTACAAGCGGGCTATCGGTAGGATTGGATACTAAAGTTACGGTATCTCCTATTTTAAATCTGCTGGAATCTTTTATGTTTGCGATAATGCAGCCCACATCTCCTGCGCTCAGCTGCTGCAGTACTTGCATATGCGGAGAATAAACCCCTACTTTCTGAACTTCATAAGATTTACCTGAACTCATAAGCAAAATATTATCTCCAGCCTTTACGCTGCCGTTAAATACTCTGACAAGTGCAACAACTCCCTGGTAAGAGTCAAACCATGAATCAAAAATTAAAGCTTTAAGCGGCGCTTCAGGGTCTCCCTCAGGAGGAGGAATTTTCATGACGATGTCGTCAAGAATTTCTTTTATACCTATTCCTTCTTTGGCGCTCGCAAGAATAGCGCAGTTTGCATCCAATCCAACTATTTCTTCTATTTCCTGCTTAGTTTTTTCAATATCTGCACTCGGTAAATCTATTTTATTAATTACGGGAATAATATTGAGATTCATATCGGAAGCAATATAAACATTCGCCAGAGTCTGCGCTTCAACTCCCTGAGATGCGTCGACTATAAGCAATGCGCCTTCGCAAGCAGCTAAAGATTTTGAAACTTCATAGGAAAAATCAACATGTCCAGGGGTATCTATTAAATTTAATATATAAGGTTTGCCTTCAAAATTATATTTAAGTCTTACGGTTTGAGCTTTTATCGTTATGCCTCTTTCGCGTTCAAGTTCCATATTATCAAGAAATTGCGAAACTTTTTCACGGTCATTTATAGTTCCGGTAAATTCTAACAGTCTGTCTGCCAATGTTGATTTACCGTGGTCTATATGCGCTATTATCGAAAAATTTCTAATGTTTTCTATTTTCATTAATTAGTTTTATTAATTAAATTAAGTTATATGTTATATGTTGATAACACCGTATAAAAGTATTTTAGTTTGATAATATAATAATGTCAGGCAAAATCATAAGCCGGGTTCTGTTAATCGGAATAATCATTTATCTAAGCGAACAACCCGAAAACTATGCAAGACGAGCAGCCTTAAGTTTCCCTATTTGTTCTTTCTTCTGGCGGGGCTTGCCACTGTACGCGTTGCCGCATATCAGAGTGAGCTCTTACCTCACTATTTCACCCTTACCGCAATATAAATATACAAAATGCAAAAAATGATAACTGAGAAATAAATTAATAAAAAAGAAATTAAAGTTCGTCAAATCCATTTATGCTTAGTCAAATTAGCCGAGCATTTGATATATTTATATCAACTTTATTCATTTCTCTGCTTAACAATTATTATTTTTTTTAATGCGGCGGTATATTTTCTGTTGCGCTTTCCTTGAAGTTGCCTCCACCGTTTTAAAACGGCGCCATGCTCTGTGAAGCCCGGACTTTCCTCAAAATCAAATTATAATAATTTAATTCCGCGATTATTAATTCTGCCTGAACTGTTTGATTTTATCAATTTTTAAAAAAATAGTCAAATAAAGTATTTTAAGCTTTAATCTTTGTTTTTTTATTTGTTTTAGTTTTATTTTTTTCTGTATTATTTTTTGCTGCGTCACTATTTATTTCGGGCACTTCCTGTTTATAATAAAGTATCCTTGAACAAATCGGACATTGCATGAATATTTCTCCTGATAGAAGTTCATTAAACTGCTGCGGAGGTAATATTCTGAAACATCCGGTGCAGGCGCGATTGTTATTGACAGGTATAACGGCGGGAAATTTATTATTATTTTTTATTGCTTCGTAAATATTTAAAAATTCAACTTTCAATATCTCTTCAAGTTTTTTTCTTTTATCTGATAGATTTTTCTTTATATCGCAATATTTAATCTTATCTGATTCTACTTCGGCTTTTTTATTTGATATAATGTCCGATAAACGTTTAATATCTTCTTCCGTTATTTTTATTGCCGATTTAATTTCTTCCTGCGCGCTCATCGTTTTTATAATTTCTTCTTCTTCTAAACTCTTTAATGCTTCATTATCTTTAACCGATTTTTGCATTGCATTGTATTCTTTGTTTGTTTTAATTTGTTTTTGAGCTTCAGTGTATTTTTCAATCTTTTCATTATACGACTCAACATTTAATTCGCATAAATTAATTTTTTTTTGTAATTCCGATAATTCATTTTTTAGCCTTTCCAATGTTTCGTTTTGACTTTTTACGCCTTCAGCCGATTCATTTATTTCATGAATGTTTTTTGCTTCATCATCTTCAATTTTCTTGATATTCATGTCAATATCCTGGATGTCAATTATATAAGCAATTTGTTCGTTCAAATTTAGTCTCCTTTAAAATTTAAGATAGGGTTAAAATCAATATTATTTGTTAATATTTTAATTTCAAAATAACGTTCTAATATTTCTTTTAATATTGCGTTAAAAGATTTTTCAGAATCAAAATGCGGGATATCAATCAGGCATAAATTATTATTATAAGCCTTTATTGCTTCATGATAAGAACACTCCGAAGAGATAAATGCGTCTGCTCCTTTATTTATAATTTCATTTATATAAGAAAAACCGCTCCCTGAAATTATTGCAACTTTTTTTATAATTTTTTTAAGATCTCCCGTATAATTTATATAATTTGAATTTGTTATATTTTTTACTTTTATAATTAAATTTTGCAGAGTCACTCCTGTTTCATTTTCGTTAAATTTGCCTATAACTCCTAAGCCTGCGGTATTATCTCCGCCATAGCCGGCTAGCGGATATACGTCATAAGCAACCTCCTCATAGGGATGGACTTTTTTCATTTCTTCAATAGTTTTGTCTAAATTATTTTCTGCAATTATTACCTCAATTTTTGATTCATCTACAAAACTTGTTTTATCAGATTCTCCTATAAACGGATTAGCTCCTGAAATAGGTTTAAAAGAGCCCTTGCCTTTTGTTTCAAATGAACAATCTTCATAATTTCCTATTACAGGATTCGCATATTTAAATAAAGCTTTCCTTACGTCATAAATATAACCTTTAGGAACAAATACCGATAATTTATAAAGTTTTTTTTTAGTCGGATATATGGGATACAATGAAGTAAGATTAATTTTTTGAGCTATAAATCTGCTCATTGAATACACAGAAGAATCAAAATTTGTATGCATAGAATACACACAAATTTTATTATTTAATAGAATATTTACAATTGCGGCGTCGATTGAATTTATATCTATTGATTTTATAGGATTAAAGAAGAAAGGATGGTGTGTTATTATCAGATTGCACTTATTATTAACGGCTAATGAAACTGCTTCGGGAGATAATTCTAAAGATATTAAAACTCCAGCTACAGGTTCATCAGCCAATTTTAGCTGATAACCTGAATTATCCCATTTTTCCTGAAGACCTAACGGGACTAAATTTTCTAATTTTTCAATAATTTCTTTTATCAAAAAGGTCATTATTATAATAATAATGGTGGGCCCACCCGGGTTCGAACCAGGGACCTTCCGGTTATGAGCCGGCGGCTCTACCAGCTGAGCTATAGGCCCGTATCGTGTTACATATTATTTCACAAAACTTTTTAGTCTCTTTGACCTGCTCGGATGCCTGAGTTTTCTCAAAGCTTTAGCTTCAATTTGTCTAATTCTTTCTCTTGTAACGCCAAATTCTTGTCCTACCTCTTCCAATGTATGGTCAGACTTTATACCTATGCCAAATCTCATTCTTAAAACCTTTTCTTCTCTTTCGGTTAATGTTCCGAGAACTTTTGTAGTCTGTTCGCCAAGGTCCGTTGAAATAGCTGCTTCTAATGGCAAAATAGCAGTTTTATCCTCTATGAAATCTCCCAAATGACTATCTTCTTCCTCTCCTATGGGAGTTTCTAAAGAAATAGGCTCCTTAGCTATTTTAAGGACTTTTCTAACTTTATCAATAGGAAGATCCATTCTTTCGGCTATTTCCTCAGGAGTAGGTTCTCTGCCTATCTCTTGCACTAAACCTCTGGATGTTCTAATCAATTTATTTATAGTTTCAATCATATGTACCGGAATTCTTATGGTTCTCGCCTGATCCGCGATAGCCCTTGTTATAGCCTGCCTTATCCACCATGTAGCATAGGTTGAAAATTTATATCCGCGTTGATATTGAAACTTTTCAACAGCTTTCATTAGCCCAATATTACCTTCTTGAATAAGATCGAGAAACTGCAACCCTCTATTGGAATATTTTTTCGCAATAGAAACTACCAACCTCAGATTAGCTTCAACCAACTCAGTTTTAGCAACTTTAGACTTTTCTTCGCCTATTTTTATTACATCTACAATTTTCTTTAAAGAATTTCTATCAACACCGACTTCATCTTCTATTCTTTCAATTTTATTTTTTGATTCTGCAATAAGTTTAGAGATACTTTCAACTCGTTTTAAATCTTTAAATTTTTCATTATTTAATTCTATTAATTCTTTCTCTAATTTTACATAATTTTCAGTATAATTTGCAACCTTTAAATTTAAATTTTTTAATTTTGTTATAACTTTATCGGTTTGCTTTTTTTTAAGATGCAGTTCTTTCAATAATCCAATGACTTTTTTTGCAACTTCAGGACTTAAATTAGTATGCCTTACACTAAAAGATTTTTCAAAATTGTCTGTATCGTTTTTATACTCCTCTTTTTCATCGCTGCCGACTCTATCATCTTTTTCTATATATCCTGCAATATTGCTGTTGTAATCATCGGCAGGAATCAAACCATTTTTTTGTTTATTATTTTTTAATTTTATATTTTTTGATCCGCAAGCGCTTAAATCTTCTGAATTATTTTTAATGAGTTTATTGTAGCCTACTGTTTCTTTTATTTTTTCTATAATTCCTACTACCCTGCCCACCGATTTTTCTATATCTTTATCGCTTGGAAATTCTTCATCGTCAAAATCAGATACAATATCAGTTATAATATTTTTATTGACATTCAACTTATCTACAAGGGATATAACCCTATTTATCATAAGATCTGAATTTAAAACCGATGACAGAATTTCTTCTTCGCCTTCTTCTATAGTTTTTGCAATTTCTATCTCTCTTTCTCTTGTCAGAAGCGAAACCGACCCCATTTCTCTCAGATACATCCTGACAGGATCATTCGTCTTCAGGGAAACATCCTCTTCCTCCTCTTCCGTTTCTTCTATAAAAGTACCGTCAAGAAGATGCTTGCTGTGTTTTAATTTTAGCGAATAGCTGCTGTTTGATGAATCGCTTATAAAGTCTACATCCCTTTCGCCGAGCATATTCATTAAATCATCTATTTGATCAGGAGAAATAATATCGGCAGGAAAAATTTCATTCAACTCATCATAAGAAATATGTCCGCCGTTTTCCCTTGCTTTATCTAAAGTTTTCTTATATATCTGGTCGTCCAATTCTTTTTTCTTATTTTTAATCGGCTCATCCACTTCGTCATTTAAATCGCTGAAGGTTAAATCTGATTTTTTTGTTTCGTTATCTTTTTTATTCGGAATAGTGCTCATATTATCATTGTTAACAGCATTTTTTATACTTTTGCCGGAGTCTTTAATGTTATTATTAAAATTTTTATTTGATTTGCTTTTATCTTTCTTTAGAATTTCAATATTTTTTTTCATAAGATTATTTTATTTTTATAGGCAAATGCATACATTATACTATATATAATTATATAACAATATCTTAATAAAGTAAATTAACAATTTATAATGAATTCATTTTTTTATGTAATTTTTCTACCAAATTTTTAACCGCAAGCAGCTCTTTAGATTTTTTATCCCGATCTTCAGCACTTAACGAGCCATTATTTAAGTCTTTTATTAAATTAGATTTTAAAATAAGTACATTATTAATTTTGCGCCTGACAATCAATCTTATAAAATTTTTTTCCGCTACTTTTGCAGAATCTTCAAAATCTGCCAAAGTACCTTTATTTATCGTACCGCTATTTTCAAAATTATAAGCGGTATTTGTATTCCCATTTATATCGTCTTTCACAAATTGACATTCGTAAAACAACATTCTCCATTTTTGGGGATTTTGCGTTTTCTTAAACACTTCATCGATGTCAACCTGAATAGAAAATTTTGTAGTGAATGCCTGAGAACTCCCCTGATTCAACTTATCTTCTGAAAGATTTAAACTATCAGGAGCCTCTACTGAAACATCATTGGACAGAAGGTATTTTATTTCTTTAATTATAATAACTATATCTCTATCGGAAAATTCTTTTAATATACTCTCGTTAATAAGTTTTGTCAACATAAATTTTCTAAAGATTGCGGAAAGTATCATTATTTCTATTTTATTACTTTGGTCGATTAATGTTTCTCCAGAATTATATTCTAATAATTCATATTCGCTTTCGACGTGCTTACCAATCTCGCTATTTTCAGCGAATTTAAAATTATTACCGCCTCCATTGTTAATTATACTGCCTGATTTGATAATATTTATATTATAATCGTCAATAATATTTTTATAATTAGCTCCATTATTTTTGCCGCTTGGCAAATACCTCCCGTCATTATAAAAACTAACATCCGCAGGGCGATTATTGTGTTCACCCGTATATCTATTATTATACTGCATTTTTTTATTATTTACATAACTTGACAATTTATTGTTTGCGTATTCCCTTACCAATTTTTCATTCAGCCCGAGTTTGCCTGCTATCAGATTAATATAATATGAAAATAAAATTGTATTATCTATATTTAAAAAAGGAATTATATTGTCTATAATATAAATCTTCTTTTTTAAAATAATTTCTTTATTAAATTTTATATCATTATTATTATCAAAATTTAATTCATAATTTTGCTTTGCATTGCTTACATCTATCTTTTGGCCTTGCTCTTCCTTGATATCACCTTCTTGTCCGCCCGCCGTATTATTATTAAATTTAACCTGCCCGCTATTAGTAGCAGGCATTAAATATTTATTTATATAATAATCTATTATAAATTCAATAATCCTTTTCTTATTGCAGTTCAAATAAATTTTTAATTTATCTGGACCAAATTTTTGCATAAAACTGTCCGGGTCCTCATTGTTTTTTAGCGAGACAGCATAAATATTTTTCTCAGAATTATCCATAAATTCTTTAAATAATTCCATCCCTCTGTTTATAGCATTTAATCCTGCTTCGTCGCCGTCATAAAGCAAAACTATATTATCGCAAAGTCTTGCTAATGATAATATATGATTTTTAGATAACGCGGTCCCCATAGTTGCGACGATGTTTTTGATGCCGCCATTATAAAGCGATATCATATCAAAATAGCCTTCTACAACGATTACGTAATTTAAATCTTTTATATAATTTAAAGATTTATTGAGCCCAAATAATGTTTTGTTTTTGTTAAAAACTAAAGAATTATTGGTATTAACATATTTAGGTCCGTCTTCAATATTATTTTTACCGCCTATATTTATAATTCTTGAGGCAAAAGCAAGAGGCTCATTAAATTGGTCAAAAATAGGTATTATGAGTTTATTGCTAAACCTATCGGTATACTTACTGCCATTTTTATAAATTAAACCTATATTTGCTGCAATATCCAATTGGAGTTTGTTTTCTGCAAGTATTTTAGAAAGTCCCTTATTAGAAGGCGCATACCCCAGCATAAATTCTTTTGCGATTTCTTCGCTTATACCCCTTGATTGTAAATAATTTAAAGTATTGGCACCTGTTTTTTTGTAGATAAATAAATTTTCATAATAATAATTCAGGGTTAATTTTAATATTTTTTTTATTTCTGCTTTTTCGGAAAATTCTTGGTTATCCTGATTATTATTCCTGTAATGGCTAATATTGCTATATTGTTTAAAATTGTTTTGCGTCCAATCATCTGCCGCAGCAATATTATATTTTTCTTTAAGATAATTTATCGTCTCTCCAAAAGATTCTCCTTTAATATCCATCAAAAAATTAATTACATTTCCGCCCTTGCCGCAGCCAAAGCAGTAAAAAAGACCTTTTTCTGCGTCAATATTAAATGACGGTGTCTTTTCGGAATGAAACGGACACAATCCTGAATAGCGTCTGCCTACTTTTTTTAATTTAACAAAAGCAGAAACTTCGTCATAAATATTAACAGAATCTAATATTGTCTGTATATCTGAACTCATATTGCGGGGTTAAAAAAATAATGAGATTTATATATGCTTTAGATATGAAGTTATAACATTTCCTGCGCTATAGAAATAGGGCAGCAGCGCATAGCTTTTTAACTTTTTTAAGGAACTGTAATTATTTTTAACTAAGGGCAATGAAAAAAGAAAAAATATAACGAGGCTAAGTATTATAAAAACTTTGATTCCTGCAAAAAAAAACCGCCTATTTTATTAACAAAACCAAGCATTAATATATCAAGCAGTTTGGTAATCAAAAAAGAAATTACTGCAAATATTAAACTTATTATAATAAAAACCGAAACAAATATTACTATCTCCTTTACCTCATAATTTTTGATATTATTAATAAAATCAAAATAGGTAGGATGAAATTTACTGAAATTTTCGGCTGCATAGTACCCCGCAAAAAAAGCCGCAGCTAATCCGACTAGCGATAAAACCTCTTTTGCAAATCCTCTAAAAAAACCGCGAACCATTGCGGCAAGCATTATAATCAAAATTATAATATTTATATACATAAGGAATTAATAATATACAAACAATAATTAATATACTATATAAATTTATATAATAAAAATTGATACAAATTTATATAGTATATAATTATTATAATATACAAAACCGATGGATATCATTTTTATCAAAATTATAAATCGGATAAATTAATAATTATAGCGATTTTTTTTAGAATTTCGCTTTCTTGCCGCAGCAGCTTTTTTCTTTTTTTTAACGCTGGGCTTTTCGTAATGTTCTCTTTTTCTGATTTCAGAAAGGATTCCTGCTCTTTCGCAAGATTTTTTAAAACGTCTTAATGCACTTTCAAATGATTCATTGTCCTTTATTTTTACGATTGACAAAAGTAGACTCGCCTCCTTTTTATAAGAGCACTCTTCATTATATATTTTAGTTCTATTTATAGTATCTAACAATTAATAGGTGTTTGTCAACTACAATCTTTAATACGTATGTAAAAAATGCAAATATTCTTTAATGTTTATATATTCCTGGAATTTTTCTCGTCAATACCCGATATTCCTTCTCTTTTTTTTAATTCTAGTATTATACTTTTTATGTCAATATCTAAATAAACCAGAAGCACCATATAAAAAAACAGTAAATCGGCAGCTTCATAAATAGCATCGTGCCTTTCTTTATTAAAACCTGCGATAATTAATTCGAGGGATTCTTCCTGTAATTTTTTGCCTATTTTCTCTAAACCAGAATTTACAAGCTTTGCAACATACGATTTTTCAGGATCGGATGTTTTCCTGCTTTTAATCAAATCAAATATTAATTTTAGCGAATAAAAAATTTTTCTGTCAAATTCGATATCTTCTGCACTTTCTGCATTTTTATGCGTTGCGTCCGAATCTGTACCGCTTTTATTCTGTATATTTTTAACCTTAATATTGCCGCAATTGATTAGGCTATTGTCTAATTTTGAAAAAAAACATGTCTTATGTCCCGTATGGCACGCATCGCCTATTTGTATAATTTTCAAAAGAATGGAGTCGTTATCGCAATCATAGAATATTTCCTGCACTTTTTGAATATGTCCTGAAGTTTCGCCTTTTTTCCATAATTGTTTACGCGAACGGGAAT
>JAJYQS010000030.1 GCA_021794475.1 bacterium | reverse complement strand
TTTTTTATAATTTTATAATATTCTTTATTTTTTTATTGTTATATAAATTTCATACCCGCACAGATTATAGATTATAAATTATATAATAATAATATAGAAAGTCAAAGTTAAATTATATAAAAATATACAATATTTTAAAATAAGCGTTGCTTAATTCTTGACAATTCAAGAGAAATTTGATTTAGTAATATTGTAATAGCAGTGTAATATGTTTATTCTTAATATTATAATATATTATAATTTTTTAAATCAAATTAAAATATATAAAAATACAAAATATAGTTAATAAACAAAAAATAATCATTAAAAATGAGGGGTTTTAAAGATGCAGAAAAAATATCTGTTAGCACCAGGACCTACGCCTGTTCCGGAGCGCGTACTGGCGGAGATGTCGCTTCCGATTATTCATCACAGAGCACCGGAGTATTCTATTGTATTGCAAGAAGTGAGAGATAATTTAAAATATTTATTCCAGACGAAAAATGAAGTTTTAATTTTCACATCAAGCGGTACTGGTGCAATGGAAGGATGCGTATCAAATTTGCTTTCTAAAGGCGACCATGCTATAGCAGTCAGAGGCGGGAAATTCGGAGAAAGATGGTTTGATATCTGCAAAGCATATTCTGTTAATGTTCAAGCACTTGATGTAGAATGGGGGCATGCAGTTTCTCCAAAGGCTATAGAAGATGCGCTGAATAATGACCCCGAAATTAAAGCTGTGTATATTCAGGCTTCTGAAACATCTACCGGAGTATACCATCCTGTAAAAGAAATAGCCGAAATAGTAAAAAAAAGAGCTAATACAATACTGGTAGTTGATGCTATAACAGCCCTCGGCGTGGTTAACATTCCTCAGGACGAATGGGGCATAGATGTCGTGGTTACCGGCTCTCAAAAGGCTCTTATGCTTCCTCCCGGACTTGCTTTTGCTTCACTAAGCGAAAAAGCATGGTCTTTTGTTGAAAAATCAGATTTACCCAAATATTATTTTAATTTTAAAAAAGAAAAGAAATCTTTAGAAAAGAATCAAAATGCATATACGCCTAATGTCCAGCTTATTGTCGGACTGAGGGAAGTTTTAAAAGAAATTAAAGAGGAAGGATTAGAGCATGTATTTAAGAGGCATGCGAGTTTAGCGAATGCCACAAAAAAAGCGGTTCAGGCTTTAGGTTTAAAATTATATCCCGTCGATGAACCATCTAATGCACTCACGGCTGTTTGGGCGCCTGAAGGTATAGATGCGTCAAAGATTACTAAATTGATTAGAGAAAAATACGGCATAACTATAGCAGGCGGACAGGATGCAGTTAAAGGCAAAATCTTCAGAATTGCGCATTTAGGGTATGCAGGCTGTTTTGATGTTATAACGGTTATTTCCGCATTAGAAGCAGTATTGAAAGAACTTGGCTATAAATTTGAAACAGGTGCCGGACTGAAAGCAGCTCAAGAGGCTCTTTTCGGTGCATAATTATCCATGTAATAAATAAATTCGGAGGAGACATTAATATGTTAAAAGTTCTTGTGAGTGATAAACTTTCTAAAGAAGGTATTGATATATTATCAAAAACCGGAAAAATTCAGGTTGATGTCAAAGTGGGATTAAAGCCCGAAGAGCTTAAATCAATAATACATGAATATCACGGTATAGTTATCAGAAGCGCAACAAAACTTACTAAGGATATAATTGAAGCCGCTAAAAATCTTAAAGTTATCGGCAGAGCCGGCAGCGGATTAGATAATGTCGATAAAGCTGCCGCAACCGCCGCAGGAATTGTTGTAATGAATACGCCGGGCGGCAATACGGTTACTACGGCTGAACTTACTTTCGGTATGCTTCTTGCAATGTCGAGATATATTCCTCAGTCTTTTTTGTCTATTAAAGAAGGCAAATGGGAGAAAAGCAAATTTCAGGGCGTTGAGGTATATGGCAAGACATTAGGTATAATCGGTTTGGGAAATATAGGGCAGACATTAAATAAAAGAGCGAAATGCTTTGGTATGAATGTTATAGGGTATGACCCTTTTCTTTCCAAAGAAAAAGCTCAGGAACTTGAAATTAACTATGTCGGTTTAGATGAAATTTATGAAAAATCGGATTATATAAGCGTGCATACCCCGCTTTCCAAAGACACAAAAGGTATGATAAACAAAGAAACTATTGCAAAAATGAAAGACGGCGTGAGGCTTCTTAATATTGCAAGAGGCGGCATAATAAACGAGGCCGACCTTTATGAAGCATTAAAATCTAAAAAAGTAGCGTCCTGCGCATTAGATGTTTTTGAGGTTGAACCTCCGGTTGACAACCCTCTGCTTACGTTAGACAATTTAATAGTAACTCCGCATCTTGGCGCATCCACGGTGGAAGCTCAGGTAAACGTCGCAGTGGCTGTTTGCAATCAGATAGTCGATTACTTGCTTAACGGAACTATAAAAAATGCCGTGAATGTTCCTTCAGTTACGAAAGAGGAATTGGAAATAGTCGGACCTTATTTAACATTGGGAGAAAAATTAGGCAAACTCACCGGAAATTTAGTTACCGGCGCCATTAAATCCGTTAAGATAGATTATAACGGTACCGTTGCCAACCATAACGTTTCGGCGATTACTCCAAATATTATAAAAGGTCTGCTTTATCCGCTTTTAGGGGAAGACGTTAATTATATAAACGCAAATGAAACGGCAAAAAAACGCGGCATAACCGTAGTGGAGGCAAAATCAGATTCTAATCTTGACTATACTAGCACAATTACCGTTTCAGTATCAACAGACGCAGAAACTTTCGTTATAACAGGCGCAATATTCGGCAAAAAAAATCCGTGGATTGTTAAAATTAATAATTATGCAATAGAAGCTATTCCCGAAGGTCATATTTTGGCAATATTTAATCTTGATAAATCAGGGGTTATCGCTTCCATAGGCAAAGTTTTAGGGAAAAATAATATAAATATAGCAAGGATGCACTTAGGCAGAGATAAAGAGCAGGCTATTTCTATATTGCAGCTTGATTCAAAAGCCGATAGCAGCGTTATAAATGAATTATTAGCAGAACCTAACATTTTACGTGCGCAATATCTTGAATTATAATTAATATAATCAGAGTGAATAAAAATAATATAAAATTAGGAACGCAGCCGCCTGCCGGTACTAAGGATTTTTTGCCGTATGAAGCGGCGGTAATTACAGAATCGGCCAAGGTACTGCTTAATGAATTTTCTAAATGGGGATACAAAAGGGTTATAACCCCGAGTGTTGAACTTGTTGACACTTTGAGGATAAGTTCCGATGTCAATAATTTATTTAAAGTTGTCGATGTAGGGTCGGGGGAACTTTTATCTTTCAGAAGCGATTTTACGTTACAAATCGGAAGATTAAGTTCCGCCGTGCTCAATTCCAATGTTTTGCCTTTTAAATTTTCTTATTGCGGACCTGTATTAAGAAATATAGACATAGTAAGCGGCAAACACAGAGAAATATGGCAGGCAGGCGTTGAGCTGATAGGACCTGATTCGCCGGAAAGCGATGCGGAACTTATAGTTATGGCAATAGAATCGTTGAAAAAATTAAAAATTAAAGATTTCAATGTTGACATAGGCAATGTTGAATTTTTTAAGGGCATAATTTCTGATTTAGATGAAGATATAAGTAAAAAAATAGAATATTGTGTTGTAAGAAAAGACGTTTCATCCCTGACAGGTATCCTTGAAAATGTAAATTTAAGCGATAAAAAAAAGGATATTATTAAAGAGCTGCCTTTCATGTTCGGTGAGGAAGATATTATAAAAAAGGCTTGGAAGATGGCAGATAATGACAGGTCAAAAAAAGCGATAGAAAATATAGAAAGAATAATATCGTACATTAAAACATACAAATTAAACGACTATGTTACAGTTGACCTCGGCGAGGTTCGCCGGTTACATTATTATACGGGAACAATTTTCGAATGTTATGCGTCAGGTATCGGCTATGAACTGTTAGGCGGAGGAAGGTATAATAATCTGTCGAAAGCTTTTGGTCAAAGTTATGCCGGTGCAGGATTTGCCATAAATTTAGATATAATTTCAGAATTACTTGGTATAAACAGAACAAATGTAAAACATAATGGGTTTGTGGTAGCAAACAAAACAGCTGATTATGTAATTTCGGTCGAGTTGAACAATTTCTTGAAAGAAGCGGGATATAAATCGGAAATTAATTATATGGAGTACGGTTACATTGAACACATTGAATACATGAAGAAAAATAACATTAATAACTTAGTCTATATATATAATGATAAAAATAATGCCGAAAAAGAAAAAAATATTATTTCCTATCAAAACATAAAAGATTTAAGTAAAATCAACTTTTATTCTCTTGAAGAATTTAAAAAGTATATAATGAATATGCATAATGAACATGCATCGGAAACACAATAGCCATAAGCTCGGCAGTATAAGCTGGGCAAAAATAGGTAAATTAAAGATTTAAAATTAAATTATTATATAATCTTAAATAATAAAATTATGAGAAAAAAAAATATTATAGTTGTAGGTCTTCAATGGGGCGACGAAGGTAAAGGCAAAATTGTAGACCTTTTGTCTAAAAATGCGGATATTATTGCAAGGTATCAAGGCGGCAATAATGCGGGACATACTGTGGTCACGGGCAATATCAGCTTAGTTTTCAGGCTTGTCCCTTCCGGTATACTTAACGAAGATAAGATTTGCATTCTTGGTAACGGCGTAGTAATAGACCCTGTCGTTCTATTTGAAGAATTGGAAGCATTGCAAAAAATTAATATAAAGATTAAAGGAAGATTTTATATTTCGCATAAATGTCATATTATTATGCCGTACCATAAAAGGTTGGATATAGCCCGTGAAAGATTAAGGGGTGCGGGAATGATCGGCACTACCGGAAGAGGAATAGGTCCTGCCTATGAAGATAAAGTAGCAAGAATCGGAATCAGGGCTATAGACCTTACTAAAAAAGATGTGTTATATGAAAAAATCATCCTCAGCCTTAAGGAAAAAAATTATCTGTTTGAAAATGTATTATGCGAAAATATATTTGATCCTGATGAGCTGATAAATGAATACTTTGAGTATGGAAATAAACTTAAGGATTATCTGATAGATTCTTCAGAATTTATTAATAAAAGCATAGATGCAGGGAAAAACATAATGCTTGAAGGGGCGCAGGGAACTTTTTTAGATGTAGACCACGGTACATATCCTTACGTTACTTCTTCAAATACTGTTGCAGGCGGTTCATTAGCGGGTGTAGGAATAGGTCCTACAAAAATAGATGAAGTTATTGGTATAACCAAAGCTTATACTACAAGAGTCGGTGAAGGATATTTTCCGACAGAACTGAAAGAAGGACTTGGAGACGCCATAAGAGATAAAGGTGAAGAATACGGTTCTGTTACGGGAAGACCTAGAAGATGCGGCTGGTTCGACGCTAATATGATAAAAACCGCAAAATATCTCAACGGCATTACAGGTATGGTTGTCACTAAGCTTGACGTGCTGTCCGGTTTAAAAAAAATCAATATCTGCACAGGTTATCTTTTTAAGGGTTCAATTATAAATCATCTCCCTTATTTATCAGATGATTTCAAAGACATAACGCCTGTTTATGAAGAAGCTGAAGGTTGGAACGAAGAGATCGGCACTATAAAACAATTTAAGGATTTGCCGGTGAATGCGCAAAAGTACCTCGTAAGACTTGAACAGATAACTGAGATACCTATAAACATCTTTTCAATAGGGAAAGACAGAATGCAGACTGTCACACTTAAAGAAATATTTTAATCAGATTTTATTGCTTATTTTTATTTATTGGTCTTCGCTTCTTAATTATCGTCAAAGGTTAAATATCTGACTTCCATTATTTTTGTATAAATATATTGTTAAAAAAATAAATTGCTGTCAATAATAGAAAAATTCAGGGCAATATACAACGAAAAAGACATTCCTGAAAATTTACGTTTCTTAGCGCTTCAATCCTGCTATACTGCTAATTTTCTGTTATATGAACTGAATAGCATCCCATATCCGGAAAATTGTAATGACGGCACTGCAGTGGATGTAGGCACAGGTCTCGGGATAATACCGCTAATTTTAAACTCGCAAAAAAAATACCGCAAATATATCGGCGTAGATATAGACAACAAAGGTTTAACGATAGCTGAAAGATTATTCGAAGAAAATAATTTTAATCCGATATGCGCCGATGTTTACGCAATGCCTTTAAAAAATTCTATTTCAGATATTTTATTTGCCAGATATGTATTGCAGCATGTAAGCCGCATAGAACTATTTTTGTCAGAATTAAAAAAAATAATGAAAACTGATTCTAAAATAGTTATCATAGATGTTGAAGACGATATGAATATTTTTTATCCGGAATTGCCGCCGGAAACTAAAAGTGTTTTTGAAAGTTATGAAAAATTTCAAAAACAGTGCGGCGGCGACAGAAATATTTCTAAAAAATTGCCTTACTTTTTATTTCAAACAGGATTTAGAAATGTTGAAATAAAACCTTTTACTTCAACATTTTTTGTTTCAAAAAAAGATTGCCGCGATTATTTTAAACAGACAAAGGATGCTTTTTTAGCATTAAGCGCGGAGCTTGAACTTGTAAAAGACGAATTATTTAAACATAAATTTATAAGCCCTTCAGATTTTCATAGAGGACTTAATAATTGCTTGGCTTATTTGAATTCTTCCGACAGTATTTTTATATCCAGGACCGAATTTTTAATAACGGCGACGAAGTAATTTAAATATGCCAAATATACGTAACTATACTTAAATATACAATATTCATTTTTTAGCAAATTGAAATTAGATTATTGCTATATTATACATAGGGATTTTATATTATAATATTAATAGAGCAATAATTGAATGCTAATTGCAATGAACTTTATAAAAATAAAACTTAGGTATGCTAAAAAGCGAATTAAAAGCGTTTTATGCCATAAATAAGCGCGAACTGCTAAAGTTTACAAGGCAGAAGTCAAGGCTTATAACGGATCTTTCTAGACCGGTAATATGGCTGCTGTTTGTAGGTTACGGTATTTCAACCTTAGTTAAACTTAAACACGGCTCATATATTGATTTTATATTTCCGGGGATTCTTGTAATGACCGTTCTTTTCAGGTCAATTTTTTCCGCAATTTCTATTATATGGGACCGTCAATTTGGAGTTTTAAAGGAGATTCTTGTTTCTCCGGTTTCAAGAAAAACATTTGTCTATGCAAAAATTACTTCAGGCAGCATAATAAGCACTGTTCAAGGTTTGATCATCCTGATATTTGCTCCATTTTTCGGCATCGATTTAACTGTTAGTACGTTTTTGTTAACGCTTGCTGCTCTTTTTTTAATTTCAGCATCCATTACTGCTTTTGGGATTTTAATAGCATCAAGAATGACGTCGTTTGAAGGATTTAATTCAATTATCAATCTGATAGTGCAGCCTATGTTTTTCGTCAGCGGGGCATTATATCCTATAAAAAAATTTCCCTTATTCCTGAAAATTTTAGCTTACATAAACCCGATAACATATTCCGTAGATTTGTTAAAATATATATTCTTTTACAATAAGGCAAAAAGTATATTTGTACCTGAAATTTCAATATCGATAAGTTTAATATTTTTAGCTTTGTTTTTGATTATCATGATTCTATCGGCAAATTATTTTTTTGAAAAAGAAGAAAATTAATATGAAAATTAATTTAAAGATATTTAGCAAATCGATAAGAAAGATAAAAATAAGAAAGCCTATAAACGAGAAAGGGTTCGTTATTTTTCAGATAGACGGACTTTCTAAAGAAGCTTTAGACAAAGCGTTTGCGCATAATTTAATGCCTTTTTTAAAAAAAATGATTTTTAAAAAGGGTTATACATTAACAGATTATTTCACCGGAGTTCCAAGCGATACCCCTTTTTTTCAAGCAGGATTGCTGTACGGAGACAATAAAAATATCCCTGGATTTAGATGGATTGAGAAAGATACCGGAAACGAAATTATCTTTAAAAAACCGGATAGCGCAGGGCACATTGAAGCAATGCTTTCTAAAAATCATAAAGGACTTCTCAAGGGCGGCTCCAGTTATGTTAATTTATTTTCGGGGGGCGCCTCCCGTTCAACATTTACATTGTCTACATTTTCGGTTAGATATCTTTTTAAAAAAAAAGTAAGACATTTTGACATTTTTATTATATTTATATTTCATATTTTTACTTTATTAAAAACAATTTTTTATGTTATATTTGAATTTTTTTTTGAATTATATGAAAAAATATTGGATGTTATAAAAAAAAGGGTTGTCAGACCGGAAGGCATCTTTCCTTTTGCAAGAGCGATATCCAACGTTATATTTAAAGAGATTGAAACATTTGGCGCAATTATGGATATTTCAAGAGGCGTACCTTCTATATATATGGATTTTACTGGATATGACGAGCTTTCTCATCACAGGGGGCCTTACTCTATAAGCGCAATGAGAACTCTTAAAGCGATAGACCGCAAAATAAAATATATTTTTAAGGAATTAGAAAAATCAGAAAGAAAGTATGATTTTTTTATTATATCTGACCACGGACATACACCGTCGGTGCCGTTTGTTCATTTAAATAACAATGAAAAACTTGAAACAGTTATTGATAAATTTTTAACCGAAAATAAAGGTACTGATACCGATATAAAAAAAAATTATACGGTATATGAATTTGATACGGGTTATAATGTCATTTTTAAACGATTATTTTTATATATAGACGATTTGTTTAAGAAAAATAACTGTAAAATAATTTACAATAAATTATTTAATAACATTAAATATAATTATGAAACAAAAAAAAATATCAATAGCAAGAATGTTGTAGATTGGAAAAATAAAAATGTAATATACATAATGAATTCAGGACCTATGTCAAATATTTATTTTTCTGATAAAAAAATTAAAATGGATACGGAAGAAATTGAATTCTTTTATCCGGGTTTAATCGAACGGTTATGCAATATTGAACATATCGGATTTATTATGGGCAGAAATAAAAAAAACGACGTAGTTATATCATATAAAGGTTCAGAAGGTTTTAAGCCTTTTTTTAAACACGATATTGCGGCAGATGAAAAATTATTAA
Organism: bacterium; assembly: GCA_021794475.1. Taxonomy (GTDB): domain Bacteria; phylum SZUA-79; class SZUA-79; order Acidulodesulfobacterales; family Acidulodesulfobacteraceae; genus Acididesulfobacter. Next base: position 5,750 of record JAJYQS010000030.1, on the reverse strand, counting down.
ACATTTATCTTAAAAATCTTTCTAACGATACATTGCGAAATATTATAGAATATCTTGAAGCGTTTAATAAAGAAAAATTAATAGTAGACTCTATTAAAGATTTTTGCAGATTTAAAAATTCAGGAGACTTAATAATTTTTGGAGCATACAATAAGGAATATGTTGTCAATTTTGAAAATCAGCTCGGGGCGCACGGCGGCGCCGGCGGTGAACAAAATATTCCTTTTGCCGTATATCCGGAATCATTGAATTTCGATTTTTCAAGCGTAAATAATTCCTGCCAGATATATGATTTTCTTTATAACAATTATGTTGTATAATAATGAAGAAGTCGATTATCGTTTCTAATATTTCTGTAAAATTGTATCAACTATAACAACTATAATTAAAAAAAACTGAGTTATGTCGGAACTTAGACAAAATCCTACAACCCGTGAGTGGGTTATTATTTCCACAGAAAGACGAAGAAGACCGCATGAGTTTGAAAAATCGTCTAAAGAAAAAGAGGAGCGCAGCAATCTGCCTGAATATATGGAAGATTGTCCATTTTGCTCCGGCAATGAAAGTTTTGCGCCTCATGAAATACAATCATACAGGACGCCAGGAACCGGTCAAAATTCTAAAGGCTGGTGGATAAGAGTAATTCCCAACAAATTTGCGGCTCTTTCACCGGAACCGGAACGGCAGACCTCAGGTTCCGCATCAAAAGCGAATGCTTTTACTACTATGGCAGATTATTTTTATCCGCGGGCGACCGATATATTTAGAGTAAAGCCTGGAATCGGAGCGCATGAAGTAGTAATAGATACGCCGAAACACAATGAAGTTTTGCCTTTTTTTTCAGACAAGCAGGCTCAAGAATTATTTCTTATGTACAGAGACAGATACCTTGACTTGCATAAAGATTCACGGTTTAAATATATAATAATATTTAAAAATTATGGCCCGAACGCAGGCACCTCCATAGTCCATTCGCATTCCCAAATAATTGCTACGCCTGTTATACCGCTTACTCTGCGAAATAATATATCGCAGGCAAGATTTTATTACGACGAAGCAGGCAGGTGTATATTTTGCGACATGATTCAGGCAGAAATTGTCGATGGCAGAAGAATAATATTACAAACAGACGATTTTATCGTTTTTCATCCGTTTGCCTCGGAAAGCCCTTTCGAAACATGGATTATGCCTTTAAAACATGAAACTTGTTTTAGCAATGCTTCATTAGATAATATAAAAGAGCTTGGGGTTATTGTTAAAAAAATTTTGAATGCGATGTATAATGCGCTTGGAGACCCCGATTATAATTATGTTATCAATAATGCCCCTGTTGCAGATGAAAATGAAGATTATTACCATTGGAGTTTAAGGATTATTCCGCGGCTTACTATGAAAGCAGGTTTTGAAATCGGCACCGGTATGTCTATCAATACTGCAATTCCTGAAGAGACGGCAGACTTTATGAAAAATTTTATAAAATAATGCAAAATAGCAGGTAATACAATAAAAGGCTTAAAAAAATAAAACTTAAAAATTGAAGCAGTTTAATTTTTATTGATTTAATAATTGATTATGGCAGAAAATTTCGCAGATAATACAAACAAATAATAACAAACAAAATATATTCTTAATTTATACAGGTATAATAACTAAAATGACTGAAGATATAAATAAATATAATTGTATAATATTTGATTTAGACGGAACCCTTATAGATTCATTTCAGGCTATAAACGATGCATTTGATGCCGTATTTTTAAAATTTGAAGAAAGAGTGCTGTCTGATAGTGAATCTAAGTCGTATGTCGGCGTTCCGTTAGAAGATTTGCTTGGCGAAATGTTTGGTAAAGAAAATCAGGATGAAGCAATAAAGATATTTAGAAATAGATATAGGGAGGTTTGTTTTGAAAAGACTGTATTAATAAAAGGCGTGAAAGAGCTTCTCGTATACTTGAAAGATAAAGGCAAATCGCTGAATATTGCTACAAACAAAACAGGCGATATTTCAAGGGATATCCTAAAGCATTTAAACATAGACAAACTGTTTGACTACGTATACGGTGTTTATGACGGTATGGAAGGCAAACCTTCCCCTGACATGCTTAATAAAATATTAGAGAAGACAGGATACAAAAAATCGGATACCGTCTTTATAGGGGATTCTCCAATTGATATAATGACCGCAAAAAATGCGGGCGTATCAATGCTGAGCGTGGCGTCTGGAAATCATAAATATGACGAATTAAAGTCTTTTAATCCGGATTTTTTATATGAACATATTGCAAATATAATTTCTTAATATACATATGATTAGAATAGGCGAAATTAACTATCTTAATGTGTATCCTATATTTTATTTCCTTAAAAAAGAAATTGCAGAAAAGGGAACTAAATTAAATTTTTTAATGTTTAAGCAGGGAACGCCCGCCTTTTTAAATGAGAGTCTTAAAAACGGCGTTATTGATTTAAGTCCTTCATCGTCTTTTTATTATATTGAACATTATAGAAATTCTATTTTATGTAAAGATGTTTCAATTAGTTCAAAAAAAAAAGTTAATAGTATTTTTCTATTTTCTCCAAAAAAAATTGAAGAGTTTTCAGACACAGAAACTATATATATAACGCCTGAAACGCTTACTTCCGTTAATCTGCTAAAAATATTGCTTGCTGAATTTTATAAATTAGATATAAATAAAATTAATTTTTTAATTATGCCGTCTAATGAAAATATTGAATTGTCGGAAGATGCTGAATTGGATAAATTCAAAATTTACTTGCAAATAGGCGATAAAGCTATAAAATATAAAAAAAACTATGAAAACGTTTTTAGATATTCGTATGATCTTGCTGCAATTTGGTACAGTTTTACATCATTGCCGTTTGTTTTTGCTTTGTTTATAATAAGAAAAGATTCATATAAAAATAATAAAAATGAATTTAATATTTTTTATGAATATTTAATAAAAGCCAAGGAAAAGGCTGTTACGCATCTGGACGAAATTGCGCAAGGGCTGCTTAAAAATAATTCTTTTAAATTTATCACATATGATGAACTTATTGATTACTGGACAAATTGTTTAAATTTTGATTTAGGAGAAAAAGAATTAGAAGGATTTATGCTGTATTGCGATTTATTATACAAGCATAAAATAATCAAAAATATTCCGACCCTCAATTTTATGCCGTCATAATATTATTGTCTTTGCCATTTAAACGGCTTATGCCGGTTTGAGGTATTAATACGGTGAAGGTGAATCCGTTGCCGAGGCTGCTTTGCAATATCGCCGTGCCGTTAAGCAATTTAAGAATATGTTTAATTATCGCCAGTCCTAACCCTGTTCCTCCAGGGTCTGCCGAATGAGAACTGTCAACCCTGAAAAACCGCTCTCCTAAACGCAGCAGATTGGGATAGCTGACGCCTATGCCTGTATCTTCAACGGAAATATATAAAAAATTGTCTGCAGTAGGATCTATCGTTCCCCAGACTATGGAAGTTTCGCTTAAATCCGCTATAATATTATTCGCGCCTGAATTTGTTTCAAAATATAAATCAATTGAAACTTTTCCATTATGTTCGGTATATTTAATTGAATTTTGAAGCATATTGATAATGATCTGATTAATTTTTGAAAAATCGGAAAAAAAAGCGGCACCGTCAAAGCAGTCTAAATTTTTAATAATTTTTAAATTTTTTGCTCTTATCTCGTTTTCAAATAACTGCAAAGAATTCTCGATTATATTTATCGGATCTATTTTTTCAATTTTTAGAGATGCGCCGCCAGTTTCAATATTTGTAAGAACTATAAGATCGTCAATCAATGAATTAAGACGTTTTGCATGGTGGTCTATAATATTAAAAAATTTTACTGCTGTTTCCCGGTTATCCAGTGCGCCGTTTTTCAACGTTTCAATGAAACCTCTAATGGCAGTTATCGGTGTTTTAATTTCATGAGAAATATTTTGTATGAATGCCGATTTTATATTCTCAATTTTCTGAATATACGTGATATCTCTTATTATTACTGCATAGTATTTAGTTTCATTAATTTTAAAAATCTTGCAGGAAACTATTTTTTCATCAGCCTTATCAAAATAAGAAATTTTTTTTTCGATTATATTCGAATCATTATTTTCTATAATTTTGTTTATAATATTATTTAATTCATAATTTCTTGTCAAGAGTTCAAATCTATTAACATTATCGGATAAACCGGAACGGATATTTTTTCTAAAAGAACTGTTAACAAAAATAATATTTTTATTTTCATCAATAACTGCGATGCCGTCCGTGACTTGCTGCAGTATATTTTTATAAATTTTTAAAAAATTTTCATTTTCTTTAATCTTGTTATTTATGTCCGTATCTGAAAACGTTGAAAAAATTCTTTTATTTTTTAGTAAAAAATAATATAAAAAAAATGCAATTAATGTTATTATTAAAATAAAAATCAATATTGTAGATAAATATATCATGATTATTTTGTCTCTATAATAAATTATAGAAAGTTATGCGCTAAGTGCCGAATTAAATTAATTTTTATTTTGTCCGCCAATGATGATATTGTAGAAGCAATAGATTGATTATAATATATTTGTTATTGATTAATTATAATTATAATTTTAATTGTATATAATTTATATATTATACAAAAATTCATGATTAATAAATATAGATTAGTTTTTTCTGTTATTTTTTTAATTATTTTCTGTTATTTTATTTTTATAAAGCATGTGTATGGACAATCTTATAATCATTTAAATAAAAAATTAAATTATTATAAATCTGGAAATTTAAAAGCCGCTTATTCGGCTAACGATGAGTATGCTTATAAAAATGCAGAGTTGGGTGATGAGATTATAGCCTCCGTTGACGACAAACCCGTAACATTAAACGATATATATTTTTTAGGAAATTTTAGAAGAATCTTATACGGAAGCAAAAAAACTTTCGATAATAAATTTTCCGACAAAAAGATAGTTAAATTATTAAATATTTATATTAATAGATTTTTAATATTAAAAGAAGAGCATAAAATTGATATCATAAATATAAATGCCGTTTATTTAAATTCTTATATAAAAAAGTTTATGCAAGATTACAAAAGAAAATATAAAAGTTTGAAATTATCACATTTTTTAGCTATATTCGGGTATAATTATTTGAAATTCGAAAATTTTATGAAAGATATGTTAATTGAAAGGGAATTTATAATAGAACATTTAAAGCTTTTCTTTAATATATCTAAAAAAAATGCTATTATTCTAAAAAGATTAGAAAATAAAAAAAATTTTGAAAACAATTTCAATAAAAATAAAGAAATTTCGATAAAACACTTGTCAGGCAGAAATATTATACCAGATTTAAAAGCTTGGGTGCGCAAACTTAGAAATAAGGCAAAGATTGATATTATAAGCAGTAAATATTGATAATGGCCGGTTGACTGATGAGCTGAATTATTCAATTGTTCATAAAAATAGGGAGATTCTGTTTTTGAACAATTTTGTCGCTATTAATAAATATTATAAAATACTATAAATATAATAATAAAAATTATTTTGTATAATTTAATTAAACAGGTATTAAATCATAATGTATGAATTAAAAGTATCGTCTATGTTTTCATCTGCACATAATTTGCGCGGATATAACGGCAAGTGCGAAAACATTCACGGGCATAATTGGCAGATTGAAGTTGTAGTATACTCTGAATTATTAAACGGCATAGGGATTGCAGTTGATTTTAAAATCC
>JAJYQS010000065.1 GCA_021794475.1 bacterium | reverse complement strand
TTCCGTCAATAAAATTTTAAATAATATAAGTCAAAATCATCCTAAAAGAGCAAACGCTTGCTTAGAATTTAGGGTTTCTTATCAAACTATAACCTGCGAATACGTAAAAATCGTTCCTAAAAAATAATAATACGACAGGACGATAATAATGTATATAATTTATTTCGACGAAAATAAATATTCAACTGATAACCCTTATTTTTTTATAGGCGGAGTTTTAATTGAAGAAAATAATCTGTCTGCTTATGAAACGGAATTAATTAAAATCCAGTACAAATATTTAAATAGCCAATATTTAACCAAGGAAACGGAGCTGCACGGCAAAGAAATATTTCACGGAAAGGGTAATTTTAAGAAAGTTCAAGTAGATACAAGAATGAATCTACTTGAAGATATTGCAAATTTTATAATATCTTTTAAAATTCCCATAAGAATAGTATGTTTAGACGTTAATGCCCATAAAAAACGATATACATATCCAATTGATGAATATAATTGGAGTTTAACGCTTTTTTTAGAAAGAGTCTGTGATTATTTAGACAGAGTTGAAGATATAGCTATCGTATTTGGCGATTATGAAAAAGATAAAATGCAAAAATCTATAAATAGTTTTTGTAGTTTTAAAATGTATAATACGCCGTATTATTTTGGAAGAGATATTAACGCTTTAAAAGATACGATTTATTATATTTCATCTCAAAATAGTAGATTTATGCAATTAGCCGATATAGTTATTTACATGGCAAGCAGGTATAAAATGATTCAAAACAGATACAATAACAATACAACAATAAAATACTTGGACGACAAATTAAAGAAAATATGGGAAAAAATTTTAAGTGGAACAGATTGCTTTTTGCAGGAATCGCCAAAAAAATAAAGGAACGACCGGCTTATTGATAAATACCAATAATTTTGGTTCGCTTTTAGGAACAAACCCACCGGTCGCTTATATTATTTTCCAATTAATATATTATAATTATTATATCTAAAGTTACAATGTTTTGTCAATAAAAATTTCATAATCGCCAGAGCAAAAATCTGATTATGCAGGAAATATAAAAATAACATTAATTTAGGAGGACGTTTAATGAAAAACCACAAATTGTTTTTTATTTTGGCGGCATTGCTAATTTTTATCCCTGTTTCTGTTTCCGCTTATTCTAAAAACTCTAAAACTAATAATAGCGCAAATCAGCCTAACTCTTTAACTTTAACTAAATTCAAGTCATCCGGCGGATTAAAACTTTTTAGCGTTTCTTTGCTAAATCCGAATAGAAAAACTCTTGAGAACGCAATTCAAAAAGCAGGACTTATTCCTATTCGCACAGGTTCTGATTATTATTGCGACATTTATAAAGTAAACGGGCAGCTCACCGGAGCGTCCAAACTCTACGTCTGTTTTACCCAGCACAACAGATTTGCAAACGCCCAATATGTTTTTCCGTCTTTTATAAATCCCAAACTTGTTAAACGCGTAATAACAATGGTATCCGATAAATACGGCAAACCTGACAGCATAAACGGAAATTACACTTTAGGAGACGTCACGGCTTACTGGTATTTCGGCTCCGATGAAGAGATTAAAATATTCAGGGGCTGGCCTTCAACATCCGTTTATCTTAATCTTAGAAATATTCCAAACTACCGCAGGTTTCTTTACGAACTGCATAAACAAAAAGAAAATAAAATAGCTAATAAAGCAAAATCGCAAAGCAGCGCATTTTAAATGTTAAATAACTTTGGAGGAGTTATGTTTAAAAAAATCTTATTTTTATCTTTGCTTATCTTATTGACCTTTTCGGTTAAATCTTACGCTCATCCTTATTCCGTAAGAGAATGTTACGACCATATAAGCGCGCAGGCTTTTAAAACGGCGAGGTCTTGGGGGATAAGGGCGGTAGATAAACATCCAAAAAGTTTTTACGCGCATATGTGTCTTGGAGAATCAGACAACTATCTTAGTTTATATAAACCAGCGCTTTACGATTTTAAACAGGCTATTCCTTTTGCGAACGATAAAAATAGGTTAATGTTAGTTTATAACTGGTTAGGTTTAACGTTTGACTCGGTCGGAGACGAAAAAGACGCTTTAATGTATGATTTCAGGTCGCTAAAACTTGCGAGGGGACTAAATAATATATACGCTGAATCTGGCGATATAAATAATATTGCCGAAATTTATCGAAACGAAGGCAAATATCAAAAAGCTCTACATTACCTTGAAAAATCTATAACCCTTCATAAAACAAAAAAAGAGAAGGCTATAGGTTATAATAATATAGCAATGGTTGAAGTCATAATAGATAATTATCCAGAAGCTGTAAAATATGAAACTAAAGCCTTAAATTTAATGGAAAGTATTGGCAACTATTACGGGACAGCTTCATTTTATTTAAATCTCGGCGCTATAAACATAATGGATAAAAATTATACTGCAGCAAAAAAATATATAAAGAAAGGTCTTTTAATGGAGAAAAAAGTAGGAAATAAAGATTGGATTGGAAGGGGATATTTATATTTAGGCAGGCTTTACAGGAATAAAGGAAACAATATAAAAGCTTTGGCATATTACGAAAAGGCTTATAGTATGTTTAAAATAAGCGACGATGATCGCCTTGCCCATGATAGTCTTTTTGCGATAAATAAAATAAAAACCGGTTTTAAAAAATAAATGATTTTAAATTTGAGCGATTTACATTAAAATAAAAGTATATTGAAATAATTAATTTATAGGAGGCAATATGAGTTCAGATACGTATTATAATTATCTTGAAGAAACAATTAATAATAAAATTAATGGCGTAAATAAAAAGCTGAAGTTTTATAAAAATATTTTTAAAATTATGGAGTTTTTTTTTAAAGAAGCATCTAATCAATTGAATAAAAAAGCTAATAATAAGGAAATGAAATTACAAAAAAATGAAAATTCGCTTAATGAACTTCAAAATAAAATAAATAAGCTAAAAAAGAAAAAAAAATCCGGTAGTGGAACTTCTGGACAATCATCTACAAATATCGATGCTATAATTGATGAACTAATATTAAAATTAAAACCAATAATGGAAAAACAAAGCAATGAAATTTCAATTTATAAGGATTTAGCTGAAATAACAAAAAATCTTTCCGAATTATGCAAGTTTGTTGTAGATACAATTGATAAATTTAAAGAAATGGATACTATCTTCAAAGATATTTTAGAAATTATTTTTGAAGTAGCTTCTTTAATTCATCCGTTATTACGGCAGTTAAAAATAAATTTCAAAATTGCAGTTAATGAGGTCGAAATAGAGTTTGGTAAAAATTTTAATAAGTTTGCTATAGAGGTAATTGATGTTGCCGCAAATAATTTAGATAAGGAAATAGAAACAAAAGAAAACAATAAAGTAGGACCAACTATGGATGTTTAACTTTTTAGGTAGGAGAGAGTATGGAATCTTTTAAATTAAATCATTTAACCTTAAATTTAATCAATAAAGACCAAAACAGCAATGATATTTCAGTAGTAAAAGGCGATAAAATATTCCATGACGATATATCAAATTCTTTTGCTAAAAAAATAATTGAAACGTATTTTAAAAAAAGCAATATCGAAAGATCTAATTTCAATCAATTATCTGGGACGAAAGAACCTTTTCAGCAATTATTTGAAACATACCTTAATTCTGAAAGACATGACGATGATTTTTTAAAATTTAACGAAAATGCATTAAGTATTCTTGCGTTAAAAATGGAAAAAGCTCCGCAATCGTTGGGCGGACATATTGTATTAGCAGACGTTCAAATGAATCATAATTTTATTTTTATAGCGATTTTAAATGAAAAAACGGCATACTTAGCCGAAAATAATAAAATTGATTTAATACCGGCTCAAATTTTAGAAATAGATAAATTAGCCATGGCAGGTTTTATAAATATTGATTATTTTAAAGCTAATACCAACGAAAACAAGCATTACATTTCTTTTCTTTATGGATTAAGAAAAATCGCCAATTATTTCGTCGATTTTTTGGGAGCGGATCAAGATAGGATTTCTACTACAATGCAAACATCAGAACTTGTTAAAGCAATTAAGCAATTTATTAATAAAAATTTCGCAGAAGAAGAAAGAGAAGAAAAAATGCAAAATATTTACGATTTATTATATAATTATAATTATAAAGAATCGGGTCTTCTTTTAAGTTATTTATCAAGCAGTATATATCCTAACCAACCAGATGAATTTCTTAATTTTGTTCAGAATGAAGAAAACCAATTTGATATAGACAGCGTTATAGATAACATAGATAAATCAAAAATAAAGCAATTAGTGAAATTCCAGTATAAAGGAAAAGACCTAGATCTAAGTTTTAATAAAGATAAATATGTAGGAAAAATAAACTTGATTCATAATAATAAAGATATTGAATTATTAGATCCGCCAAAAGAATTAATTACGCAATTGAAAGATGAAGGTGTTGTGTGATGAGCTACAAACGTTCAGAAATTATAAATTTATTTAGAGATTCTAATCTTGAAGAAAACCATAAGCTTCATCCGATTTTATCGATAGAATCCACCGAAGAACGCAAAAAATTTTTAACTGATTTAAAAGATTATGGTATTTTAGATGACGAATACGGTTTAAAAGATACACCTGATAAAAAATATATATCTTATAAGCTCATAAAAACTACTTTGCCAGGTTCAGAATACGATTTATATTTTTTAAACGATGAATTAGATTTCTTAGATAAATTTAGAACTAATGAGCCCAATAAACCCTATTATATTAAAAGCTTAGATTTTTATTCGGAATCAGGCAAAAGCAAAGAAAATATTATTTTTTTTAAATATCGTAGCTTACTAATTTTATTAGGAGAAATTGTAGAATCTATTGCCGACGATGTTGCAAAAGGAACAATAAATACCTATTCCGTGTTTTATAAATCTACCATAAAAATAGAAAATAAACTTGTTAGTTCAGAAATAGATAATAATCCAACATACACTGAAAAAAATTTTTTTATAGACGAAGTAAAATTAAACAAAAATAGAGATATATTGTCTATATTGATAAACGACGTCAATAGACTTCAAAACAATAATTCTGATTATAAAATTAATATAGAATTTTTAAAAAAGTCTATATATGACCAATTTGAAGGAAAGATAAAAAATAAAGAAACGATATATTTTTATGAGATTATTGAAAAACTTGAGCAAATTTACGATGATTACGAACTTATAAAAAGAGCTTATATTGACTCTTTAAATCCTGATAAACTTAAAGAAGATTTTCAAAAAAAATATCAGGAAGCGTTGACCTATTTGAATTCTATATTAACTGATATTCATACAAAAACATTATTTATACCTATTGCTATAATATTGTCTATTTTGCCCAAATTGATTAATCATAGTTCTGAATTTTCTATAAAGGTATGCGGGCATGTATTGTCAGACAATATTCTGTTGCTTATATTAGGAACAGTGATTCTGCTAACAATTTTTTATTTTATGTTTGGATATAGAAAAATTATAAAAAATATTGGGTTACTTATTCAAAATTTAAATAATGAAGTAAATGAAAATAAAGATAATACTTGTTTTTATGATAAAATTAAAGAGCAACATAAAAATATAAAAGGATTGTTTGATACCGTTCAAAATAGGCTTTATTTTTCTTACGCTCTTATATTTATTGGAATATTATTCTTATTATTTGTTTTTATAAACTAAAAAATAATTAAAATACTGTTTGCTCTTTATATTTTTTTTTAAAATCTCCTTGACACTCATAAACTATCAAGTTATAATATATAACTAAAAGTTATATTAATATAACTTTTAGTATAATTAAATAACATTTTGATATAATTTTCAAGGAGTAATTTCTATGGATTCCGAAAAAACCTTAGGTCGCATACTTCAGGAAATAAGGCAGAGCAAAAATATTTCTATCGCTTCCATGTCCGCTAAATTCAAAGTTGCCGCGGTCCATTTAAACTTAATAGAAGTCGATAAGAGGCTTCCCAGCATGGAGCTCTTAGACCAAATCATAGATATGTTTAAGGTTGACGGCAATACCAAAGACGAGTTATACTTGCTTCTTGCCAAAGCGAAGCTCCAAGACAAAATACCGGACGGCGTCCTCAAGAAGATAATCCTTAAAAAAGACAGCATGCCGGATAATTTCATAGCCCGCATTAAAAAAGACATATCGGCTAAGAAAAGAACCGATAAGATTAAAGAGGTAATGGAAGGTTTAGAAATTTTATCCAAAGAAGAGATAGTAAAGCTTGCCGAAGAATTTAAACAGCCGGTAGCGGAATATCTTACTCTTGCCGGATATATGCCTGATGAGATATTAAGGCTTTTGGAATACAAAGACTTCGAGGAGCTCCTAAAAAGCGTTTCGGAATTTAAAGATCCGGTGAGAATTCAAAAGGTTATTACAGGACTTTTAGCGGTCGTGAAGGGTTTTACGGAATAGAGCGGGTTTTGCTAAATTTATTATGTTATAATAAGACTATGGAAAAGATATTAGTTAAAATGCTAAGCGATTCCGCATTTGTTAGCGGGTTAGTAGGCGTTATTAATGGTTTTATGGAGCGATTGTCTCAAATTTGTCTCAATGTCTATTTTTAAGTTTAAATTTTTAAATAAAATTAATGGGTTATGAATTTCAATATTTGGCTTCCCAAGCCTGATGTCGCGGGTTCGAACCCCGTCGCCCGCTCCATTCAAGGCTTAAATGACCTTTAAAAATTAAATGGATATTATAAATATTTATACAGACGGAGCCTGTTCAAAAAATCCCGGTCCGGGAGCCTACGCTGCTATATTATTATACAAAGATAATGAAAAAATAATATCCGGATATAAAGAATGGACTACGAATCAGGAAATGGAAATATCCGCAGTTTTAAACGCTCTTAAATCCATTAAAAATAAGGAAATCGCCATAAATCTCTATTCAGATTCAAAATACGCATTAGACGGCATGATGTTTTGGATGCACGACTGGGCAAAAAAACAATGGAAAAAAGATATCAAACACAAGCAGATATGGCAGGAAATATACAGCTTATATAATACTTTAAAAATAAATTGCATATGGGTAAAGGGGCATTCTAATAATTTATATAATGAACAATGTGATAAAATAGCTAAAAACTTGATTAAAGACAATAAGAAATAAAAAAAATAAATAAAAACATAAATATAGCCGATATATTATAAAAATGATTGCAAAAGAAACTTTCATAGACAGTCTTTTAAAAAAATTAAAAGGCATGCCGGTCGGGCATTATTACGATGTCAGAAGCTACAAAAGGGACAGGGGATTTTATATTATAAAATCTGAAGAAGATGAATATTGCATACTGGAAAGAGGTTTTTTTGAAGAGGAATATGTAGCCAATTTTGATGAATTAACCAATATTTTTAAAAAGCTGTTAAAAAGAGAATTCCCAAGGAGCCATAAATTAAGAATATATAATATGGGCGAAGCTTCCGAATGCATATTTAAGAAACCTAAGCGTAAAAAAATATAGATATTAAAATATTGATATTGATATAATGTATAATGTAACTTATGCTATTAATTTATGTTATTCAGTTTGTAAAAATAAATGTAATAAATGTAATAAATATAAATATAAATATAATAAATATAACATGTAAAATATAAATATATATAACAATATAGCAATATAAAAATATAATAAATATGAAAAATATATAAAGACATAATATATGGGAATTTTTAATCTTGTATCAGATTTCAAACCGACAGGAGACCAGCCGAAGGCTATAGAATCAATACTTGAAGGAATAAGAGATAAAAATTATAAGTATCAGACATTGCTAGGAGTTACAGGTTCAGGAAAAACATTTACTATGGCAAATGTTATTAAAGAACTAGACAGGCCTGCGCTCATAATTGCTCCCAATAAAACGCTTGCAGGGCAGCTTTATTCAGAATTTAAGTCATTATTTCCTGAAAATGCTGTTGAGTTTTTCATAAGCTATTACGACTATTACCAGCCTGAGGCTTATGTCCCTTCAAAAGATTTATATATTGAAAAAGATTCTTCGATAAACGACCAGATAGACAAAATGAAACATTCTGCCACTAGGTCTATTTTATCGCGCAGAGACGTCATTGTTATAGCGAGCGTTTCATGTATATACGGTCTCGGTTCTCCTGAAACGTACGGCAGTATGCTCTTAGAAATTAAAAAAGGGCAGAAAATTGAAATGAAAGAAGTTTTAAGCAAGCTGACGGAAATAAGATATGACCGAAACGACATAGATTTTCATAGAGGCGTTTTTAGAGTACGCGGCGATGTGATTGACGTTTTTCCGGCTTATGAAGAAGAGATCGCTATAAGAATCGAGTTTTTTGGAAGCGAAATTTCAATGATTGCCGAAATTGACCCGCTGAGAGGTAAAATAATAAGAAAATTAAATAAAACAGCTATTTATCCTGCGTCACATTATGTTGCGGACGAATCAACTCTAAAGCATGCTATTAAGTCAATTAGAGCAGAACTTGCGGATAGACTTTTAGAATTGAAATCCTTGGGAAAACTAGTCGAAGCCCAGAGATTGGAACAAAGAACATTTTACGATATAGAGATGATTGAAGAAATGGGCTATTGTTCCGGTATAGAAAATTATTCAAGACATTTAACAGGCAGAAAAAAGGGCGAAGCCCCGCCTACGCTTTTAGATTATTTTCCTGAAGATTTTACTATATTTGTTGACGAATCTCACGTAAGTATACCTCAAATAAGAGGAATGTATAACGGGGATATCTCAAGAAAAACTACGTTAGTCGAATACGGATTCAGGCTTCCGTGTGCTCTTGACAATAGACCGTTAAATTTTGACGAATTCAGTTCTCATATAAAAAATATGCTGTTTGTTTCAGCCACGCCTGCCGATTACGAACTTGGCGTTAGCTCACAGGTTATCGAGCAGATAATCCGTCCTACCGGTCTTATAGACCCTGAGGTAGAGGTCAGACCTGTCGCTAACCAGGTTGATGATATAATAAGCGAAATTAAAAAGACTGTTAAAGGAGGCGGAAGGGTTTTAGTTACAACTTTAACGAAAAAAATATCCGAAGACCTCTCAGAATTTTTGCTTGACAGCGGAGTGAAGGCCAAATATCTGCATTCAGATATTGCTTCTTTAGAAAGATTTAAAATTATCAGAGAGTTAAGGCTCGGAGAATTTGACGTCCTTGTCGGTATCAATCTTTTAAGAGAGGGGCTTGATATTCCCGAAGTAGAGCTGATAGGTATACTTGATGCAGACAAAGAAGGATTTTTGCGTTCTAAAACCTCGCTTGTTCAGACGATAGGACGCGCTGCAAGAAATATTAAAGGACACGTTATACTGTATGGGGATAAAATTACCGATTCTATGGCTTTTGCAATTTCAGAGACTGAACGCAGGAGGAAAATACAGGAAAGCTATAATATTAAAAACAATATTACGCCTCAATCGATTAAAAAAAATATAGCAGAACTTTTAACCACAATTTTTGAACAGGATTACGTCGATTCTTCCGGCGGTGCAGGCGGAGAAAATATTATTGTTTTAAGCGCCGCCGCGGCTGAAAAAAAAATAAAAAATTTATCAAGATTAATGAAAAAATATTCTAAAGAATTCAACTTTGAAGAAGCAGCCCGTGTAAGGGATGAAATAAATACAATTAAAAAACAGATGCTCCTGCTTGATGCCGTATAATTAATAAAAATGTCAATTCTCACTAATATCAATCTTTATGCCGTATAATTAATAAAAATGCAAATTCGCACCAATATCAATCTTGATGCTGCATAATTTATAAAAATGCAATTTTGCTGATGTCGATAATTTTTAAATTATTACAATAAATTTTACCCGTTTGTAATTTATATAAATACAATAAATATAATTTGACGGTAAATCATAACTATTACTATTTTAAATTTAAATTATTAAATTTAAATCAACCGTGCGCAATAATCTATATAATAAATAAAATAAATGTAAGTTCAGTGTTAATATTTTTATATTCTAAATTTTTCATTAAAAAATGACCTATGATTTAAATAGCAGACTGAAATCCGTATCTAATTCCCCAGGTGTTTATCTTATGAAAAACATGGAAGGGGATGTTATTTATGTCGGCAAAGCTAAAAATCTTAAAAAGAGAATTTCCCAGTATTTTTCTAACAAAAAAACCGATATTAAAACAGAACACCTTGTATCGAAAATTAAAAGCTTTGAAACTATTGTCGTAAATAATGAAGTCGAAGCATTTTTGCTTGAAAATAATCTGATAAAAAATTATAAGCCTAAATACAATATAAATTTAAAAGACGATAAAACATACCCGTATTTAAAAATTACAAAAAATAATTCAAATCCAGCCCGCACGCACAAATTAAACAATAAAAATAATGAAAACAAAAAAAACGATGAAAATACTAAAAATATATGCCGCAAGCCGAACCCGTCGGATTTTCCTTATCTGACAAAAACCCGCTCTTATGACAAAAGTTCTGGGGAATATTTTGGACCTTATTCAAACGTAAAAGCTGTGAGCGATTTTATCAAAATGATAAATAAAATATTTAAGATAAGGACGTGCAATGATACTAAATTTAAATTATTTGCATCAAAAAATAAACCTTGCGTATATTATCAGATAAACAGATGTTTTGCTCCATGCTGCGGTTATATATCGGCAGAAGATTATAATAATTTGATAAAAGAAATAAAAATGCTGCTGCAGGGTAAAAACAATCAGATAATTAAAAATTTGAAGAATATGATGGATACATATGTAAAAGAACAAAATTTTGAGGCCGCTATAAAAATAAGGGATAAAATAAACAGTCTGCATATTATTTCGGTGAGTCAGTCAACGGTTATATCCGGCGGAAAAAATATTGATGCTGTAGGCTGTTATTCAGAAAATAACATATCGGTAATTGATTTGATAATGATAAGAAACGGAAAAATGATAGATTCAAAAAACTATTATTTTAAAAATGTTTATTTAACGGATGAAGAAATAATATCGTCATTTATTGACCAATATTATGTTTCAAAAAGCAATGGCGACAATATAAATTTAATTCCTGATGAAATTTTGCTTCCTTTCTCTATAAGTTCGGAAAACAGAAATATATTAATAGAATTTTTTAAAAAAACATTGGGGAAAAAAATTAAATTAAATATCCCTAATAATGAAAAAAATAAGAATCTCGTTATGATAGCTTCAAATAACGCAAAAAATAATTTTTATGAAAGAAATGCGGCTAAAATTGACAAAATACATAGCAGCCGTGATAACGGCGGCTACGATGACGGCATATATGAAAATGCTCATAATAATTATCATAATGAAAAATTGCTTGAATCTCTAAAACAGCATTTAAATCTTAAAAAAATACCTAAGATTATCGAATGTTTTGATATATCTAACATTTCCGGAACTTACCCTGTTGCTTCTAAAGCTGTTTTTAAAGACGGCTTAAAAGAAACATCTTTATATAGAAAATATAAAATAAGGTCAAAAAATACCCCGGACGATTATGCAATGATGTATGAGGTGCTGACAAGAAGATTTAAAAATGCCGTTGACGGAAGCGATCCGCTGCCTGATTTGATTATGGCAGACGGCGGGAAAGGTCAGCTAAACGTATTTACCGAAGTTAAAAAAGAATTTAAAGATTATATCAGCGAGGCTCTCATGCCGGATATAATCTCCATTGCCAAGGTTAAAGAAAATAGAAAAAACGCTTATAATAAAAAAAAGACTAATGTTGAAGCCGGCGGTGTTTATAAAAAAAATTTTACAGATAAAATATATCTGCCGAATAGAAAAAATGAAGTCAAGATTCCGCCCAATTTAATTTTGTTTTTAATGTCTATTCGCGATGAGGCGCATAGATTTGCCGTAACATTTCACAGCTCTTTAAAAAGGAAAGCCGTTGTTACATCGGAACTTTTAAATATTAAGGGGGTAGGTTTATCGTCATATAAAAAACTTATAGAGTCATTCGGAGACGTAAATAATATTAAACATCTGCAAGCAGAAGAGCTGTCAAAATGCGTTAATGCGAAAATTGCTAAAATAATTTATGAACATTTTAACCCTCCCGTTTAATCCTATATATTCTATATATTTTTTTTAATTCGCTTATTAAAATTTTATTGTCTTTCCTTGTTTTAATCGCTATCCTGAAAAAACTGCCGTCTAAACAGCGGTAATTGCCGGCATATCTTATCATCAATTTGATTCTATATATTTTTTTAATTCGCTTATCAAAATCTTATTGTCTTTCCTTGTTTTAACCGCTATCCTGAAAAAACTGCCGTCTAAGCAGCGGTAATTGCCTGCGTATCTTATTAATATACCTTTATTAAATAAATAATCTTTAATAGTTAATGCGCTGCTTAATTGATGTTGATGTTGATGATGATTATTATTATTATTGTTGTTAGGATGATATGCGGTGTTTATTTTTAAAAGTAAAAAATTTGCTTCTCCTTGTATAATTTCAAAAATTTTCAATTTCATAATATCGTTATACAATTCGTTTTTTAATTTATTAATATATTTGACGGAATTTTCTATATATCCTGTGTCCGATAATGAAGAAACAGCTAAAGCAGAAGCGAGTCCGCCTATACTCCACGGGGCGTTATTTTTTGACATTTTTAAAATGTTTTTTTCGCTGCTTACAATGTACCCTAATCTTTCTCCGGGCAGTGCAAAAAATTTTGTCATAGAACGTAAAATAATTAAGTTGTCAAATTGTTCTATTATATGTTTAGACGAGCATTCTTCTTTAAAATCCATAAAGGATTCATCTAATATTAAATATATGTTTTTCTTTCTGCATATTTTCAGAATTTCTATGACAATATTTACAGGCGTTATTTTTCCTGCCGGATTAGACGGACTTGCTATAAATATTAAATCGCACTCATTTAAATTTTTTATTTTGTCAATAAATTCAGTCAGACTGCCGTTTATCAGTTTGAAACCGTCTTCGAGAAGCGTACACTGGTGTACGGTGTTTATCTTAAAGGCTCTGCAAGCCCGTTCGTACTCAGAAAACGAAGGCTCTGCTATAAGCGCATTCTCAGGTTTAAATACGGATAATATTTTATAAATTAAGTTTGTCGCTCCGGCGCCGATACATATATTGCCGCTTTGAACGTAATGATAATCGCTGAGTTTATTTATTAATCTTTCAGGATAAACCTCCGGATAATTTTCAATTAAAAATTTCAATAATTTTGTATTTTTTAAAATACATAAAGCATTTTTACTTAAACCTAACGGGTTTATATTTGCCGAAAAATCTATTTTTTGTTTAGTCTCATTAAAAATATCTAAAATACCGTAATCATTTTGACCGAATCCTCCAAACAGATTTCCGCCGTGCTCATCACGCTGTTTATTTTCTACCAGCTTATTACAGTAGTTTTCTTCCGCAGTTAACATCATACATTCAAATTATACTTATAAAATTAAGCTGTTATTTTTTCTATTAAAACATTCAGCGCAGCCACGTCAACCCGAGTATCTCTGCACGGTCCGTTTGGTCTTATATTTATCAATCCGTAAACCGGTAACGGAAAAGCGTCTAATATTCCGGACGACAGATCCCTTTCGCAGGCAACGGCGATAACAATTTTCGGTCTTTTCTCTTCCAATACTCTTCTGGCTAATGTTCCTCCGGTTGCCACAGCTATATCAATTCCTTTTTTATCGCCTAAAACATTAAGTTCTTTGATATTGCATTTGCCGCAATCAAGACAATGGTGAACATCTTCCGTAATTTTTGCCTTGCAATTATGCAGCTGAAGACAGTGTGGCAAAAGAATTAATATCCGGTTGTGCGGAACCTGTTTTCCGATAGAAAACAGAAGCGAATTATTTATTGCAATAAACGAGCGCTGCATTTTATTCCTGTCTATGCGGAAAATTGACGATATTAGAACTGCGGCAGGATATAATATTTTTATTAATACATAACGCGTAAAATTAACGAAAAATAATTTATTTTTATTATCATTGTATATTAAACTGATTATAAATATAGCTATAAATAGGAAAAATATAGAAATTATTAAGATAAAAATTAAAAACGGTAAATCAGGATTTAATTTTTCAAGTCCGCCCGAAATAAGCCAGAAAAGAATTGATGACAAAACAATCAGCGCAATAGATGCTATTGCTATAGTTTTTATAAAATAAACATGTTCTTTTTTTATTGACATTTAAAGTAGTTAAATAAACAGTTAAACAATATTTGTTATTTATTGCAGTACGATGCCCGGCGTAACCCTTGCTCCATTGATGAAATCAACATAATTCATTGATTTCTTGCTTTCAGGCTTTAATTCTAATAATTCTAAATAAACGCCTTTTTCTAAGGTGCTTACGACTAAGCCGGATTTATCGGCTATTACTACCGTGCCTGGTTTGTAAATTAAGCAGTTTCCATATCCGTTTTCTTCTTTTGACGATATATTTGATAATATATTTTCTTTGCCGCATCCGCTGTTTTGATCAAATCCATTATTGCAACTATTTTTTTTGGCCAATATTGCGTTTATTTTGTCAGGCAGAAATTCTGATGATAGTTTATTATATATTATCTGTTGATTTATATTTAAATCTTTGTTTAAAAACTCGCAATAATTGTGTTTTAGTTTAATCTGTATTGTTCTAGAATTATCCTTGCCGATATTTTTGCTATTTTCGCCGCAAATTTTTAATTGTTCTTTTATTATTATAAGATTAGCTTTTATAATTTTTATCGTTTTTTTTTCAAAAATAAAATATGCGTTATCCGATTCAGAGAATGTTCTGATTTTAGAATAAATCAAATCGGGCTCGTTAACTTCAAAATTAATTTTTTTAGTCTCGCTATCTATTTTATCGGTTATGGTTAAATATTGCTTGTAATCTTTTTGGTATAGTATTGAATCGGATTGAGGCGAAGCATAGGCAAGAATTTTTTTATATTTTTTATTTAAATGGATATCATCTATAGCATGAATAAAACTCAGCGTTTTTATTATATCGGACAGAATATACGCACCTTCTTTTGAAACTTTAGAGTACAATTCGTTAAAGTAT
>JAJYQS010000014.1 GCA_021794475.1 bacterium | reverse complement strand
CGATATTATTTCTTGCTATGGGAAATATAATAATTCAGGAAAAACTTTATAATAAAGAATTTGTCGATAAATGGGTAACAGGTTTTGAGGAATATGCTAAAGAATGCGCAAAATGGTCTCCTGAACGTGCTGAAAAACTTACTTATATTCCAAAAGAAACAATAATTGAAGCAGCAAGAAGATTCGGTATGGCAAGACCTGCTTCGGTTACCGGAAATTTAGGAACGGCTCAGATTTATAATTCAAACAATGTCAACAGGTCTATTGCGGCTCTTCTTGCCTTAACCGGTTCTATCGGTGTGAAAGGCGGCGGCTGGAATTGGCTTCATAACTGCCGTCCTCCGTTAAATTACGGGAATGACCTGCATGATATTCCGTTGCCGAAAAGACCTCAAATTACCGATAAACTGATTTCATGGGGTGATAGTTCAGTTCCGTGTATTATAAATGCTATGATGTATGAAAAACCGTATCCGGTTAAAGGTATTATCTGGAACGGAGACCATCTTCCCCAGTTTCCGAACTCGTGGAAAATGGAAGAAGCGATGAAAAGAAATATGATTAATGTGCATCTTTCTATATATCCAAATCATACCTACATGTTCAGTCATGTAGCATTTCCGATTGCTATATCCGTTGAAACCGACAGTGTTTGTCATCACGGCAATAATAGGCTTATACAATGGCATAACAAGATAATACCTTATCAGCACGAACATAGGGCAGACATAGACGTATTTGACGGTATTGCGAAAAGATTAAAAAATGCCGGCGTCGGTCATTTTAACGAAGTTGAATTCAATCCATGGGGCTATTATGAAGACGGTCCCGATAAAGGCAGGGTTAATGAAATACATATGACTGATTTCTTTAATGACCAGGAACCTTTTACGAGAGGCATAAAATATGATGTTCTGAATCCTGAGAAAAATCCTAAAGGCGGACTCATGTGGCCTGTATTTTCTAAAGAAGAAGCAGTATTCCAGGACGATGAAGCCGTTCTTCGCGGAAAATGGATAATGTATAAAGAAGGTGAAAATTACCCTGAATCAGACAAAAGATTTCCTACCCCTTCCGGCAAAATCGAACTGGCTTCGGAACCTCTGGAAAAAATCGGCTGGTACAAAGTTCCTACTCAGGTTGAAGGTTCGGAATCTCCATTGGGAAATTTTGAGAGGGCAAAAAAATATCCGCTTATTTTAAATACTACCAGAATTGCTCAATCATTTCATGAAGGCGGTCATTGGTGGCCATGGAACGATGAGTTGGAACCGGATAGAAATATCGAAATAAATCCCGCTACCGCTGCCGTTATGGGTATTGAAGACGGAGATATGGTAATAGTTGAAAATGACAGAGGCTGGGTTGAAGGTCCGGCATGGGTTACCGAAATGGTTCCTGAAGACGGAATTTGGGCTAATTTTGGTTTTGACAGATATCAGCCTTTTCATCCGTATGAGTCAATTAATACCGTTATCGATGATATTATAAAGGACCCTGTTTACGGTCAGATTCAATTTAAAGCCATTCTGTGCAGAGTGTACAGAAAAGGTGATGAAGATCCGGAAGGAACTGCAAAAAACGTAGTTGAATTTTTACAGAAAAAATTTCCTGAGGTCTGGGACCCGAAACATCAGGATAAAGACGTTATTATCGGTAAGTGGAAAAGCCACTGGAAAGAATATCACGAATTGAGTATCGGATGGAAAAAATTAGTTAATTTCAAGGAACCGGTAGAGTGTACGCCTGTTTCATGCGATACAAGGAAATATTAATAAATATTTCTAACGATTATAATGATATTTAACTTGCATCTGTAAGGATTGTTTGTTGACAATAGGGGTAACGTATAATGGCATAAATAAATGGATAATATAATTAGCGGTGCCCTTATTGTCAAAAATATAAAAATAATTTTAATAATTATATTATAAAGGAGTCAAATATGTCATCTGAATATGGATTTGACAGATTTCATCTTGGAGAAGAAAGAGCGGCAAGAATAACTCTTAAATCTTCAAACCCTAAATATTCTATGAAGGTTAATATTGATAGATGCATAGGGTGCATGTCATGCGAAGTGTCCTGCAAAAAAGAGCATAATCTTCCGGTTGGACCGAGAAGAATGAGAGTTATACAGGTAGGACCGTATTTTGTTAAGAAAGGTCAGCTTAAAACCGTATATTTACCTATGAATTGTTTTCATTGCGATGATGCAGCCTGCGTTAAAGCCTGCCCTACCGGTTCAATGCAAAAAAGAACTGACGGTATAGTCTTTAATGACCCGACTACATGCATAGGATGCAAATCATGCATACACGCATGTCCTTTCGGTTCTCCACAGTTTAACGATGCGACAGGAAAAGTCACAAAATGCGATTATTGCAGACACAGAATAGACGAAGGATTGCTGCCTGCATGCGTTACTCTCTGTTCTACGGATGCGCTTTGGTTCGGCAATATAAATAGAATTTCAACAATTGACAGAGAAAAAACCGCGCGTAAAATGACGGAACACTTCTTCGGATTTGATTTGCCGCATTCTACTCAGGGTACTTCTTCCGTCGAAGATAACGATAACAGTTCTAAGGTAGGATGATTTTATTTATTAATAATAAATTATAATTTGCTATATATAAATTTAATAATATAGAATAATAGTAATAGATAAATATAGCAGATATTTATTTAAATTTATTTAATAATATTTATTTAATACGGAGGATTGATAAAATATGGCAAAGTTAAGTTCAGTCGGAACTATATACAATGCGCCTATCAGAGTTGACTACAACAATGGAGATTTTGATAAAGCAGAAGATACTTTAAAAAAATCAAAAATTGCGATTGTGGGAAGAAATGTTGCCAGTATCACGCCTTATCATGCAACTATCTTCGTAAATCTTGAGGATGAGGCGAATGCCAAGAAACTATTAGAGGGTGCAGGTATCAAAATGTATCCTGTAGAGCCTTATTTTTAATTTTGCTTATTTGTTTTGCTTATTTTCTTTTCATTTTAATTATTCACTATGTGATGTTAGTTTTATTTGACAAAACAGTGAATGTAAAATGGAAATTATTTATTATATCAATAAATTTTAGACCGGCGTCGTTATAATATCTATAATGAATTATAGAAGCGATAATACGCCGGCTTTTTAATTAAAAAAGATTATAACTTAATTTATGATAAAAATATGAGCGATAAAAATAAAAAACAAGCTTCCGACCTGCTGGAACTGACAGCTCAATACATACAAAGAATAACCGATAAAGAAGAAGTAGCTGTTGAGGACAGTTTAGACAGGGTTTTGTCGAATGACGTCATTCCCGAAGTTGACATTCCGCCTTTTGTAAGGTCTGCCGTTGACGGTTTCGCCGTTATAGCCGGTGATTTTTCAGAAAATAAGATTACAAAATTAAAAGTTGTGCAGCAGATAACTGCCGGATTTAACAATGTGCTTAACGAAATACATCATGGTGAGGCAGCGTTTGTTACGACAGGCGCGCCGGTTCCTCCCGGGGCAGATTCGGTTATATTGATTGAAGACACCTTAGATTATTCGGGCGGTTATGTGTCATACGATAAAAAAGTTGAGTCAGGGTCGTATCTTTCTCCCGTGGGCGATGATATTCAATCCGGTAAAAAGCTGTACTCTAAAGGCGATAAAATTAGACTTTGCGACATAGCGGCTCTGGCAGGAGTAGGATATAAAAATATATCGGTTTTTAAAAAACCGGTTATCGGAATTTTATCTGGAGGCAATGAGCTTGTACAGCCCGGGGATGAATTAAAAAACAACAAGATATATGATATTAATACTACCGCTTTAAAAGCATTAATAAAAGATGCCGGAGGGATTCCGGAAGTTATAGGCGTGGTGGAGGATAATGCAGAAAGTATAACAAATGCCCTCATATCGGCAGATAAATCTGAAAAATACAATTTACTCATTTCAACGGGCGGAACAGGTGCAAGTTTTTTAGTTCTTGATAACAAAGAAATTACAAATTTTTACGATTTGATACCGTCCGCTATCGGCAAAGCCGGAAAATTATGTTTTCACGGCTTAAACCTTGTTCCCGGGAAACCTACTTCATTCGGACTGCTTAATAATAATACGCCCATTTTTGCTTTAGCCGGATGGCCGTATTCTGTTATAATAACCTTTGATTTATTCGTAAGACCGTTCATTCAAAAAATGACCGGTATAAATAATATTTATAAAAGATACCCGGAAATTAAAGCAATATTAAAAGAAGATGCCGCTTCAGAAAAAGGCGTTCGGAAATATTTTCAGGTTAAAATAGCCAGAGAGGAAAACGGCAAATTAACAGCTTCCGTTATACAGCCGCCAAAACCGCCATCCGCGGCAAGGTCGCTTTCGCCGCTAATCAGGGCAAACGGAAGTTTTGCGATGGACGAGGAAACTGTGGTTATGCATGCCGGCGAAGAGGTCACGGTGACATTGAATGATTACAATATTTTCTAACTAACCGATTACCGGTATTTATCCTAAAGTTTTTTGCTTTGTTTCGGTAATATAGAGTATGTTAATTAATTTAATTGTAATACAATTTAGTTTTAATTTTGATTTAAATTTAAAATCTTATAATGCGATTTAGTTAATTTTGACTTAAATCTAAAATATGAAAAATTATTTGTTTAATTATTATGAAGGAGCGTTCCCTGCTGACGCAGAATTAGATTATTATGACGCAGGCAAGGAATTTACTATTAATTCGTTAAGAATTTCTCTGACGGGAGAATGCAATGAAGACTGTCTATATTGCCATAACGAAGGGATTTCTAAATCTTCAAAGCATAGTCTTGAAATTGAAAATATTATCAGCACAATTTATTCATTGAAGGAATTTGGTCTTAAAAAAGTAAAATTGACGGGCGGAGAGCCTTTTCTCTATAAAAAAATAAAACAGCTTATTTATGCGATAAAACAAATAGGCGATATAGACATATTTATAACCACGAACGGGACATTAATTAACAAAAGAATCGATGAAATAAGCCCGTCGCTTGTGAAAAAAATTTCAATAAGTTTAGATACGCTTGATGAAGAAAAATATAGGCTGCTCACAGGAAAAAATTATTACAGTAAAGTTATAAAGGGATTAGAAACCTTACGCGAAAAAAATTTTAATATAGAAATAGATTCTGTTCTGCTTAAATCAATAAATACAAATAAGAAAGACCTGCTTAAAATAGTTGATTTCTGCAGTTCAAATAATTTTAATCTGCAATTTATAGAATTATCAGAGGCGGGAGATTTAAACGTTTACAAAAAATATTATGCCGAACCGGTAAGCGTTTTAAAAAAAATAGGACTCGATTTTAATATAGATAAATATAATGACAGGAAAATAATTAGATATAAAGGGATAAATATAACCCTTTGCCGCAGCATTAAAGATGTTTGCTTATCGTCAAACGGAAGATGCTCAGGACTCAGGATGCTTCCCGACGGGCAGTTGACAGATTTTAATTATTAGTATTAATTATATATATAAACATATTTTAAAAAGGATGACTTTATGATAGTCGAATTATTAGGAAGAGAAGCAGGATTAACATTTGAATGCATGCATATTGTTCCGGGAAGAGGAGACTGTTCAAGAATTCATCCGCATTTTCACTACATAGACGTTTCTGTCGACGGGGAATTTGATGATAAAAGAAGAATCGTTCACTTGTATAATTTAAAAGCTATAATAGCCAGATTATGTTCTACTTTTGAGGATAAGATATTATTGGCGGACTATCCTGAATCAATTCAAAAAATTACAGACAAACAAACGCACTATAATATAGAAATTAATAATAAATATTATCTGATTCCAAAATCCGATATATTCAGAGTAAATATTCCGTCTTTAAACATAGAAGACCTTGCGATTTATTGCATTGACCAGCTTATTATAGATATTAAAAATGACGATGCGTTTGCATCGCTCAATTATATAGAAGTTGTTTTAAGCGAAGGTCACGGACAGAGAGGAAAAATTAAAAAAAATTTAAGATAAATAATTAATGGACAACTTAAGCTGTTTAATATTGGCGGGGGGACAGTCAAAAAGATTCGGAGAAAATAAAGCCCTTTATGTATTTGATGGGAAATCTCTTTTTGAAAGGGTTTTAGAAACGGCTTTGAAAGTTGCAGACGATATAATAATTTCCGTAAGGGACATAAATAATTTAGATGAATTCCGATATGCGTTAATCACTATTTTAAATAAAATTTATGACGGTTTAAATTTTACGGTAAATTGCAATTCAAACATCAGCTATAAAAAGAAATTGCTCGAAATTGCGGTTGATATACAGGATATACAACTTGATAATTATAAAATAGACGGCAATATCAACCATAGTTGCAGTAAAATAAAAAAAGATTTAAAAAATAAAAAAATACGCGCTGATAAAGATGCTGATAAAAATAGTCGGCATGTTAATCGACATAACAATAGCAAATATTTAAATTTCAAGATAATAGCCGATGCCGATGATAAAAATAGCAGATTGGCGGGACCGTTAAAAGGCATTTTTAGCTGTTTTAATTATCTAAAAAATGATTATGTTTTATTGTTAGAATGCGACGCTCCTTTTTTTAATTTTGACTGCGCTAATATTTTAATAAATAAAATACAAAACGGCGAAGGCAGCAGTTATAAAAATTTCGATGCCGTAATGCCGATGTGGTCAGATTCTACAATAGAGCCGCTTCTTGCGTGCTATAATAGAAAAAAAACGTTAGACATTTTATCAATGCTTAACAGTTATGCTTTAAATCTGGCAAATTATGACGATTTTATTTATAACGATGCAATAAATATTGCAAGATTTATCGGCAGGGTTTATTATTTTTCTATAAATGATATAATCAAAGAAAATAATCAGATAAAATCTGAATGCTTTCGCAATATTAATGATAAGGACAGTTTAACCGGTATTCTGGAAAAAATAAATTGCGATAATACCGCCGGCGGTGAAATTAACAAAACTAATAATAATAGTGCTGATTTTGACAACATTAAATCAGAATATAATGCTCAAGATACTGAATATAAAAAAAGCATAATCGCGGTTAAAAGAAATAATTTTTTTGGATTATCAGATAAGCTGAACTGTAATAAAAAAAATATAACGGAAGGCATGCATAGCGGTAAATCAGCCAAGCCTTACGGTTATTTAGCTAATCAATTATATTATTTAAAACTTTACAGTAAAAGTAAAAATAATATTAATAACAGTAGAAATATCGGCAATAATAATGATAATTATAATTATAACAACAATATAAATAATTATGACGAAAATAATAATAAAAATAATAATAAAAACAATATCTATAAAATATATTTAAAAAAACTTATCTTTTATTTAAATAGAGAGAAAAATTTTTATTTAAATAAAAATTTATTTTTTATGGCAGCTAAAATTCAAAAAGCTATAAATTTTTACAAAAAATTATAATAAAATTATATTTCTGGAGACATTGAAATGGAAAAAAATATGAAGAGTATAAAACTTACAAACCTCAAAGAGGACCTTAAAAAAAATCAGATAGAAATAATGCTTTATCCTTCAAAATGTGACGGGTGCGAAGGGCAGGAATATAAATCATGCGTCCAAGCCTGCGAAACTCATATGAAGGAAAAATACGGAAAGTATAACACTGCAAGAATTAATATAAAATCTAAAGGAAATAAATTTTTTCCTATTTTATGCCATAATTGTGAAGAAGCGCCGTGTGTTGACGCATGTATGCCTGGCGCAAGATATAGAGATAATGAAAATGGCTGGACTTTGACAAATTACAAAAAATGTGTAGGATGCTGGATGTGTGTAATGGTTTGCCCGTTCGGCGCAATAGAACGGGTTGGTAAAGACCACTATGCTTCAAAATGCGACGGGTGCATTGATGAAGAAACGCCAAAATGCGTAGAAGCGTGTAAAAAAGGAGCCTTAAAGAAAATAGGCATTAGAAATTATTCATATGAAAGAAGATT
Organism: bacterium; assembly: GCA_021794475.1. Lineage (GTDB taxonomy): Bacteria > SZUA-79 > SZUA-79 > Acidulodesulfobacterales > Acidulodesulfobacteraceae > Acididesulfobacter. Next base: position 7,163 of record JAJYQS010000014.1, on the reverse strand, counting down.
AATGATTGCAAATAAATTATACGGACCCCATTTAAAAATTAATTATAATCGTTATAAGAGCAATAACCGCTAAAAAAAACAAGTAAGGCGAGACGGCGGTATTAAAACAGGGTGGTTATTCGCTATAAAATCAATATGTATTATTTTATTTATATATTGTTTGTCAAATTAATATAAATTACGAAGAAGGGGATAAAAATGAGATATGTAATAATCGGTAATTCTTATTCGGGTCTTTCATGCGCCGATGCGATAAGAAGATTTGATAAAACTGGAGAGATTACGATAATATCCGACGAATCATATAAGGCATATGCAAGACCTTTGATTTCATATTATCTGGAAGGCAAAACAACAGACGAAACTATATGGTATAAAGATGATGATTATTACGAAAAAAATAATTATAAAACATTATTCGGAAAAAGGGTAGTATCGGTAAACACGGCAGATAAAAAAATAGTGCTGGACGACAATGAGTCCATTGAATACGATAAATTATTTATTGGACCGGGAGGCGTCCCGTTCGTGCCTCCGATAGATGGATTTAACGCCGAATCTCCCATGATGGGAACTTTTACTAAATTTGATGATGCAAAAAAAATGGAAAGAGGCGCAAAATTAGCTAAACATAAAGAGGCTATAGTTATAGGCGGCGGACTGATAGGTCTGAAGGCATCGGAAGGTTTGAGGGCTCTCGATATGCACGTTACTATCGCAGAACTCCTTCCGCGTGTTTTAGGTTTGGCGCTTGATGAAATATCAGGCGGCATAACGGCAAAAAAACTGAACGAAAACGGTATTGACACGGCTACTAACGACACCGTTACCAAAATTAACGTAGACGAGGCAGGCAACCCTACGAGCGTTCTAATGAAAAGCGGCAGGGAGCTTGTTGCAGATATTGTTATTGTGGCGATAGGCGTCAGACCGAACGTGGGCTTTCTTGAAGGCAGCGGTATTACAATTGACAGAGGAATAATAGTGGATAAAACTATGATGACCAATATTAAAGATGTATATGCCGGCGGCGATGCTATAGTATCGTACGATATTTTAAATAAAAAACCTAACATAATAGCTATAGTTCCTCTTGCCTGCGAACAAGGAAGGGTTGCCGGCACAAATATGGCCGGAATATACAGAGAATATTACGGCGGCATGGGTCTTAATTCTGTTGAGATATACGGACTGCCTATTATAACCATAGGGCTTACTAACCCCAACGACCCTTCGCAAACCGTATTTATTCATCAGGAAGGCGAATCTATTTATAGAAAATTAGTTTATGACGGTCAGGTCCTTGTAGGAGCAATACTTTTAGGCGATGTTGCAGGAGCAGGCATATTATCCGCTATAATAAGGCAGGGAGAAAAGTGCTTGAAATATAAAGATGAATTCTTAAAAGGCAACATATACTCATTCGTTATAGATAACGAGTTTGAAATATATAACATCAATGAAGGCTACGCCATAAGGGGCGATTTTGAGGACCTTCCCCAGTTTTCAAGGTCTAACTGGAGATAAGAGATAAATGATTTTAATATATTGTAATTATCTATATATTTTAATTAACTAAAATATATAAAATAAATAAAAAGGCTATAATTTAAAAAGGCTAAAAATATGAGTAATGAAGACGATAATAATATAATTCGGCAGCTGCTTATAGAAATTGAAAGTGTACCTGAAGATGATTTTGACGCATGGTATGAAAAAAAAAGAAAAATATTTAACGTAGGGGCAAAAAGAAAACCGACGAAGCAGGAATTTATTAAGTATTTAAATTATGCGTCGGCAATTTTTCAGGATGATAAAATTTGTAACAGCTGATTGATAAAATTAGCAAATAATTATCTAATTATGTAAAATTATGAATAACCAAATTATAGGGGATTGCATTTTAGCCCCTATGGCGGGAATTACAGGCTATCCTTTTAGAAAAATAGCATTGAAGTACGGCGCTTCATTTTGTTTTACAGAAATGGTAAGCGCTATCGGTTATGTAAAGAACGATAAAACTACGCTGGAATTAACATATTCCGGTTCATATACAGCAAACACTGGGATTCAAATTTTCGGCTCAGACCCGTATATTATGGGTTTAGCTGCAAAAAAGGCAGTGCAGTCCGGGTTTAAAGCAATAGATATAAATTTTGGATGTCCTGCTAAAAAGGTTATAAAAACAGGGGCAGGAAGTGCAGCATTAAAAGATTTAGATAACTTTAAGGCAATTATTGCCGAAGTAAAGAATAATATCGGAAACGATAACCTTTTAACGATAAAATTACGCAGCGGATTTGACGAAAGTTCCAAAAATTACCTTGAATCCTGCAAAATAGCTGAAAACGAAGGCGTAGACTCGATTTTTTTTCATCCGAGAACCAGAGCTCAGATGTTTTCCGGAAAAGCTGACCATAGTTTGACTGCACTGTTAAAAAAAAACATTTCCGTACCTGTTTACGCAACCGGTGATATTTTTGATATTTATTTAGCAAATGATATTAAAGAAAGTACTGCCGCCGACGGTATTATGTTTGCCAGAGGAGCCATAGGCAAGCCATGGATTTTTCAAGATTTTATAAACTTTTCGAAACTGCACTTTCAGTTAAATAAATTAACTGACGCAGATAATTTGAATAGCATAGAAAATTTAAATTACGAAGATAGATTGCATAAGTTGGATAATTTAGATAAACTCATAGAACTCTTTGAAGAGATGCTTGCATTTTATGAAGAAAAAAGAGCAGCTAATTTAATAAAACCTCATCTGTATAATTTTTTGACAGGATTTGATAACGCAAAAATATTTAGACTTGAAGTTAACAATGCGAGAAATTATTGTGATATAATGAATGTCTTTAATAATATAAAAAATATTTAAGGTAAATAAAGAATTCTTAAAGAATTATTTAAATATTATCAAATAAAATATAAAATATAAAATATAAAATATTTAACAGGTATGAAAAATAATTCAGAGCGCAAACCTTTCGCAGTTTCATTTCTTGCAAAATCGGGAACAGGAAAAACAACCCTTATAGAAAAACTGATACATATATTCGCCGAAAAAAATTACAGAGTTTCTTCTATAAAACATACCGACCATAAATTTGAAACGGATATTAAAGGAAAAGACTCATGGCGGCATAAACATGCGGGAGCGTTTTCCACTATGCTTTTATCAGACGATTCTATGGCTTTTTTTAGCGATATTAAAAAAAATGATGCGCCTAGCTGCTGCGCATCTAATGACGCCGGCGCCGGCAGCAATATCTATTATACTAATAGTATTAACATGATAGATAATTTAATTAATAAATTTTTTAACGACGCGGATATTTTAATAGTAGAAGGCTTTAGAGATATTACGATTCCTAAAGTTGAACTTTTCAGAAAGGAATTAAACCCTGAATTGCGTTTAAAATATGCAGACGATGCAAATTGTATCTTAGTTTGCGGAGATGTTGCAATAAACAATTTGAAAATACCGCAGATTGATATAAATCAGCCTGATAAAATAGCTATTTTTTTAGAGAAGTTTATCTTTTCAGAGAAGTTTATTGAAGATAAGAAGGAAAAAACAGTAAAATAATAGAATTATTCAGAACAGACGTTCTTTTTTTTACCGCTTTTCTATTCTTTTCTTTTCTACTTTTAATTTTTTTCTTTGTCTATTTATTTACCTATGATTATCTATGAATTTCTTAAGAATAATCGATAAAATCATAAGCAGCAGCGAAAACAGCAATAAAATTTTAATTAACGAATATTATTGCACAAGGCTCAGAAGCCCTATGTCAAGCTGCTATGTATGTATAAATAAATGTCCTGAACAGGCTATAGAAATAAACGATTCTGTAATTAAAATATCGGATAAATGTTCTTTATGTAAATTATGCATAAGTATTTGCCCCAATTATGTTTTTGATTTAAAAGAAGATTTCGGCATATCGGACAAAGTTCTGATGTACCGGAATAAAGCATATTATTTTTGCAGTATGGTCGGCTCTAATCTCAAGTCTAGTATCGGCAGCGTTGTTTCATGCATTAACGAGGTTGACAATACCGATATAATAAAACATCTTAATGATGCTAAAGAGATTAATTTTGTCACCGCCGGCTGCGAAAATTGCAGATATAATTTTTTTTATAAAAAGAAAATGAAAGCAATAAATCGCATTCTGAACGGTTTGACAGAGACAGACGGCAATAATATAAATATAGCGGAAAAAATTAGGTTTATTGATTATAATAAATTTGATTTTTCCCGTATCCATAATAATAATGGAAAAGAAAATAAAAAGATAAAATCTATTGCTGTTTCTATGAGCGGCTCCGGTGATAATATTAATGCTGCTGCCATTACAAGTACGCCGGCGAAATCTGATGATGATATGAATAATTCAACCGATGGATATTCACAAAGAAGGTTATTTTTTCAGGAAATGAGCAAAACTATAAAAGAAAATGCCGTAAAGTTAGCAAAAAATTTTCCATTGGAAGAATTACCCTTTAATGAATTTTTTTTATCAAATGAGGATAAAAATCTAAATAAGCTTTTTTTTAAAAAACGATTTAAACTGTTTAATTTTATAAAATGCAATCCGGATTGTTTAGACTTGCTGGATATCAGACTGCCCTCAATAAACAGAAATTGTTTGCTTTGCGCTAATTGCTGGGAATTTTGTCCCACCGGAGCATTAACGTATGACAATAATGATGAAGCCGGCGCCGTTATACTTGACCCTTATCTATGCACGGGATGCAAATTATGCAAAGACCTTTGCAGTTTTGGAGCGGTTAAAATGGTAAAACCGGCGGGTTTAAAAGATATTTCATCACAAAAGGTTTTATTTAAGAAAATAACGTTTGATTGATTATTTATTTATTTATTTAATTAATTAAATAAATAAATAATAGATTAATTATGCCAATAGATTATTAATTAATAACTTAATAACTTAATAATCTATTAATAGATTGCAGATATTGTGATTATGGTTGATATTATTGTTGTAATAATAATTTATGAAAAATAAAAATAATATAAAAAAAATATTAATATCGGCGGCTATTTTTATAATTATTTTAACGGTTAGCGCCTGCAGTAAAAAATTTAGCAATAAAAAATCCGGCACGGCTTCAACACAGATAAAAACAAAAAAATATAATTTTTTAGTTTCTGCAAAGCGCAGCATCAAAGGCAAGATAATTGCAAAAGACTATGGAACATACTGCCGGACTTTTAAATATTCAGGAACATTTCAATATTTGCAGATAAATAAAAAGATAAATGAAATTATTAAACCTGAAGCTGAAAAGGTAGGTGCAAACGCTTACTTAAATATGATTATGACTTCTTCATACCATTATTCCGCGCATAGCTCAAAGCACCCAGTATATAACGTCCATGTTTGCGGGGAATTGGTTGTATTGAAAAAAAGTTCATTGAAAAAAAGTTCTTGACAAAAAATTAATATTATAAGAAAATAACTAATTATCTTATATTGGAGGAACAAATGTCTAAAAGCAGTGACGATATTTCAAATAATTGGATTTTAATTGACGCTAAAGATGTAAGCTTAGGGAGGCTTGCAAGTTTTATCGCCAATAAATTAATGGGCAAGGACAAAGCAGACTATGCACCTTATGCTAATAAGGGAGATTCCATAGTTGTCATTAATAGCGCAAAAGCTAAAGTTACAGGAAAAAAATATACGGACAAGCAATATTATTTTCATAGCGGATATCCGGGCGGTTTAAAAACATTTAATTATAAAGATATGCTGCATAAAGATGCGACTTTTCCGGTTTATCATGCCGTTAAAGGAATGCTGCCTAAGAACAAGCTTGCCGATGTTTTAATTAAAAAATTAAAAATTTATGCAGACGAAAACCATCCGCATATTGCGCAAAATCCCGTTGCGGTTGATGTAAAAACGATGATTTAAATCATATTATACGTATTATAGTATATAATTTTATATAGTAAGTTACGCATATTTATAAAAAAAATAAAATTAAAATAAATTAATTAAGCAATAAAATACGGAGTAATTTGAAATATGGCTAAAAAAAATATATTGCAGGCAGCCGGAAAACGTAAAACCTCAATTGCCAGGGTTTTGTTCAAGGAAGGTAAGGGAAATATAACGGTAAACGGAAAAAATTTTAATGATTATTTCCCTATCGAAAATCAGAGGGTCATGGCGGTTAAATCGCTTGCATTTTTTCCTATCGAAGACAAGTATGATGTTTTTGTCAATGTAAGAGGCGGCGGTCTTAACGGTCAGGCAGGCGCAGTCAAGCTTGCTATTGCCCATTTATTGCTTCTGTTAAATCCGGAATTGAAGACTACGCTGTCAAAAGCAGGTATGCTTACAAGAGATTCAAGGATTAAGGAAAGGAAAAAGTACGGTCAAAAGGGAGCAAGAGCAAGATTTCAATTTTCAAAAAGATAATTATAATTATTATAAGGATAATGATTCTAACTGTTGTTATTCTTTATTGATAAAATTAAAATACAAGTATTATAAAACCAGAAATTTACTCCTATTGCTATGGGTTATTTCTGGTTTTTTTATTTTTAATTATAATATTATGTTTTTACTTATATGTTCGGATGGTTAAATTATAACGTTTAATAATTTTTGTACCGCATCCATTATTGTTATTATATTATATTAATTTATTATTACATTATTATATATTATAAACTATGATTAAAGTCTCTATCGTAGGCGCTTCAGGATATAGCGGAATTTATCTGGCTTATGCGCTTCTATCAAGAAAAGATGTCGAGCTGGTTCACATTACTTCTCAAAGCAATGCAGGAAAAGAACTAGCCGATGTATTTCCTTCATTTAATAAGCTCAACGGCTGCAGTTCTTTGATTAATTTTGAAAAATTAGACGAAAAGCTTATAGCTTCTTCGAGTGATGTCGTTTTCTTATGTCTGCCTCACGGAAAAAGTTCTTTAATAGCATCTTCTATTTTAAAGCTAAATCCGTTAATCAAAATAATAGATATAGGGGCAGACTTTCGTTTTGACAGCTTAGAAAATTACGAATTAAATTATGAAAAACATGCAGCGCCGGAGTTGAATAAATACTTTGTTTACGGGCTGGCAGATGTTTACGAAGATAAGATTAAAGGAGCTC
>JAJYQS010000004.1 GCA_021794475.1 bacterium | reverse complement strand
AAATTATAGTATTCAGCATTACATAAGGCAGGGTTGATTTTGCAATTAAAGCGACCCCTACAAAAACTAATATCAGCGTAGGTTCTGAAAGAATAGCAAGAACGGTTGCCCTTGAAGAACCGAGCCCGCCGTAGCTTGTCCCTTTATCAAGCGAAGCTATGTTTATAAAAAAAGAAGACAGCGAAAACAGGAAAGCTCCGCCCAGCATATCTCCCATAAACCCCAGCGGCAGGGGATATGCTGTCAAAACGGGTATCAGCATAGTAATAAGTATCATCGATATAAAGGAAACAAAGGGAGCAGAACGAAAAACAAAAGACGAATCTTCGGAAATTATAATTTCTTTATGAAAAAGCTTATACAGGTCATAATATGGCTGAAGTATAGACGGTCCTCTTTTACCCTGAATAATCTCTTCAATCTTGTTAATAAATCCGGCTATAAGCGGAGAAAATGCAAGGACGGTAATAATCTGAAATATCTGAAAGACGGCTGAAGCGATATAGATATTCATATAAGGGGTCACAGCTCCATTCTGCATCTGCATTATTATTGTTGTTTTTTAGAATGTAAATTCATTAATTAATTAACTAAGCAATTAACTAACTAATTTAATTGAGTTCAACAAATTTACATTCAAACCGCTGCAAAAAATTAATAATGTAGGAGTCATCAGCCTTAAGATTTAATCAAAAACCTTAAACAATTAAAAAACAATCTGAAAGCGTTATAAGCAGAACCCCATTGCTTTTTGTATAAATATTAATTAAAATTATACATCAAAAAAAATAAATGTCAATAATTATACTGCGTTACCCTTTCAAAACAACGAAGGGTGCTGTTTTTTATATATTTTTTTACTTTTATGGTAAAGCACGGATAATGCATTTATACAATTTTTAAAACTGTGCCCTCCGCCTGTTATTATATTCCTGTACATCTGCACCGGTTCAAGGAGAGTCCCGTATAACTGAGCAAGATGTCTAAAATTATCACCTATATTACTTTTCCAGCGTATAGGTTTTTTAGGGATATGGGGGGCAATAGCCGAAATAAGCATCTGATTGCAGCTGGACACTTCAGCTTTTGCCTTTTTTATATGAGATTTATAATATTTTAGGGAATATATTTTTTTAGGTTTAGGTTTAGCTGCGCATCCCGATAAAAAAATAGAAAAACCTGCTATTGCAATAATAGAAAAACTTAAAAATAATATTTTTTTAAATTTACCTGAATGTTCATTCATCCCATGCACCTCCGCAAACTGATTACAAAACAATAAAGTATAAAAAAATAAACTGAAAGTAAATTACTGAAATATATTTATAAAGTATGATAAAATATAAAAATATAAAAAAAGCAATAAAATATTAAATATAAGCTGATAAATATACATATCTGAATTCAATAAACTTAAACTAAAAAGCATTATATCATAATCCGGAGGAAAATTGAAAATACAATCATTCGGTGCAGCAAAAACAGTCACGGGAAGCTGCCACATAGTTAATGAAAACGGCGTTAAAGTGATGGTAGATTGCGGTTTTTTTCAAGGTAATAAAGATGAAGAAAATAAAAATTCGGAATTAGGTTTTAATCCGGCAGAGATTGATTACTTAATATTGACTCATGCTCATCTTGACCACTGCGGCAAAATTCCTATGCTCATAAAAGGCGGATTCAAGGGAAAAATTTACTGCACAAAACCGACATTTCAACTTGCAAGGCTGATAATGCTGGATACGGCAAAAATTATGCTGGAAGACTACAAGCACGATTTAAAAAAGAGGCTCAGATATAATCCGGAAAAAAAGTCTGCTTCACATTCTGTGCCCTCTTTATCTTCTGCAAATTTTACATCTGCATCCCGTTCTTCCGCTTCATCTTCATCTTCGGTTCTGCTGTATAATGAGCTTGATGTTTTTGAAAGTTTAGACCATTTTAATCCTATATTGACATATAATACCCCGTTTATCCTCGACGAAAAACACAATATCAAAGTGGAAATCAACGATGCGGGACACATCCTCGGTTCAAGTTTTGTAAAACTTATGTTCGGCGGCAGTTCAATCATATTTTCAGGCGATCTCGGCAACAAAAATAAACCTATAGTCAACAACTTTTCATATCCTGACGAAGCCGATGCCGTATATATTGAAACTACATATGGAGACAGGCTGCATAAAAGTTTTGACGATTCAAAAACGGAACTCTTAAATATTATCGCAACAACGTTTAAAAACGGCGGCAACGTTTTAATTCCCAGTTTTGCTATGGAAAGGACGCAGGACATTTTATATATTCTGAAAGGATTCTATAAAAACGGTCAACTTCCGAAATGTAAGATATTTCTTGATTCTCCGCTTGCAATTAACATTACCGATATATTTCTTAAAAATCCCGAATATTTCAGGAAAGACGAACTGCAATTATTTCAAAAAGATAATCCTTTTGAAATACCCTATCTCACTGAAACAAGAGAAGTGGAAGAATCAAAAGAAATAAACAGATTCACGGACAGCGCGATTATAATAGCAGGAAGCGGTATGCTTACCGGCGGAAGAATGCTGCATCATCTTAAACATAATCTATGGAGAAAAGAAAACTCTATAATTTTCATAGGATATCAGGCAAGAGGAACGTTAGGCAGAAAAATTGTAGAAGGCGATAAAACTATCAAGGTCTTCGGCGAGCATATTGACGTGAACGCTTCTGTTCATACAATAAACGGTTTTTCATCACATGCCGACCAGAATGAACTTATTGAGTGGCTGAGCGCTCTGAAAAATCAGCAAAAAACAAAAATATATCTTATCCACGGCGATGAAGATAAAATGGATATTTTTAAAGAAAAAATAACTTCGCTGGGCTTCAATGCTTACATTCCGTCATATGCCGAAGAAATTGAAATTTAATTTAATGTGAGGACGGCTGCCGATTAGTTAATTAAATTTATTAAAATTATTTTATTTATGATAATGCGGCTTGCCGAACAAAATGCCTGAACTGAATAGACTAAGTAGTTAATTTTTTACAGATACATTATTTAAATTTAATGAACTATTTAATTTTAATTAAAACTTACAAATATGAAAAACATTAAAGAGCTGTTTTCGTCTTATCTTGCATTATATCTTGAAAAACAAAACGAACCTATAGAAACGTATCTTGCATTATGGCAGTGCCTCAGTTTGATTTCACAGATTAATTCAAATAAGCATTCGACTAAAAATAAAACCGATAAAGATAAATTGAATGATTTATTTAAAGATTATGCCAAAGATATATTAGAATCGCTTAAAGATACGAAAGTTATTTTAAAAATCAAAAATATCCTGTCGTTTACAAATTCCGAATGCCCTATTCTTATTACAAAATTTGAAGATTTAGGCGAATATATAGACA
>JAJYQS010000076.1 GCA_021794475.1 bacterium | reverse complement strand
AGACTTGGAAAATATAATAAAAAACAGCAAAGAACGCATTATTTATAATATTCATAATATTAACAACGACGACAATAATATTCACAATGCAAGAAATATTTATAATGCTTATAATACGGAGGATACAGAAGATACGGGGGATATTAAAAATATACGGAACATAAAAGATGCTCCGGATAAGCAGGAGATACAGGATAAGCAAGATGCGCAGGCTTCGCAAAATACTAAAAAAACTTTTAATGCAAATAATATTGACCGCTCTCAAAATATAAACAATGCCGCTCACAGTTCAGATAATCCTATCGTAAACATTTTAGACAATGCGCAGCTGCTGAACGGTAATAAAAATGATTTTATTTTTTTATCGGAAAAAATGAAAGAAATAGAATCTTTTATCAACGTTATAGCTCCAACCGACGCTACGGTTTTAATAACCGGAGAATCCGGCACCGGAAAGGAAGTAGCGGCAAAATATATTCATAATAAATCCGGAAGAAAGGGCGATTTTATTGCCGTAAACTGTTCGGCAATTGTTTCTACGCTTCTTGAAAGCGAACTGTTCGGTCACGAGAAAGGCGCATTCACGGGGGCTTCATCCAGAAAAATAGGAAAATTTGAGCTGGCTGACGGCGGTACGATATTGCTTGACGAAATCGGAGATATGGATAAAAATCTTCAGGCTAAAATTTTAAGGACCCTTCAGGAAAATTATATAGACAGGGTGGGGGGAGGCAGTCCTGTTCGGATTAATTCAAGGGTTATAGCCGCAACCAACAAAGATTTAAAAAAAATGGTTAAAGAAGGAACGTTCAGAGAAGATTTATTTTACAGGCTGAATGTTCTGCCTATTGAGATGCCCCCGTTAAGAGAAAGAAAAATAGATATAAAACCGCTCAGCATGTTTTTCATACGCAAATATACCATGAAATATTTTAGAAAAATCAGCAGAATATCTGAAGAAGCGCTAACCTACCTGCTTTCTCTGGATTATAAAGGAAATGTCAGAGAATTGGAGAATATAATAGAAAGGGGCGTCATACTTGCACAGAACAGCGATATGCTTAATATATTCCATTTAGGCGGTTTAAACCAGATGAACGGCGGCACATATAGCCACGGCAAGCCGATTTCGGCAGGCGGTTTTAACAGTGATGGAAACAGCTGCGACACCGCATGCGACGTTAACAACGCTTATACCGGTTATACTGCCGAAAACTGCGACAATAGAAATAGCGGAAAAATTAATATTAATGACGATAGAAACCTTACTAATATTACAGGCAGCGGTGATTCAAGGATTGTTATGGACAACAACAACAATAATACGGGCAGCGCCAATGCTAATTATGATATTAATGATATTAATGATATTGCCGGATACGGCAAAGACGGCATTGATATTCCTACTATCAGAGAAATGGAGAAAAAGCTGATAGGCGAAGCGCTTAAAAAAACCGGCGGAAATAAAAATAAAGCATCTGAATTGCTGGGCATCACGTCAAGAACATTAAGGAATAAATTAAAAGAATTTGAGGCGGAGTCAGGCGCTGATACAAAATAAATCAAAATAAATTATGTCCTCTCGTTCTATTAAATCTATTTTAACTTTTTTATTGACTCTATCAACTCTATCAAATCCGTTAAATCCGTTTATTTTTTTGCAATAGAATAAAAAATATACAAATAAAAAATAATTGCATAAGTTTTTATATCTATTTTCCTGAAAATAATGACGGATAATTCAGCATAGCAATAAATAAATAATGCGTATTCTATATAATATAGTTAAAATAATATATGGCACGGATATTGCTCAATAACATTACGGATAGGAAAATCGCGTAAACAAAGCATAAAATAGGGAAAAATTTTCCGTTAATGAAGTTAATGAAAAGGTATAATATAACAAATAAAGCGTATGTCTCTAATTCAGGGAGGAAATAGAAAATGGCTGTAAATAATATATTTGGGTCGGGAGCGGCGGCTTCGTCAGCAAGCATTCCGGCTTCCTCGTCTTCTCAGACAGCAAATCCGTCGGTTCCGACTAATATGTACGGGAGCGCTTCTTCGTCAAACAGCAGCAACAGTCTTGTCAGCGAAAGTTCTTTCATGACGCTCATGGTTAAAGAACTTCAAAATCAAAATCCTTTAGAACCGATGTCTAACACAAGTTTTATTTCAGAGCTGGCTCAGTTTAATTCAATGAATGAATTGAGCACGATGAACACGTCGATTAAAGGTTTGGTTTCTTCGGAAAATCAGGCAGCGATGGGAAGCGCCGTCAATCTGGTGGGGAAAACCGTGCAGGCTAGCGGAAATTCTCTGCAATACGGCGGCAGCGGAACGGCAGCATTGGATTATTCGCTTCCTCAAAGTTCGTCGAGTACGTCTTTAGATGTATATAATTCATCGGGGAATCTTGTATATAATACAAATCTCGGCGCTGAAACGGCTGGAAATCAGAGCTACAATTGGGACGGCATTACAAATTCCGGCACGCAGGCGCCTGAAGGCGATTATTCGTTCTCTATAAATGCAGCAAACTCATCCGGGGCTTCTATTACTGCACAGACTATAACAGGCGGAACAGTCACCGGAATTACGAGCTCTAAAAGCGGAGCCGTTGAACTGGAACTTAACAACGGAAGCACTGTACCGCTCTCAAGCGTTCAGGGCATAAGCTAAGATATATAAGGTATGGTAATGTTAAAAGTTAAGATGTTATGGTGTTAAGATGTTAAGTGCGATAAGTTCATTATAATTAATATAATTATAATATTAAGATAGATAATTTTATTTTATAATGTAATATAACATAATATTATTTTTGATATGATATAATTATATTTATAGTGTGTTATATCATATGGTATATAAAGTATAGAGAAAATAAATTAAAAATATTTTAGGAAGGAGATATCAGTATGTCAGTCAACGCTCTTTTTACGGCAGTTTCGGGATTAAATGCCAATCAGACATATCTTGGAGTTGTAGGTAACAATATCGCCAATTCAAATACGGACGGGTTTAAATCTTCCGACCCTATCTTTGAAAATCTTGTGAGTCAGACTATGAGCGGTACGTCAAGTTCGCAGGAAGGACTCGGTACGGATGTTTATTCTATTCAGCAGGAGTTCGGACAGGGCGCTCTGCAGACTACGTCAAATCCGCTTGATATGGCTATTGACGGCAACGGTTTTTTTATCGTGCAGGCGCCTAACGGAAGCACATATTATACGAGAAACGGACAGTTTTCAGAGAATGCCAGCGGAAATATTGTTGACCCGACGGGGAATATAGTTCAGGGTTATCCTTTGAGTTCTTCAGGGGTAGCTTCTTCAGGTTCTCCGCAGCCTATAAGTCTTAATACCGGAGCGATAGCACCGAAAGCAACGACTACGGCGACATTAACGGCAAATCTGGATTCTAATATAAGCCCTCAGGTGTCAAGCACTATGAGCAGTTCTTCTTTTGCAGGCACCTATCTTACCGCTCCTGCAGCGGCCGGGTCGGATACTATTACTGTGGACTCTCCTGCAAATTTTAGCGCTACTAGCGGTGCAGCTGGTAATTCAATTCTCATAGGTAACGGTGACGGTACTAGTAATCTCTATACTATTAAATCTATAACAGGTAACGCGATTACGCTTAATCAACCTCTTACTAGTTCCATATTGCAAAATACCGCTGTTTCTCAAAGTACAATCTCGCTGAAATCTACTACTGGTTTTGATTCAGGAGATTCAGTACAAATTAATACAACAGGCAAGAAAGCATCCGCTACGTCTGACCCATACCAATTTTTAAATACGGTTTCAAGTGTTGTAACGCCTTCTACTTCTTCTACCGCCGGTACAGTAGCTTTAGAAAATGCTATGCCGCTAAGTTCAAGCGGTTATACAACAGGAGGAGCGGTTATTGCAGGACCTCCGAACGATTATTATTCCACTACTATCAATACCTATGATTCTCTTGGAAATGCTCTGCCTTTAACTGTGACGTTTGCGCCGACTTCTTCAACATCAGGAAGTTGGAATGCCTATTATTCGTTTAATGGAACAGCTGCTGAAAGGCAGTCTCTGACTTCAACAGCTCCAGATGTTACATTTAATTCAAGCGGTCAAATTTTAACAGGACAATCGCTCACATTGACAGATGTTCCTCCTTATGTAGCGGCAACTACAACACTTCCTGACGGCGCTAAATCTCCGTTGACCGTCGGTCTTAATTTGGACAATCTTACCCAATATGCCGCTGATTCCGCTACCACTTCTTTTATTCAAAACGGCTATTCGACTGGAACACTCACGAGTTTTACGGTTGATAAATCAGGGAGGATAACAGGTTTGTTTTCAAACGGACAGACGAAATATTTATACCAGGTTGCTCTTGCCAATTTTATAGCTCCTACAGGTTTAGTATCTGAGGGTAACAGTCTTTATTCGCAGAGCTATGCTTCGGGACAGCCGGCAGTAGGTACGGCTCAGACCGGTAATTTCGGCTATATAACAGATTCGGCGTTGGAGCAGTCTAACGTTAATATATCAAGCCAATTTACCGACATGATAATAGCTCAGAACGCTTATGTCGCAAACTCAAAGGTGCTGACTACAGAAAACGCAATGCTTACATCTCTTGAACAGGCAGTTGCATAATTATGAAAATTAATAAGTAATATAAATAAAATAGATAACGAAGCAAATAAATTGTTGATAAATAATCTGATAAAAATTAAAAATTATGAATAATTTTAATATATTACACGCAGCAGCAGGTGTTGCAGGTTCGGTTCTGCCGGATATTTTTGCCGGTTCGCCTGCGCTGGATATGTCCTTGACGGCGCTGTCGTATGCCGGTTCGCCTGCGCTTTCAGAATTCGGCAGTATTCTTAACAGTTTCAACACTGATACGGCACCTTTAGATAACATTTCCGTTTCCGCAACTTCAGCAGCTGCACCGAGTTTATCGGTAGGCGTTAATTATCCGTCTGAAAGCGCGGGTGTGAGCAGTATATTAAATAATGAATCCTCAGCAGAAGCCGGTACTTCCGCTTCCGCTTCCGCAGTTTACGGCGGCGCATACGGCGCATCATCGCCATACGCCGAAGGAGTTTCAGGTATTGCCTATTCAGGCGCTCTTTCTCCTTCCGAAACGATAGAGCAGCAAAGTCAAAGTACTGCCGCATCGGTACAAAACGGCGCAGGGGAAGCCGGTTTATCGGCTCAGTCAGACTCTAATAGCGATGTTCCAGACGTCAGCGCTGCAGACAATAAAAATGAAATTTCGCCGAGCAGCAGCGTTTCGACCGTTTTAACCGCAATGCAGAACGGTTATGCACCGCTTGGCGCAACTGCTCCCGGGGCTATAAATAATAATAATTCATTTAACGGGAATAGTGCTGCATCAGAGTCTAATACTGCAAATAGCGGCGGCAGCGGACAGACAGCAGATAATAATAGCAGCTATAACGCCGACAATCTTAACGGTTCGTCTGTAATCGGCAAAAAAGATACAAAAAATGCCGTTTATATTAATGCAGAAGGCATAAACGGTAAAAGCCGGGCGGGCAGTAAAACTTCTGCTTTAAGTGCAGAAAACAGCGCCGGTTTAACCGTCAATAAAGGTAAAACTGAAAGCAGTTCAGATACAAACGGCAATATTTCCGGCAATAGAGATACTGCTCTTGCCGATACAAAGAGCGGCAGCGCAGCCGGTTCCGCCAATATGTCCAACGGCAGAGCTTTGTTAAGCGGCAAAAATACTGATGGCAGCAATAACACCGGTTCGGGAAATGAAAAAACAGACGGTAAATCTGCAGACACCTCTCTTTCTGTACCGGATAATTTATCGGCGGCAAATAATGCTTCAGCTGCTGCCGGTTTAAAAAACGTAAAAAGCGCCGGCAATGCAGACACTAACGCCGGTAATAATATTGCGCCAAGTTCCATTTCTAATTCCAATTCTGCAGGAAAAGCCGGTTCTGCCGGCGGCGCTAACGGTGGCAAAAGCGTTGAAAATAGCATTGCAAACGCAGCTGACATAATGGCAGAAAATGTAAACGCTAATAATAACAATAATGGAAGTAATGATAGCAGCAGCAGTTCATCAAATATTGCCTCTTTAAATAAAAACGGCAAAGACGGCAATGAAAAATCAAACAGAATTAGCCTTGGCAAGAATAATAATGAAAAAGAATACGGCAATTATTATAATAATGGTAAAAATAGCACTAATGGCAGCATCTACGGTGATAATTCATCATCATCGTCAGATTCCGGACAGAATAATAATGCAAAAATGTCCGATTTAGCCGCCTATTTTTTAAATGCCGGAACAGGTTCCGGCAAATTAAGTTCAGGCGGCAGCGAAAACGGTAAATTAACGCTGCTTGACGGTAAAAATGCGGAGTTTAACGACCTGCTGAACGGCGGATTATCGCAAACGTCGGCTTCTTTAGGTTCTTTAAACGGCGGCAGCGCGGCAGGAAACGGAACGACGGGTTCAGGTGCTAATTTTTCAAATGAATTAGCTGCAAGTCTGAATAATGATATAAATAGCGCAGCTGGCGGCAATACAAGTCCGGCATCGCTAACGGCAAGCACTCTGTCCGTTATGCTCAAAAAAAATATGCAGTCGGCGGTAATAACATTAAAACCGGCTTCGCTCGGCAGTATTAAGATTAATCTTTCTATTACCGGCGCAGACGGCAGCGGTGTAAACGGTTTAAATAAATTAATAGCCGTTAATATTTTAACGCAGACCAATGAAGCGAAAAATATGCTGCAGTCTTCATCGTCAAATCTTACAGATGCTCTTAAAAATCAAGGATTTACATCTATAAATTTAAATATAAGTTTAGGGTTTAATAATGGCGGCGGAAACGGCGCTCAGTCTTTTGCGGATAATTATTCTGCTGATGACGGCAAAAATTTTGCTTCTTCTCCAAACAGAAGATATAAAAATGCCGACGGCAGCAGCATATCCGGCGGCACAATTAATAGCGGCGTAGCGCTGCCGCTCATGCGAGGCAATTCGGTTATTGATTATTTTGTTTAATAGAGTTTAAATGCGGCTGAGATTAATATAACCCATATAACCAGAAAAATAATCCAAGGTTATTATATATCTAATAATATAAATGTAATTAAACTAATCTATTATGCCTTTCAAATTTGAAAATGTTTTAGACTATAGAAAATTAATCGAAGATAAACTTTATGTGGAGTTTTCTAAGGTTCAGAAAGAATATCTGAAAGTTAATATGACTATAAATAATATTAAAAATAAAATAGAAGATTACAAATCTCATTATCCGGACAGTACAGCTACTGTTTCATCTATAAATGACTTTATGGTTCTAGAAAGCGGATACAATGCATTGCTAAGCGCTTTAAATCGGACGCTGAAAGAAAAAGATATTATAGAAAAAGAATTAGAAAAAAAAAGGCTTGCGCTTTTGAAATCTAAAATAGAATTTGAAAAAATTAATAAATTAAAAGAAAAATATCTCGTTATAGATAAATTAAATTCGATTAAAAAAGAAGAAATGCTCTTGGACGATTTAACGTCAAATCAGTATAATTCTCGTCGGAGCTGAATAATTATTGACAGTTAAATATAATTCTCATCGGAGCTGGACAGCTATTGACATTTAACTTATTAACATTATATCTTAATATTCGTTCTTATTAATTATGGAAAATAGCAGGTCAACCGGATTGAGCTTAAATATTTATTGTTTAATTAAACAAACTTTAGTTAGATATGCTCTTTTTTCTTTTTTTTTATTCTCTCTTTTGCTCCTTTTTTTATTTCAGCTCTATTTCAGCACAGGTAATGTTTATGCATCAAAACTTACTGCAGAGCAGTCTAAAATCCAGATTTTAAAACAACAGATTAAAACAGAATTGAACGAATTAAAGAGTATCGAAACTAAAATAAGCGCCGCTAAAGCTTTTAAAAAATCTAAGATTAAAGGTCTTATTGCCATATATTCATCTATGAGCCCAAGAAAAGCCGCCGCAATTCTTCCGCATATAAACAAGCATTTAGCCGTTTATATTCTGTCAAGCATGAATCCTAAAACCGCTTCGTCTATAATCTCTCACATGAATACAAAATCAGCAGTTTTTTTTACTGACAGTATAGCAGGTAAATAATAAAGCAAAATAAGTGCTGTCAAAATTATGACATTTTATAAAGGTGTCAGATCTATTTAATTTATTATGCAGATATCTGACGCCTTTATTACTTTATTATTATTTCATTAAATAGATCTGACACCTTTATTTTTGCATAATAAATTAAATAAATTAAATAAATTAAATAAATTAAACAGATCTGACACCTTTATTGTTAATGGCATAATTATTGCTTATCTACAGTGAAGCTGCAGATGTATAATAATATGCTGCAGATTATATAATAATAGTTATAAATTATACTAAGATAACTTATATAATAACATTGTAAATATATTTTATAGGGAGGAATTGCAAATAATGGCTGGGGAAAAGCAAACAGCTAATAAAGAACTCGGTGGAGAGGATGCAGAACTGTCGTCTATCGCCGGTTTAGATTCTAAAAAAATTAAGAAAAAATCCGGATTAAAAAAAATTATATTTATAGTAGTGCCTTTGCTTTTTTTACTGGGCGGCGGATTTGCCGCTTACCATTTTATTTTAGCCAAACCTTCCGGCAAACCGGTAAATAACGCGATTAACGTCAGAAAAAATATCACGCCGGGACCAATGATCGAGCTTAAACCTTTTCTGACAAATCTTGCAAATAAAAATTCTTCAAGCTATGTTAAAGTTTCTATAACCGTGGAACTAAAACCCGGCGGAAACGAGTCGCTTTTTAAGCAGCTCATCCCTCAAATTAGAAACAGCATAATTATGATACTTAGTTCAAAAACGTCTCACGAAATTAACACGCCAGCCGGAATAACCGCCTTAAGGCACCAGATAGCGAGAAGTCTTAATAGAATTTTAGGGCAGGGGCAGGTACTCAGTGTTTATTTTAATAATTATTTAGTACAGTAATTAAATAACTAACTTAATAATAAATAGCTGATTTAATGATTTAATGACTAAATAACTGATAACTGATTTAATAAATAATAACCAAAAGTTGACAAACAACTAACTTAATAACTAACTATCTAAAATTTAATATTAATATAATTATATAATTATTTTATGGCTGACGTCTTATCACAGGAAGAGGTTAATGCGCTGTTAAGGGGTATATCCTCAGGCACTATAGAGGCAGAAAAAAAACCAGAACAGGTCGGCGGCGTCAGAAACTATGACCTGACTTCGCAGGACAGAATAGTCCGCGGCAGAATGCCTACCCTTGAAATTATTAATGAAAGATTTGCAAGGCTTCTCAGGAATGACTTGACTTCAACATTGAGGAAGGTTGCCGAAGTAACTTGGACTTCAGTCGATATGCAAAAATTCGGAGAATTTTTAAAAAATATACCGCTTCCGACAAGTCTTACTATCTTTAAAATGCCGCCGCTTCGCGGATTCGGCATATTTGTTCTTGATGCAAGGCTTGTTTATAATCTTATAGATATTTTTTTCGGCGGAAATACAGACCTTCATGTTAAAGTTGAAGGCAGGGATTTTTCTCCTATAGAAAACAGACTTATAAAAAAAGTTATAGACATGGCTTTTGCCGATATTACAGAGGCATGGAAACCTGTGAGTCCCGTTGAACTGGAATTTCAGAGAAGCGAAATTAACCCTCAGTTTGCAACTATCGTAACGCCTACCGAAGTAGTTATAGTAAACAGATTTGAAGTAGATATTGAAGGTGCTGTTTCAAGATTTATGATATGCCTGCCTTATTCGATGATTGAACCTGTTAAAGAAAAATTGTACAGCGGTTTTCAGAGCGAACAGCTTGAGGTTGATTCCAGATGGATAGAAAGATTTAAAGCAAGATTGAAAGAATCTGAGCTTAATTTAAGGGTTGAACTTGGCCGAACAGAAATAAAAACAAGAGATTTTTTGAATATAAAAGAGGGCGACGTTCTTATTTTAGACAAGCAGATTGTTGAACCGCTGGTCGTGAGGGTAGAAAATATTCCAAAATATTTAGCTTATCCGGGCAAAATGCAAAATCAGCTCGCGGTAAAATTAATTTCATCTATTCCATTAGAAAAAGAGGGGTATTACGATGAGTCAGACTGAGCAGCAAACAGAAGAAGAAAATAAAAAAACAGGCGAAGCGGCGGGACAGACTAAACCGTCTTCAGATAATAAAAATAACAAAGAAGAAAAAGAAAATGAAGACGATAATATTTCATGGGACGATGCATTTAAAGAAGAAGCTAGTGCCGGCAGCGGTGTGAGTAATAGCGTGAATAACGGTGCTGACGCAAACGTAAAAGGAGACGCCGGTGCAGGCAAAGGGACGGATGCTGCCGCTAAAGATGCAGGCGAAGCATCCGCTGCGGAAAAAAATAATAAAAAAGAAGCTGAGTCTGCAGACAATGACGATGATAACATTTCATGGGACGATGCGTTTAAAGAAGAAGCGAAGGCGGAGTCAGGAACGGAAGCGGCTGCAGCATCCGCTTCAGGCGAAACCGCGGCGGATATCCAAAGTAAAGGCGCGGCAGACAGCGCCGCCGGAGAAACATTAAAATATGATAAAGGAAGCAATGCTGTAACCGAAAGTATTAATAAAAACGGAAAGCCGGCATCGGCATCAGGAGCAAATAAAAATAAATTTAACGTAAAGAAAGTCGAGTTTGCGTCTTTTGACGTAAACGATAAAACGGCAGAGCCGCCTAAAAATCTTGAATTTATTCTTGATATACCGCTCAGTATATCAGTTGAATTAGGCAGGACAAAAATGGTTATAAACGATATGCTTCAGCTTGGACAGGGCTCCGTGTTAGAGCTTGACAAACTGGCGGGGGAACCCTTAGAAGTATATGTTAATAATAAACTGATGGCAAAGGGCGAAGTTGTTCTTGTCAATGATAAATTCGGCGTTAGATTGACTGATATAATCAGTCCGGTAGAAAGGGTTCAGAAATTATGAGGAAATTTCTTGCTTCATGCACAGCCGCCAACTTATTAGCATTATTTGCATTATTGCCGCTATTTTTTATTGCAGTGATGCCGATTGAAACATGCTATGCGGCAGGAAAGATTCCGTCAAATTTTTTGCTGCAAAAAATTTTGGTAACTAAAAATAATAACGGCAAATATCTTATATGGCTAAAATTTAATAATGCCGCTAAACAGCTGAATCCGGGCTATAAATTATATAATTACGGCTTCAAATTAAAATTTTCGTATGCCGGTTTTCATTTTAAATCTAAATTTTTAAAATATTCTAATAATCCGTTAATTTCAGGAATAGAATTAATACACGGCGCAAAACGTTCTGCCGATGTTATGGTTTATTTTAAAAAAGGAATAAAAATAAATAAGAAACGATTAGAGAGTTCTTTCTACGGAGATTATTATATAATTAAGATAAACCGCAGTTTTGCCGGTAATATATTTCAAAATGTAGGCAAAAAAATACCGCAGCTCAGTAAACTTGCATTGCTGAAAAGCAGTTTTAAAAATGTAAAAAAACCTTTAAAGGATAAAACAGCGCCGTTCAATAAAAAAGCCGAACGGCATGCTAAAACCGCTCAGGCATCTCAAACGGGTCAAACCGGAAAAATTAATAAAACTAATAAAATAGCTCAAACAATGTTAAATAAACAGCCGGCTGCAATGAATTTTAATTTTGGATTTGAAATTATCAAAACTATATTTTCTTTACTTCTCGTATTGGGTTTTATTTATGCCATTTATTATCTGCTTACAAAATTTAAAGGCAAAATATCTAATATTAAAAAAAATAAAAATAATATACGAATTATTTCTTCTGTTAATATAGGATTTAAAAAGTCGCTCATACTGGCTTCGGTTAATAATCAACTTTTTTTAATAGGCGTATCGCCCACAAATATGCAGGTCATAGGTCATATCAGAGACGATGAAAATAATATCGGCAGCGAAAATAATGCAGGAGAAAATGACGCCGCTTCGCCTCTTAAAGATATGATGACAGGCATAATAAATCATAAGAGCGTAAATTATTCTAAAAATGCCGGCAAATCATCTGATTTAGGCAATAATGATAACGATGATGATGATGATAATGACGGCAACGATGACAATGTAGCTCTTGCCGTCGGTAAAGATAATGCGGGCAGATTTTTAAATAAAAAAGCTGCCCCTGCTTCAAGAAATAGTTTCAGCAGTTTTTTAAAACAGCATATAAGCGCACTGTCAAAAGATAAAAGCAAAAATAAAGACTCGGACGCATCTCAATCTGAACCTGAACTTGACCGTCAATCTCATCAGCCGGCATTTGAAAATAGAACGTCAGGTAAAAAAAGCACAGCACCGTCTCCTTATTCTTATTCCGGTTTTTTAAACAACAATAACAACAACAATACAAATAATAATAATAACGGCAGCGATAGAAACGGCGGCGGCATTAATCTGAATAATAACGAAAATGATAATGATAATTATAATAATGATAATGATAATTATAATAATGATAATGATAAAGGCGAAGAATCTTCAGAATATAAAATAAGGAATATTTCTGAAGCAAGAATTAAAAATAAAGCCGATAATGTTTTTTTTGACATAGAAAATAAAATAAAGGGACTTATGGAGAGCAATAATGGAAATTTTAAGAAAAATTAAGTTAAACGGGGCAAATCTTATCGCTCTGCCGGTTATAGCGATAACAAAACACCCGCATCATTCCGAAGTTTCCGCCCTTATTCAGATATTGCTCATATTTACGGTAGTTTCTATCGCCCCGTCTATTCTAATTATGATGACCTCGTTCGTGAGAATAGTCGTGGTCCTTTCATTTCTCAGCACATCCATGGGTACTCAGAATATGCCGCCTAATCAAGTGATAATCGGATTAAGCCTTTTTCTTACTTTTTTTGTTATGGCTCCCGTAATAGGGAATATATATCATAATGCATATATTCCGTACACAAATAAGAAAATAGGCATAACGCAGGCATATAAGCGCGGAGTAAAACCGCTGAAAAAATTTATGCTCAGACAGACAAGGACAAAAGACCTTGGGCTGTTCGTAAGAATGGCTAAACTAAAAAAAATAAAATCGCCGCAGGATGTTCCCATGTATGTCCTTGTGCCCGCTTTTGTAATTAGTGAGCTGACTACCGCTTTTGAAATAAGTTTTCTGATTTATCTGCCGTTTTTAGTAATTGATTTAGTTGTTTCAAGTTTGCTTATGTCTATGGGTATGATGATGCTTCCGCCTACAATGATTTCTCTGCCGTTCAAATTGATGCTTTTTGTATTAGTCAACGGCTGGTACCTGGTTGTCGGCTCTTTAGTTCAAAGTTTTAAATAGTTATATGTATGTTATTAAAGTAAATTATTAAATAATTAATTTAAATAAACTAAAATTTAAATAAAGAAACCAAATAAATATATTCAATAAATAATTAAATAAATAAACCAAATAACTAGCTAAATAAACAAGCTAAATAAAAATCTAAATAAATCAATTGGAATAAACTAATTAAAATAAACCGATAAATATCAATTAAATATCTAAATATCAATGTCTATAGAATTTGTAAACTTTATTATACAGAAAATGATTTTGACCGTTTTATACCTCAGCGCTCCTCCGCTTATCGCCAGTCTGGCAATCGGGCTTATGATAAGCGTTTTTCAGGCTGTTACGCAATTGCAGGACCAGACTATTACTTTTGTTCCAAAAATTATAGTAGTCATAGTGGTTCTGCTTATTTTCGGTCCGTGGATGCTTAATATTTTAGTAGATTTTGCTACGGCTATTTTTGCTCATTTTCCTTCTTATGTCAGGGGAGGAAGCTAATTTATGCTCTATATTCACAGATACTTATTAATAGAATTTATGCTTATATTTTTTAGAATTCTTGCGATGATTATGATACTGCCTTTTATCGGAAGCACGGCGGTGCCGAATAAAATTAAGGTGGGAACAGCTTTTTTTATAGCTGTCATTATGTATCCGATGGTAGTAAAAATACAGATTATTCCCCACATTTCTCTTGCCGCCGTTATACTTCTGATTTTTTCTCAGATTTTAATAGGTCTTATACTCGGATTTCTTGTTTTAATAATATTCAGCGGCGTTGAACTTGCCGGACAATTTGCGGGTTTTCAGATAGGTTACGGAATGATTAGTCTTATAAATCCGCTGATAAATAATGCAGAGGTCTCGCTGCTTGCAAATATGTGGAATTTTATAGCTCTGATGCTTTTTTTAATTTCTGACGCATTTTTTTTTCTTTTTGAAGGTCTATATAAAAGTTTTCAAGTTATACCGCTTACTTTTTTTAAATTTTCGCCTTATGTTTTTAAATATATCGTTGATAAAGCGGGAAATATTTTTCTGATAGGTTTTGAGCTGAGCATACCTATTGTAGTTGTAGCTTTATTTACAAATATTGTTATTGCGATAATGGGGCGTCTTGCGCCGCAATTTAATATTTTTGCGGTAGGCTTTCCTATGATTATCGTAGCAGGGCTGTTTTTTATGTTTTTATTTATGCCCTATTTTAGCAATTATATCCTCTTTATGTTCAGCGGGCTTAACGGAGAATATATTTCAGTATTAAATTTAATACCCGGAAAATAAATTATGGCGGATAAATCTGAACAGACTGAGCAGCCTACTCCTAAACGGTTAGAGGACGCAAGAAACAAAGGCAATGTTATGAAATCGAGAGAGGTCAACACCACTTTTGGTTTAATAGCCATTTTTATTTACCTTTCGTTTAATATAGAAAAAATCGGAAATACCGTTGAAGGCAATATGGTATATTTTTTATCGAACGCTTCTTCTATACAGCTTACAAAAGCTGGAGCCATCAATGTTTTATATGGTCTGCTTTATTCGGTTTTTTATGCTATACTTCCGGTAATATTAATTATTTTTTTAGCTTCGGTAGCTTCAAATATAGCGCAGGTAGGATTTTTATTGACTTTTGAACCGTTGATTCCGGATTTTGGCAAGATAAGCCCTGTTTCTGGAATTCAAAGATTTTTTTCATTTCAGTCTGTAAATGAACTGCTGAAATCATTAGTAAAATTCTTCGTTGTAGTTTTAGTGGCATATTTTTCCGCTATAGGCTATTTACATAAACTATTTACTTTAGAATATGCAACAGCGGAAGCAAATATTATTTTTATCATGCAGCTTATATCTAAAGTTTTTTTTAATATCATCGCCGTTATGGTCGTTTTGAGCGTAATAGATTATTTTATTCAAAAATGGCAGCATACTAAAAGTCTTATGATGAGCAAGCAGGAAGTGA
>JAJYQS010000037.1 GCA_021794475.1 bacterium | reverse complement strand
TCATTTCATCGTTCGAATCGTCATAAACCTGTAAATCAATTATTTCTTTGCAGCTTCTGCAAATTATATGCGCGTGAGGGGACACATCGCCGTCATATCTGACAGCACTTTGAAAAGATTTAATTTCGCGGACTTCGTTTATTTCCAAAAGCATTGCAATATTTTTATATACGGTATTCAGAGAAATCATAGGATAAACTGATTTTACCCTTGAATAAACGTCAACCGCGGAAGGATGATTTTTTGATTCTGCAAGTATCCTGATAATTTCATATCTTTGGGGCGTAAGACTATAACCATGTTTTTTTACTTTATTTAATATTTGGTCTAATCTGCTATTGTTAATCATTTTATTTATTGGTCTCTATAATGAATTAGGTTAAATTATGCCTTATATTTGATAATTAATATTAATTATCAAATAATATATTATCAATATTTTTACATTAAAATTTTATTCAAATATAAACGATTGCCTCCACACAAAATGCATAGTATCATAATAAATTTATATTATAATAATCATTATTGTATAATTTATAAAATTAGATGTCAAATAAAATCATTAATTTTACAACAGGCATTCTTACATTATTATTTTTAAAGTGAAATCTTATACAAAGCATTTATTGTTTTTGTTTAAGCTGTCGTAAAAAGCTTCAAGTCTGGTAACATATCCGGCGTCTGCATTATGTTCATCTATTTCAATTTCCAAATAAGGTTTGTCTTTCATGTAATCGGCAAAAAAAGTTTTGATAAATGAGTCTGGTCCACAGCTGTAGCTGGTTAAATATACCGCATTTAGTTTAGGATTGTCTTTTATTATTTTCGCTGCCGACAATATTTTATGCCCGGCGTGCCAGAACATATTGTCGTGTTCTGAAAATATAGACACTTCATTGTAATCAAGAAAATCCATAGGCATGACGGTCATGCCTAATGATGCAATCTTATCGGGAATTGCAAGATTAATTCCGTCATCTCCTGCATTATAAGGTCTGCCGATAAGAACGGTTATATTATCATATTTCTCAAGAATCTCCCTGCCTTTATTTTTAAGTGCATTGAAAAAATCAATCTGTTTAGATAATGCATTATCTAATGCCTTAACAATTTTTTTCCTTGAAATTTTAAACTTTTTTAAATAATGTGTTAGGCTGCGAACAGTTATGTCTATATCCTGTTTATCATTATTTAATCTAAATTCCGGCGTGATAAGATGCATGCCGCCGAAATCGACAAGCGATTTAGTGGAAAAAGGAACACCCTGTATATACGGGCACTGCGAGGTGTTCGTTTGGAGTCTATGATTTTTTTCTCTATTTATCAGTGCAGGCAGAAATATTGCATCCACCTTCTTATCGATAAGATTTTTTGAATGGCCCAGAAGTACTTTAACCGGAAGACATGTATCCGTTATAGACAGCATATTTGAACTGCTTATTATAGATTTGTTTGTTTCATCAGATAGTATTACCGTGAAACCGAGTTCTGTAAATAAGCTGTTATAAAGCGGAAACAGGTCATATGTTTCCAAGCATAAAGGTATGCCTATGCGCGGTTTAGAGAAATCATTTTCGTTTTTTTGCTTATCATATTTTTCAAATAATAAATTTTTTCTATCAATAAAAAAATTTTTGCCTTTTTTAATCTTATTTTTTTCTATTTCAAATATATCGCATCTTGCCCCGTAATAATGCGGAGGTTCTTTCTCCACGGAAACTTTATTAACCTCGCATAGATTTGAACATTTTTTGCATTCAAAAGATTCCTGTTCATATTTTCTGTTTCTTAAATCAAATCCTACAAATTTTGATTTTCCATCCGTTCTATAAGATAACAATGCACTCCCTATAGCTCCTGTCACTTCATTGTGCTCCGGCACTATAATCTTTTTATTTAACAAAGTTTCAAAAGCGCTGACTACCGCCTTGTTTAATGCAACCCCGCCTTGAAAGAGGATATGTTCTCCTACCGGCTTCCCCAACACTACTTTATTTAAGTAATTTTCAACGATAGAGTAGCTTAGTCCTGCCAGAAGCTGGTCTTTTGAAGCTCCTTTCTGCTGATGCGATACAAGATCCGACTCCATAAAAACAGTGCATCTTTCTCCAAGACTGCATGGATTTTCAGCTCTGAACGCCGATTCAGAAAATTCTTTTATTATATCAATATGCAATTTATCAGCTTGTTCCTCAAGAAAAGAACCTGTGCCTGCGGCGCATGCCTTATTCATTTCAAAATCTATTACTACGCCGTTATTAATTCTTATGTATTTTGAATCCTGTCCGCCTATTTCAAAAACTGTATCAACTTTATCATCTATAAACACCGATGCTTCCGCCTGGGCAGTTATCTCATTTTTAACGACATCGGCACCTATAAAATCGGCAATCAGATATCTTCCGGAGCCGGTTGTGCATACTCCTTTGACTTCAGGAATTATATGGCAATCAGTAAGTTCGCAATAAATTTCAAATAATGTTTCCATTACAACTTTAATCGGCTCACCGTTCGTTTTTTTATATTTTTTAATTACAAGTTCTTTACTGTCATCTAATAATACTATATTAGTAGAGACGGAACCCGTATCTACGCCAATATAGACAGGAACTGTCAGTCCGGCATATTTGCTTAGATTTTTGTTCTGGTCAAAACTAAAATCAGATTCTTCTTCTGCCGGCGGTTTATTAAGATTAGGATGAGATTTTCCGGTTAATCTGCTCTCGTCTAAAAATTTTTCTAAGTTATCCAATCCGTTAAATTTAAAACAATTATTGCCGTTTTTTTCGACTTCACTTTTTGATATTAGGGCAATTCCGATTGCTGCCATTACGGTATGATGCTCCGGTATAATCAATTCTCCGCTCTTTAAACCCAATACGTCTTCAAACGCGCGTATCATACCTTTATTATATGCAACTCCCCCTTGAAAAATTACCGGTTTTTTTATTTTTTTGCCTTTAGCGACAACGCCCATAAAATTCCGTGCCACGGCATAGCACAAACCTGCGACTATATCCTGTATAGGGGTGGAAATTTGCTGCAGATGAATCATATCGGATTTAGCAAATACTGTGCATCTGCCGGCTATTTTTGCGGGATTTTCGGATGAAGCGGCTAATCTGCCAAAATCTTTTTCTATATCAATATTAAGCCTATCCGCCTGCTGATCTAAAAATGAGCCTGTGCCGGCAGCGCATAAATCATTTAATCCGAAATCATCTAAGTAGATATCGCCGGTTTTTTCATTTTTATTTAATAATATAAATTTTGAATCCTGCCCGCCCATTTCGATTACTGTTTTTACCTCCGGATAAAAATATTTAACAGCTTCTGTCTGGGCAACGAGTTCGTTTATATTAGGTATGTTTAATATATCGCCGAGAGTTTTAGAACCGGAACCGGTAACCCCTATTGAATAAAAATTTTCAGCCGGAAATTCGCTAAAAGTATTTTTTAATACATTGTAGGCTGTTTTAAGAGATTCTCCGTTTGACCTTGTATATGTTTTGGCAACTACATTTAATTTTTCATCTAATATCGCAGTTTTAACAGTCGTTGAGCCTATATCTATACCTAAAAAAAACTTATTCAATTTATTCATAGTTAAATCCTTTTCCATTTTTCATATTCGCCGAAGGATTCTTTTTTCCATATAGGCACTGTTTCTTTTATATTGTCTATTAAAAATTTTGACGCCGTATAAGAAGAATCTCTGTGCGGGCTGGAAACTGCAATTGAAATTGAAATTCCGCCTATTTCTATCTTTCCTGTTCTATGAATAACGGCAATCTTATTTAAATCATATTTTTCGAAAGCGGCGCTTATAAGTTTATCTATTTCTTTAAACGCCATTTCTTCATATGCTTCATAGTAAAGAAATTTAACGGGCGTCCCGTCCTCATTATCTCTAACCGTTCCATTAAACAAAAGTGTTGAACCGGATGCTGCATCATTCACAAAATTCAGAGCTATATTTACATCAATGGGTATTTTAACTATATCTATATAATAAAAACTATTATCGATAGCCATTATTTTAATTCCTTTTTATTTTAATCCGCCGCTGACCGGCATTATGATTGTAACTTCATCGTTATTATTTAAAACAGGATTGCAATCTTGATACTCCATATTTACGGCAAATTTAGAAATACAGAGTAAATGATTTATCTGAGGGTAATGAGTTGTGAGATATTTTTTTAAGTCTTCTAACGTATCGCCTTCCTTAAAATTTAAATCTAACTCGCTTTTTCCTATCAAATCTTTAAATGCCGCGAACAGCCTTAATTTAATTTGCATTTTTATATTATTTTTATATTATTATGTTATCAAAATTACACACAACTATTTAGTAATTTCATAATATATGTGCCCTATTTCTTTAATTATTATCTTTTCCATTGCTAATTTAACGGCATTGAGGGAACCCGGAATAGAGAAAATAATTTTATTATTATAAATGCCGCAAGATGCCCTTGACATAATTGATGCGGTGCCGATTTCTTCAAAGCTGAGATATCTGAATAATTCTCCGAATCCGTATATCTCTTTATCGTAAAGTTCACTCACAGACTCATATGTATAATCTCTTTGCGATATGCCTGTTCCGCCGTTGATTATAACAGCGTTTAAATCTGCATGAAAATTTTCGGCGCATATATTAACTAATTCTTTCTGAAGTAAATCTTTATCATCTTTTAATATTGTGTAGCCTATGATACCGTGATTATTTTTCGTTAAATAATTTTTTAGATAAATTCCGCTTTCATCTGTTTCTTTATTTCTAGTATCACTTAATGTTATAATAAATATATTTAAAGATTTTTTTGCGTTACTGTCTGATTTATGTTCTAAATGTCCCATAATATATGAAATTTTAAACTATTTTTTTTTTATTGTCAAATAAAACAATTGGACTAATAAATCATATTATATAATATGATTTATTAAAAAGCTATACATACCTTATTTTATTAGCTGATTCTATCTTTAAATTCATTTTTGTTCACAACGTTAAAATTAAATTTATCAAAAAAAATGCCGATTACAGAGTGACGATTGTTCACTCTGCTTTTCGGCATTTTTTAATTTATTAATTTTTAGCTTAATATATTTTTTTCTTTATTAATTAAAATTAATTAATTAATTAATACATTCCGCCCATGCCGCCCATACCTTGCGGCATTCCGCCAGGCATTCCGCCTTTATCTTTATCTTCAGGTTTGTCGGCTATCATTGCCTCTGTAGTGAGCATTAAGGAAGACACGCTTGCGGCGTTTTGCAGAGCTGTCCTTTCAACTTTGGTCGGGTCAATAATACCTGCAGCAATTAAATCTTCATACTTGTCTGCCGCTGCATTATACCCGAAAGACCCTGAGTTATTCAACACTTTGTCGACTACTATCGAAGCCTCCACTCCTGCATTTTCAGAAATCATTCTTAACGGTTCCTGAACCGCTCTTCTGATTATTTTAATACCCGCATCTTCATCAGTATTAGCGCCTGCGAGTTTATCTAAAGCTTTTGATGCTCTTAAGAGCGCAACACCGCCGCCGGGAACAATACCTTCTTCAACAGCCGCTCTTGTTGCATGAAGTGCGTCTTCAACTCTTGCTTTCTTTTCTTTCATTTCAGTTTCGGTAGCAGCTCCAACATTAATTACTGCAACGCCGCCTATTAATTTGGCAAGCCTTTCTTGCAGCTTCTCTTTATCATAGTCCGAGCTTGACTCTTCTATCTGAGCTCTGATTTGCTTGACTCTTTTTTCAATACCTTCTTTGCTGCCTGCACCGTCTATTATAGTCGAATTGTCTTTGTCAACGGTAATTCTTTTTGCTTTTCCAAGATCCTGAAGGGTAATTGATTCTAATTTAATGCCTAAATCTTCGGAAATAACCTGTCCGCCGGTCAGAATAGCTATATCTTCGAGCATTGCTTTCCTTCTGTCGCCAAAACCGGGAGCTTTAACGGCACAGCAGTTTAATGTGCCTCTTAATTTATTTACTACTAATGTTGCAAGTGCTTCCCCTTCAACTTCTTCTGCTAATATTATAAAAGGTTTGCCTGACTTAGCAATCTGTTCCAAAATTGGAAGAAGGTCTTTCATTGCAGAAATTTTCTTTTCATGAATAAGTATATACGGATCATCAAGCACACATTCCATTCTTTCGGAATCTGTCACAAAATAAGGGGATAAATAACCTCTGTCAAACTGCATTCCCTCAACTACCTCTAAAGTAGTTTCCATGCTTTTCGCTTCTTCAACTGTTATAACGCCTTCTTTGCCTACTTTGTCCATAGCTTCGGCAATAATATTCCCGATTGTCTCGTCGTTATTTGCGGAAATTGTTCCGACCTGTGCAATTTCTTTCTGATTTGCAATCGGTTTAGACATAGCCTTTAATTCTTTTACTATAACGTCTACTGCCTTATCAATTCCTCTTTTAATTGCTATAGGACTGGCTCCTGCAGCAACAAGTTTTATGCCTTCGCGGAATATCGCCTGTGCAAGCACTGTTGCGGTTGTAGTACCGTCTCCTGCAGTATCGGAAGTTTTAGATGCAACTTCTTTAACCATTTGAGCACCCATATTCGCAAATCTATCTGCCAAATCAATTTCTTTTGCAACGGTAACGCCGTCTTTTGTTATATTTGGCGAACCGAATGATTTTTCGATAACTACGTTTCTTCCTTTTGGTCCAAGGGTCACCTTGACCGCATCTGCAAGCGTATTAACGCCTTCTAATATTAAAGACCTTGCTTCTTGAGAAAATTTTATATCTTTTGCCATAATTCTTCTAACCCTCCAAATTTAAATTTCATTTAAAAATATTAACATTCTTTTAAACTTTTTTTTACATCATAATGCGCAAAATGCACAGCTTTAAATGCATAGCTTTTTCACTCATTTGCTATTTGCTTTTATTGCTAAGCAAGGACTACCAATAAGAACGGCATGACTTACTTTTCGATAATGGCTAAAACATCATCTTCTTTCATGATGAGATATTCTTTATCGTCTACTTTAATTTCATTGCCTGAATATTTTGCAAATAAAACCAAATCGCCCTCTTTGACTTCAAGAGGTATTTTTTTTCCGTCTTCGGATGTTCTTCCGTTGCCGGTAGCAATAACTTTGCCCTGCATAGGTTTTTCTTTTGCAGCATCAGGTATAAACAAGCCGCTTTTAGTTTTTTCTTCTTCTTGAAGCCTTTCAACAAGTATTCTGTCCTGCAGAGGTTTAACTTTCATAAATGTTCTCTCCTTAATTATTTAAATTAGTTATCTTACTAAAACTAAAATTATCATAAACTGCATTATTAATTTTTCTATTACTACGGCGTTTCTTTAAAAAATATATTGTTCAGCATAATTTCGGCTATAACTCTTTTCTGCATATATATTTATATAATATAGCTCAGCATAAATGCTGCTATTCTTAATTTGTTTATAATACCAGAAGTTTTATGTTTTAGCACTTAAATATATTGAGTGCTAACTTTTCTCAATATACACTCACTTTTTTGAAAATACAATCACGTAAATTTGCATTATATTGCTATAAAATAGGCTAATTTATTTGAATATAATAATATATTGCTATTTTTTTAAGTTTTTCTTAATCTTTCAATTTATTATTAAATTTATTATTTTAAAATTGTTTTTAAACTCTATGAAATCATTCTTTTTTTTATAAAATAAACCGAAAGATAAAAAAAGATAAGGGAAAAAATTATAATAATTAATAAATCCATCAGCAGCGGCAG
Source organism: bacterium (assembly GCA_021794475.1). Lineage (GTDB taxonomy): Bacteria > SZUA-79 > SZUA-79 > Acidulodesulfobacterales > Acidulodesulfobacteraceae > Acididesulfobacter. The sequence continues at coordinate 7,709 of JAJYQS010000037.1, read as the reverse complement.
CAAATCAAGACGTCCTAAAAATAACGCTCTGGTAATTTGTACCGTATAATATAAAGGCATTATATAAACAATATATCTGATTATAACAGGCAGTGCCGAAACCGGGTAAAAAACCCCTGAAAATAGAAACATCGTAGAAATTGCTACTGTAAAATAATATGAAAAAAAATCGTAAGATGGAGCAAACGACGTTATAAATAAAGATAAGGACGCAAATAACAATCCGTTTAAAATAATAATAATAGGAATTAGCAGGATAAAAACAGAAATATACGGTCTGAAAAAAATTAACGATATTAATAACACCGCCAAACCGCTCATAAACGCTTTTACCGCCGACCATAAAACTTCTCCTGCCACAATTTCTTCAATGCTTACCGGAGTGACTAATATTGCATCAAATATACCTTTTGTAGTCATTCTGGTATACGAACCGAATGTGCCTTCAAAAGAAGCTGCATACATTGAAGAAGAGGATATTATTCCGGGGATAATGTACAAAAGATAAGGCGTGCCGTTTATGTTATGTATAAATTTTCCTATGCCCAGTCCTAAAGCGGCAAGAAAAAGCAGCGGTTCAAGAATATCCCCTATTATACTCGGTTTATAAAACCTGAGCCAGACTCTGAAATTTCTATAAAAAACCGCATAAAATCTAAGACTTATATTACTATTTATTTCATTAATTACTTTTAAAATTTTCATTTTTTAACTATATCCATAAAAATTTCTTCTAATGACTTCAATCTTTTGTTATTATACGCATCCTCTTTTTTATATGCCGTATTATCCGATGCGCCGTCTATATTGTCATTATTGTTTTTATTCAAAATATAGTCCATAGATCCGTTCAAAACTATTTCTCCATGGTTTAGCAATATGACATTTCTGAATAATTTCTCTGCTTCATCCATATAATGCGTTGACATTAATATCGTAATACCGCTCTTGTTTAACAATTTTAATTTATTCCATATATTCAGTCTATACTCAGGATCCAGCCCGATTGTAGGTTCATCGAGTATTATAATGTCCGGACTATTAATTAAAGCTCTCGCGATAAGTAATCTTCTCCTATACCCTCCCGATAAGTTAACAACTTTAGAATTTTTCTTTTCGGCAATACTAAAAAAATCCAGCAATTCGGAAGCTCGCCTAAAAGATTCTTTTTTATTAATTCCAAAATACATAGAATATATTATTAAATTTTCAAAAACACTTAAATCTTCATCAAGATTGTCATCCTGAGGAACAACGCCCAATCTGGATTTAATTTTTTTTGCATCATTCGTAGGACTTAAACCGAGCATGTCAATACTGCCGGCCGACGGAATCACGACGGAATATAAAATTTTCAAAATTGTAGTTTTTCCAGCTCCGTTTGGACCTATTATGCCAAAAAAATCTCCTCTTTTAATCTTAAATGAGATATTATTGAGGGCTGAAAAATCATTATAAAACTTGGTTAAATTTTCAACTGAAATAGCGTAATCATTCATAATTTATGATGGCAGAAAGCGCCAAATGTTTAAAGACGCGGAAGGGTTATGCCTGTTTGCGATTGATATTTTCCTTTTTTGTCTTTATATGAAACTCTGGGCGATTCTCCTTCGAAAAATAGAACTTGAGCGAGACCCTCATTGGCATATATTTTCGCGGGTAACGGGGTTGTATTTGAAATTTCAAGAGTAACGTATCCTTCCCATTCAGGTTCAAAAGGAGTAACATTCACTATTATGCCGCATCTCGCGTAAGTGGATTTGCCTAGACAAATAGTGACTACGTTTCTTGGTATTTTAAAATATTCAACAGACCTTCCAAGAGCAAAAGAATTAGGAGGTACAATGCATTCTTCTGTGGTTATGTCAACAAATGACTTTGTATCAAAATTTTTAGGGTCAACTATCGTAGTATTAATATTGGTAAAAATTTTGAATTCGTTAGATATCCGCAAATCATATCCAAATGATGAAACGCCGTAAGATATAACACCGTTTCTAACCTGTGCATTTTCAAATGGTGTTATCATATCGTACTCTTTAGCCATTTTTTCAATCCAGATATCGTTCTTAATCATTATAAAAATAACCGCCGATTTAAATTTGTAATAATCTTAAATTCAAAGATCTCCCTGAAAAAATACAAATACAGGCAAAACTGGATTTAAGATTCAGACGTATTGAATTATATAATATTTTTAATCGCTATTTTTATTATTTTATTTGCTATTTATAATTATAACTGATAATTTTTATCTATATATAAATGATATATAAATGAAATGTGCCTATAAAACTCATAAATCCATGAAAGCCAATTAAAATCTGCGATTCCCTGCCAGCCGTACATCTCTTAAATTGTATAACTTAACTTAAATTAAATTAAATTTTAAGATAGTATCGATAATTTCATCAGGATCGTCCTTTATCTGTAAAATATCAATATCCGAAGGCGAGATATAGCCTTTTTTAAGTGTATTACTTTTAATCCAATCTATAAGTCCGTTCCAGTAATCGGAACCGTACAATATGACAGGGAAAGGCTTCGTTTTATTGGTTTGAATTAATTCCACAGTTTCAAAAAGTTCATCCAATGTGCCGAATCCGCCCGGCATCATTATATAAGCTGAAGCGTACCTGACGAGCATGACCTTTCTCACAAAAAAATAACGGAACTCAAGTGTAAAATCGGCATACTTATTGATATTCTGTTCTTTAGGAAGTTTAATGTTAAGTCCTACTGAGTCGACCTGAAGGCCAAACTCATCTTTGGCCTCTCTGCACCCCCTGTTTGCGGCTTCCATTACCCCCGGACCGCCGCCGGATATTATGGAATAACCTTTTAAAGCTAAGCCCTTGGCTATTTCTTTTGTATTTTTGTAGACATCGCTATTTTCATCAACTCTGGCGCTTCCGTAAATAGTAACGGCTGGACAAACCGAAGGAAGAACATCAAACCCGTCTACGAATTCGCCCATGATTCTGAATAACCGCCACGGTTCACCTTTATTCAGAGAATTAAGCTCATAATCATAATTTTTAGAATTTTCTTTTGTTATAGCCATAGATACTCCTTTTATTATGTATTATGATTAAATTATATTATCTATACATCCTCTTTATTTTATACCGATTGAAGACATAAAAATACACTCAGTGCATAAGATAATGGGAGTAACTAATGCGCCTAAAAGGTAACACGGCAGACATCAACAAATATAACAAATATAACAGGCAGCTGCCTGCAAAAGAGGTCTTACGCTGCCATTTTGAAAAAACCGCTGCGGCAACCTGATTAATTTAATTTTATCTTTATCATATGCAAATATTCTAATATTTTTAATTAAATATTATTAATTAATCAAAATATCTAAATATCTAAATATTTGACAAACAATAAAAATCAATCAATCAATCAATAAATGCAAAATTAGTTAAAATTTAAAATCAGTTTTGTCCGGATGAATTTTTTTTGCTTTTGCTTCGAGCTGCTCCTTGGTTTCTTTATGATTGTCATCAGGAATACAGCAATCAACAGGGCATACTGAAGCACACTGCGGAGAATCATAAAAACCGTGACATTCAGTGCAAAGATCAGGAGCTATAACATAAATATCCCCTTCTGTTATTGCGTCATTTGGACATTCTGGGACACAAACACCGCATGCGATACATTCATCAGTAATAATTATAGCCATTTAAAACCTCCATAATAATTTTAAATTTAAGTTTTATTTTTTAAAAAACAATATATAATACAAGATTCAAGCCAAACATTTGATACCTAATTATAGCAAATAATTTCATTGAATTAAATAAAAAAATAAGCACATAAAAAGTGCATAAAAATACATTAAGCATAATAATACTAATATGCAAGTAAATACAAAATGTATTCTGAATGTCCTTTTAATTTTTTAACTTATTTTGCTTCCTATGCCCTTAAATGCCTTAATTCCCAAAAACTTGGAATTTGGACCTAATTCTTCTTCTATCTGTAAAAGTCTGTTATATTTACATACCCTTTCGGTTCTTGCCGGGGCTCCTGTTTTAATTAATCCTGAATTAACTGCAACAGCTAAATCTGCTATAGTAGTATCTTCGGTCTCTCCTGACCTGTGAGAAATAAGCGCAGTCATATTATTTTTTTGAGTTAATTGGATGGCATCCATTGTTTCCGACAGCGTTCCTATCTGGTTGAGTTTTATTAAAACCGAGTTTATGGCATGAGCATCAATTGCTTTAGTTATACGCGATATATTTGTAACAGTCAAATCATCGCCAACTACTTGTATTTTATCTCCGAGTTCCTTCATCAGCATACTAAAACCGTTAAAATCATCCTGCGCTAAACCGTCCTCAATTGATATTATCGGAAATTTTTCAACGAAACCGGCATACATATCCACCATTTCGGAAGAATCCAGGACGGTTTCCCTTCCTGCTTCCTTGAGAGTATATTTACCGTTTGAATAAAATTCGCTAGCCGCAGGGTCTAACGCTATAAATATGTCTTTTCCCGGGGTATAATGAGCTTTTTCTATAGCCTCCAGTATAAGAAGTATAGCTTCTGCATTATTTTGCAGTTCCGGCGCAAATCCGCCTTCATCGCCGACACTGGTAGGCATTTTCCTTTCATCTAAAACCTTCTTTAGTTTTTGATAAACTTCAGCGCCCATACGAAGAGCTTCGTCAAAATATTTTGCTCCTGCGGGAACTATCATAAATTCCTGAAAATCAAGCAAATTGTTAGCATGTTTTCCGCCGTTTATTACATTCATCATGGGAACCGGCAAGATATGAGCATTTACACCGCCTATATACTTGTATAAAGGTATCTCTAATTCTTGAGCGGAAGCAATTGCAACAGCAAGAGAAACACCGAGTATTGCATTGGCTCCAAGATTTGATTTATTTGGGGTACCGTCAAGATTTATCATTATATCGTCGACAAGTCTTTGATTGTAGCTGTCTATGCCTGATAACGATTTAGCTATTATATCATTAACGTTTTCTACGGCAGAATGCACTGATTTACCAAAGTATGAAGAATTATCGTTGTCTCTTTTTTCATAAGCTTCATATTCTCCCGTAGATGCCCCTGACGGCACACACGATATGCCGGATACTCCGCTCTCTAAAGAAACTTTAACGCTGATTGTAGGATTGCCTCTAGAATCTAAGATTTGCCTTGCTTTAATTTCTGCAATTTCGCTCATAGTTATCACCTCTTTTTTAATATTTGCCTTATTTTATTTTTATCTTATTTAATATTTGTCGTAATTATTTTTATTTTTATATTTTTTAGTATTTGTCTTTTTTTTTATTTTTATTTTATTTTATTTATTTCATTTATGGCCTTTTTTATTAATAATCCAGTTTTCTTTTTTTCGGCTGATTCTGCGTAAATTCTCAAAACAGGCTCTGTCCCAGAAAGTCTTATTAAAAGCCATGAATTATCGGTATATTCAAATTTATAACCGTCAATCAAATTAATTGCGGCAATTTTTTCTTTAAATGGTATATCGAAGCTATTATTTTTTAGAATTCCTATTAATTTTTCTTTAATATTATTGTCGATACGGATATCCAATCTTCTGTATTCTAGAGGATATTCTTTACCGTAAATATCATTTAATAATTCATTTAAATTTTTTTCACGTACCAGCATAATTTTTAAGAGCATTAAAGAATTAAAAACCCCGTCTCTTTCCGGTATATGAAACTTAATTCCGATGCCTCCCGATTCCTCACCGCCTATAAGAATATTGTTTTTAGGGTTTATCATAAGATTAGCTATGTTTTTAAATCCGATAGGCACTTCATGCAATTTTATTTTATATTTGCTGCATAAATAATCAATCGTTTTTGATACAGACACTGTTTTTACAACTTCTCCCTTAAATCCTTCTTCTAATAAATAGTTTAATAATATGGAAAATATTTTATGAGAATCTATGAAATTTCCTTTATAATCAACGGCGCCTATCCTATCGGCATCTCCATCCGTTGCAAAACCCACTGCAAATTTATTATTTGTCCCTGCTTTTCTTACTGCCGCCGAAAGTTTTTTTAAATTTAGTTCTATCGGCTCAGGATTAATTCCGGGAAAATTTGGGTTAACTGAATTATTTATAGTTCTATGCCGTATAGAAAATTTTTTCAACACGGCGGATATATAACCGATACCTGCTCCGTACATAGGGTCTATTATAATATCTATATCCTTGGAAATGGAACTGCCGCCTGCAACGCCTGCACTCCCTAAGTCGATTATTTTTATGATATGGTCTAAATATTTTTTTTTAAAATCAACTTTTATCAATTCTCCAGATTTAATATTATCGCTAAAATAAGTATAAAGCGATGATTCTTTGTTCAATAAAATATCATTGGCTATCTCTTCAATTTTTTTAACGTCCGATTCTAACATTGAACCGCCGTAATTATTTTTAAATTTAATACCGTTATACATAAATGCATTGTGACTGGCCGTAATCATAATACCGCATTCACATAAATTATTTTTTACTGAATAAGATAATACGGGGGAAGGACAAAAAAAATCGGACAGCAAGACATTAAACCCCATTTTAATAAGGTTTTTAGCACATGATAAAGCAAATTCTTCAGATAAAAAACGGGTATCATAGCCTATTGCAATAGACTGAATATTATTAATATTGCTAGACGCTGCGGTGGGAGCATTGCGATCGGTACTGCATGACAAAATATCTTTTGTGCTGTTTATATCATTTTTTTTCTTTAGATTGCTGTTTTTTTCTGCAGCGCTGCAGCTATTACTTTTAGAATCAATATCTGACTTATTTTTTTTCAGTAAATATAATCCTAACGCTGCAGAAATAATACTTATTTTATCAAAATCAAAATTATCGGCTATAATACCTCTAAAACCGTCGGTTCCAAAATTGATTTTAATATGATTGTCTTTTATGATATTAGAGATATTAGAAAATTTCAAATTATCCATCATTATTTATAAAATTATTTTATCTTATTATCATAATTTTATATAAAAAAATCAAGATTTTTTTTGTTTAGCCGTTGTTATGCTGTTATTATATCATTTTGGTAGACATTGTTTTAGTAGATACGGAAAATAAGAATATTTATAGTATTCCAATCTGGCGGAAAGACGTAAACTCCCGTTTGTTAAGAACGGGAGAAAATAATTAAAAATACGTATTATTTTACATTTAAAGCTTTTAATGTTAACGGTCCAACTATTCCATCAACCTTAAGCCCCTTTTTCTTCTGAAAAACTTTAACGGCACTGATTGTATTTTTTCCGATAATGCCGTCTACTTTACCTTTGTACAGTCCGATTTTTGAGAGTTTTTCCTGAACAGCCTTAATAGTAGCAGCGGATAAAGATGGTTTTACAATTTTTGCAACCGGCTTATTTTTGGCTACAACTTTAGCTGCTGCATAGACATTACCGGTAAAAAGAATAGCGGCCGTTAAAAACAATGCTAAAAACGTATAAAATTTCTTCAATTTAATTCACCTCCTTTTTTTATAGTTATTAAAACAAAAAAAATAACAATATTGTTGAACGTAATTAATATAATTAATGTTAATACATATAGTCTGCCATAAAACCAAGCCGTTAGCTTCTATATATCTCTCATTTGAAGAGGAGAGGATTTCGCAGATTTTCCTAAAAACTTGGTTGCATCAACGAGTATT
>JAJYQS010000031.1 GCA_021794475.1 bacterium | reverse complement strand
TTTATTGCCGCTCCTATGATTGGGGGAATGATTACTTCAACTATATTGAATTTATTGATGCTGCCTATTATTTATTCTATGTGGAAACAATATGAAATTAAGAAAAAGGAAAAAAACAGATAAAAAATAGATGTCTAAACAATTTAAAAATATCCGTTAAGATTCTATAAAATACTTGACATAATTTAATATTTTTAGTATTCTGGAAATATGGAAATAATAGAAATAATAGACGATAAAGAAATTAAAAAGCAAAATATTAATTTTAACGGCAAAGATGTCATAAATCATAAAGACAACGACAACGATGACAATAAGAAAGATGAAAACTCAGACGAAAATTATTATGACGACGACGACGACGACAATGACAATCAGGATGCTGCAGAATTAAAATTTACAATAAAGTCGCTGGAAGCCCTTGCTAACGAAAGCAGGCTCAGGATATTTCGAATGCTTGTTAAAGCGGGGCATTCCGGTTTGACCGTTACAGAGATGTCTAAAAGCTTAAGCATGCCTATGAGCACATTGTCGTTTCATCTGGCAAAATTAAGCCAGGCGGATATAATTTTATCTGTTAAAAAATCGAGATTCATAATTTATTCAATTAATTTTAAATCCGTAAATAAACTTATAGGCTATTTAACCGAGAGCTGCTGCAACGGAAATCCCGAAGAATGTTTTGATGATATTTGTAAAAAATAAGATATGACGTTTATTTTGTTTTTGCAAATTATGTTTTAAATAATTTGAATTTAATTTAATTTAAATTAATTTAAATTTTTCATTATGATTATTAGTTTTTTATATATTTAAAATTTTTTTATTAGTATAAATTATTATAATTTGAGGTAAGCTCTATGGAAAATTCAATAGTTTTAGAGATTTACGATCCTGCTTTATGCTGCTCGACCGGTGTCTGCGGTCCAAAACCGGATGTGAAGTTGATAAAAATTAATGATATTTTAAATAAATTAAAAAATGATTTCGGCGATAAGATTGAAATAAAAAGACACAGCATATCTAATGAACCGAAAGAATTTTTATCTAATAAAACAATACGGGAAATAATAAAAAGCGAAGGCAAAGCTGCTCTGCCGGTATGCGTCCTCAACGGGGAACTTTTAACCAAAGGAAAATATCCGGAAGAAGGCGCACTTTATGCCGAAATATTAAAATCTTCACTCATTTTTAAATAATAGATTATAACATTATATAGTTAAGAATTTATATAATGCAGCTAAAGATTGACATGCTGCAGTTTTATAACAGCAGCAGCTTGCGGAAAAAGTTTGGAGTTTGGATAGTTTAAATTTTTAATTGCAGGAGGCGTTCAAGTTTAGATTTATATATTTTTAGCAGATTTAATTTGTATAAACTTAAACCGGCGGACATCAACTATTGTGAAATATATATTCTTTTCAGGAAAAGGCGGAGTTGGCAAAACTACAATCTCATCGGCTGCGGCTCTAAATTTTGCATTAAACGGCAAAAAAACTTTAATAGTGTCTACAGACCCTGCCTCTAATCTTTCCGATATATTTGAACAGAATCTCAAAGAAGAAGAAACGAAAATAATAGGCACGGACAACCTGTACGCTTCCGAGATTAACGCGGCAGACTCTTTAGAAAGATATAAAGCTAAAGTCCTGGGCGATTCAATTAAAGACTTGGATAACGACGTTGTTTCCATGATAGAAGAAGAATTTAAATCCCCTTGCACAGAGGAAATTGCCGGTTTTGATTCTTTTACGGGTTTTATAGCGAGAAAGGATTTTGACGTAATAATTTTCGATACTGCTCCTACGGGTCATACGCTCAGATTAATGAGCCTTCCTTTAAAGTGGACTACTTATATTGAAGAGGTTAAGAAAGGAGAAGGAAGGACATGCATGGGGCCGGTTACAAATCTTGAAGGTTCCATTGAAGTATATAACGAAGCGTTAAGGATATTAACGGATGAAACTTCAACCAATTTTTCATTTGTTATGCGTCCTCAAGAGCTCTCGCTTTATGAAACCCTGCGTTCTATCGAAGAAATTAAAAGCGTCGGCATCAAAAATATTGAAATTTTAATTAATCAGGTTTTACCAGATAAGCTTGCTAAATTTAATACATTTGAAGAGCAGTATAAACTTAATGAAAAAATAATTGAACAGGCGAAAGAAACCGGCTATAAAATAAAAAAATATTATTTGATGCCTGAAGAAATAAAAGGTCTGGATTCTTTAAAAAAATTTATACTTATGGAAGATAAAAATTATGCAGAAAAATATTTTGCACAATTTTTTGACGGCGGCGGCAATACCGGCTGCGCGGCCGAACGCGGCAATCAATATAGCAATAAGAATGCAGATACGGCAGACAGAGTCATAATAAATAAAGATAATAATATAAACATAAATAAAGATGCAGATATAAGCAACAATACAGATATCAAAATAGATATCAAAGAAAATAATTCAAATATTATCGCCAAAATTACCGATAAAATAAAGAATCAAACCGTATTTATTTTTTTTATAGGAAAAGGCGGGACGGGAAAATCTACTATTTCTCTTTTAACCGGTTTATATTTATCTAAGTATAAAAACAAAAAAACATTGGTTGTTTCGGTCGACCCTGCAAGCCATATCGGCAAAATAATGGGTGTTGAATCACTCGAGCAAAAACCTGTCCAGACTGAAAACAAAAATTTATTTCTTTCGGTAATATCGCCGGATGTTGCTTTGAGTGATTATAAAACAGATACAATGCAATTTTTTAAGAAAGTTTCAAACAATGCCGATTCTCTTAAGGTTTTAGAAGAAGAGCTTAATTCTCCATGTACCCTTGAAATAGCCTATTTTAAAAAGTTTTACAATTACTTTAAATTAGGGTATGAAAAAAATAATCTGAACGGGAACGCTAATGATGCAGGCATAAACATTAATGCCGGAGACAATTTAAATCTAAATGGCAAAATAAATAATGCTCTTCAAAATAATACATATGATAACTTAAAAGATAAATTTGACTATATTATTTTTGATACCGCTCCCACGGGACATGCTTTGAGGCTCTTATTTTTAGCCTTTGAGTATCAAAAAGAAAATAAGAATAATAACAGCGTCAGAGATGAAGAGCTTGAATTTTTAATTAATACTATAACGGACAAAGAGAAAACATATTTTTCGTTAGCGCTGTATCCGGAATTTACTCCGGTTGAAGAAGCGTACAGGGCGTATAAAGATTTAAAAGAAGCCGGTATAGAAGTATCATTTTTAAGTATTAATTATCTCTTGAACGCCAGACTTAAATCAATAAAATTTTTTAAGGATAAAATCAATCAGGAATCAAAATATTTAAATGCGATTAAAGAAAAGTTTAACCTGCCGTCTTTATATTTTGAGCAGTATCCCTATGAAATAAATTATAGCAATATAGAAAAATTTCTAAAAGATTCATTTAAATTATAAACAGATTATAAATATTTAAATTTTTAAAAAATAGGGGAAATTTATGAATATTATTTTTATATGCACGGGAAATTCTGCAAGGTCTCAAATGGCTGAAGGATTTGCTAAATATTACGGCGAAAAGCGCAAGATAGCCGATTTAAGCGTATCCAGCGCGGGAGTTAATCCGAGGCCGGTCAATCCGTTGGCTGTTGCCGTTATGATGGAAAAAAATATAGATATTAGCAGACAAAAATCAAAATCCGTGAATATTTTTGACCTGAATACTTTTGATTATGTAATAACTTTATGCGGCGATGCAAGGGATAATTGCCCTTTAATTACCTCAAACAATATAAAATTGCACTGGGATTTAATTGACCCTGCAGGTATAGAAGGTGATAACGACGAAAGACTGAAAGCATTCAGAGATATAAGGGATGAAATTGAGAAAAGGGTTGAGGATTTATTAAAAAATCAGGAAAATTAGAGACTAAATTTAAGTTAAATTGTAATGAATTTTATTCAGCCAAGTTTTCGTTTTCTTTCATAATTTTGATCTTTATGTTGAGCATGTTCTTTATAAGCCCAAGGGTTTAGTATTTATGTCTTTTAAAATTTGAACTTTTTGAGATATAATAATTTTAGTTTTGCCGTAATTGTATGATAAAAGCCATAAAAACGACAGATAGCTTCCAAATATTTCCATTATGAATATAAAACTGCCGGTCCAGAAAAATAAAAGTCTTATTGTCATGTTTAAAAGGAATGAGCGCCAAAACATACCCCACCACAAACGTATCGCAATATTCCATGTCAGAGGCATATTTAAAATATTGCTGCTATGCTCTATAGAAAAATTGGATTCTGCGCCGTCATAATAAAAACTTTTTTTAAATATGCTTCCCTTGAAAAGCCATACGCCGAAAATAAACATCGCGATAAAAAAAATTAAAATAAGCGACGGTATTATCAGTGCTATTTTCATATCATACGGCGTGAAGTGCCGCAGATGATTTTTAAGCATTTCTGCAAATATAGCGCCTCTTTTTCTTCCGAGCATGAATTCCCCTGCAATAAGTAAAATAATGCCGATAAATACCATAAACAGCCATAATTTCCAGGTATATCTCCACCATAAATGCAACGCCGGATAAATAAATTTTTTAATATTTTCAATATTCATAATAAATAATAAGCCTCTATTAAGTTTTTGTTTTTTATTTTTCTCTATTGTAAATATAAAAATTAATATTGTCAAATGTACAATAAAATTATTTGATATAATAAGTTATACTATGTTAAATTATATCGCACTCATATTTATTAATATTAATCCCTTTTTTGGCGGCAGACTGCTTGCAGTTTCATATATAACATTTATGGGACTAAATCCGCTTTTGTCCGTTCTTGTTATAATAATTTCCGATATCAGCATATGTATTACAGGTTTTTATTTTGCGCAGTATTTAAGAAAACTGAAATTTTTTAACAGAAGACTGAGTAAAATTAACGATAAATGGGTAAGAAACGGTGCTTACGTCGGCTTTTTTGTCGGACAGTTTTTTATAGGAACTTTTTTTGTATCTTTAATTTTAGGATTAATAAAACATAAAGGCAATAATGTAGTATTTTTTTACATACCGCTAATAATAAGCGTTATTTTATATACTATTGTATATTATTATTTAAGCTCAGACAGCATAGAGCTAATAAAACATTTTTATATTATAGTTAAAATAATTTATAAAGAAGAGCCCGACGGATTTTGTTTTAACAATTGTTAGTTAACCATTCTCTTAACCCCTTAATTTTTTCTATATTAATTAATGCAAAATCCTTTGTACATTTTTTATAAAAATCTTTTTTATAATCTTCATATAGTGTTTCTATCAAGATATAATGCCCCAAACAGGCGAAAATTACGGATTTTATATAATAGGGATTTTAATGTTTTTAGCTTTTTTTCTTTCTTTCTTTTTTATTGCCTGAAACTAAAAAATTAAAGTTAGATGCTTAGACCAATAAATGTTTAAGTTCATGCAGGCATAAATTTAAATTTATTATAAAAAAATTTGAATTATTTTTATATTTATAATGTGGACATCATTATTCTATCGGTTGTTTATTGCCTGAAAAAATATCTAATTTTTCTAAATAAACGCGCAGATTGTTAATAGATGATATTGCATTTCCGCTTTTATCGGTTTCATGGGCAATTGAATTTCTTATTTTGCTTACATCTTTGTAAATTTCATAAATTTTTTTGTCATTATAAGATTTTATAGTATTTTTAGCTTGTTTTCGCGCATCAAAATTCTGAGTATCTAATTTTTCAATTTCGCAGATTTTAGTTATAATTGCTTCGGATAAAATAATATACGATAATCCGTAATTCTTAATTTCATAATACCAATTTGATAGTTTATATTGAAATAAAGATTCCGTTTTTGCACTTCTTAATTTACCGAGAAAGTCGTCTACACATGGTAAAAGAAATTCTTTAATAATAGGCTCCGAAGAATTTTTGATGGTATTTATTCTGCGTTGTATTATTTGAACAGCGTCTTTTATATTATTTACATGATTTACGTTCCTGTCGGTCTCAATCCCCTCATTCGGGTCATTCATTTCTATAGCACCGTTTTCAACATATACATTTGCCTTATGTTGGAAGGACATTTTCGCCAACCTAAGTAATATCATAACATTTTTTTCATATTTGCAATAATTATGTTATTCATGTTTAATGTTTTCAAGCTGCGCCAACCTAATTAAATTTTTTATCTCCTAAAGATGCATCAAATTCAACTAATATAATTGTTTAATGCTATTTTTATTGAAATTTAGAACTTATATAAAATATGTTGGCGAAATAACGACGTTTTAATTTTATTTAATTTCTATTTATCAGATTATAAAAAATTCTTGAATTAAGAGCTAATACTTACGCTGCCGTGATTCTTACAGCTTTTTGTTCTATCTTTAAACAGTGTCGTTTCTTATATATGTCACTCATTGGGGCGTATTTTTGCATTTAATAAATTTTGTTTGATATAATAATCTGTAAAAAAACCGATGAGTTTTTTATAATCGCCGGTATTGTAAAAATCAATCATAATTTCATTAAATATTTGTTTGTCTTTGCTTTTAATATTCAAGATAAAATATCCGTTTGAAAGCAAAATACCGTTTGCCGCAAGCCGTGCCGTTCGTTTATTTCCGTCCCAAAAAAACTGGTTGCGGCAAAGAAAACCAAAAATAGATATTGCTTTAACAACGGGATGCGATATCTGATTAATCTTCGTGAGTCCGTCTGAAAATATGCTATCGAGCTTGTCTGATTCCGGCGGCAAATAATCAGTCCCGCCTATTTTTATATTACCTGTTCTGAATTTCCCCCATGCAAGCGATTCTTCAAAAGAAACTAAACCGTTTAATTCGCAGAGAGTTTCTTTATCGAGTTTAAATTCATTGTTTCTGACTGCATTAAATAAATATTCTACGGATTTATTCTGATTCAGCACCTGTAATTCGTCGCTTATTTTATGTCCGCCCACGGTTATCCCATCCAGAAGTGTTTCGACTTCCGGATATGTCATAGGATTTCCTTCTAAATAAACAACGTTGTAAATATATTCCGTTTTTTGTTTTTTAGCCAGAAAAAACGATAAATCTTTATCAGGATTAAAATATTTATTAATTTTTTGTCCAAAAACCGATAAACTATTTGTATCTAACAATGCAATACCCGAAATGTTTTCCATATTAATAATCTTTTTAAACTACTCATTTGAATTATTATTTTGTTAGTTTTTATTTGTTTGTATAAAAACGCTAATAGCGCTATGAAAATTCAGTTAATATTCACTTTTAATTTTTATATTATTTCAAAAGATTCAATCTTCAATGCTTCGCCTGTTCCTTCAAATATAATCACTTTTGTTACAACTTTCGCAAAATAAAGGATAAATAAAAATATATTATCCTTTTTATCAAGTTTTTATAACTGTACTATTCTAATTATTTAATTATTATAACCCATATAAATTCATATTATTTAGAATTATATTAATAATAAATAATATTTTATTTATTTAAAATTCATAAACATTCAACATATATTTTACCCAGACCGAAAGCTGTGCTTTTTCCTAAAATCAAATTCATAGGGTTCTGTTTTTGAAATATCAAAAGCTCTGCTCTTTATTATATCTATTCCGTTAACTTTTATTTTATTTATGGAAAATTTGCTGCGGGCTGACCCTATGCCTATATCGGTAAGCATTTTATGAATTGCGGCGAGTATGTAAGGATAATGATATATGCCGTCATTAAACAAAAAAATGCCAAAATCAAAATTTTTTTGATTTAGTCCTACGTCAAAGCGATAATTAGGGGTTTTATTCGGCGTCTCGAAAAATTTAAAATAAATACATTTATCTGCGCAGAAACTATCCTTGCATTCATAAGAAGGATTAATGCAGGCTATGTTTTTAAGACTTACCCCAAAAGCGCCTCTAATAGCTGAACCGAGAAAAGGCAATATTGTAAAATTTTTATTTTCTTCCGGATAAACTGCAATATGGATATATTTCATATTATTGTATTTTTATATTGAAAATCGCAAGTATTTTGATAATTATTTTTAAAAATATCAATATTACAATTATATTATAGCACAAAATCCTAGCTTAATTTGCATTTATCAAAAAACTTAAATCTTCGAAGTATGGTCTAATTATGTATAATATAGGGATTAGACCAGGAATAGCTGATGATCTATCTTAAACCGACAATCTAATTTATTAATAATCACAATAATGTTATAATAGAATAAATGATAATGGTTATGACAAAAGATGCTTAGATTAAGAAAATAATCATATAATTATTTATTATTGCAAGATATAATAATATTAAATTTCAAATCATTTCATATTGTAATATATAATAATGCCGGATAATAGCAAATTTAATTTTAAATATGACAGAACTCTTAAAGATATATTAAAATCAGTACCTAAGAAGTTTGTTGAGATTCTAACGGGCAAAAAGGCTATAGAATTTTTAGATACTAATTTCCCAAAAGTAGAAGAACTAAAAGCCGATCTTTTAGTTAAACTTGAAGGAGGCGATATATTTCATTTGGAGCTTCAAACTGCAAATGATTCTTCAATACCTTTAAGAATGCTTAAGTATTATACATACTTGTATTCGTCTTACAATAAAGAACCGATTCAGACCGTTCTTTATATAGGCAGTAATTCTTTAAATATGCCTGATAGCATTAAAAACAAACATCTTTCTTTTGATTATGAAGTAAAAGATATTAAAGATATAAATTGCATTGATTTATTAAATTCGAATGATTTAAACGACAATATACTTTCTATTCTTTGCAAAACAGACGATGCTAAAGCTTTAATATTAGAAATTACATCAAGGATATCAAAACTCAATAAAAACAATATAGAAGATTATAAACTTAAACTTAAAAACCTATTACATCTTAGACCTGATATAATTAAAATAGTAAAAGAACTGGAGGACAACAAAATGCCTATAACTATAAACTTAGAAGATGACCCGTTTTATCTTGAAGGAAAAGCTGATGGTGAAGCTAAAGGAAAAGCAGAAGGAAAAGCTGAAGGAAAAGCTGAAGGAAAAGCTGAAGGAATGAGTGCTGCCAAAAAAACTTATGTTATAAACTCATACAAAAACCTTAATCTTTCTCCTGAACAGATTGCTTCTATCGTTAACGATACTGTCGAAAATGTCGCCGCCATATTAAAAGAAGAAGGGTTATATTAAATTAATAAAATATATTTAAAAATGTCATCTCAATTTTTAACTTTAATGTTTAATGTAGGGTATTTTTATGAAAACACTAAACGGTATCGAAATTTACGAAAATTTAAAAGAAATAATAAATCCGGAGCATAGCTGTCTTGTGGTCTGGGATGTTCAAGACGGACTTGTTTCCCGCATATTTAATAAAACAGAATTTATTTCCGATTTAAAAAACTTAGTTAATATTTTAAGGAGTAAGATGCCTATCGTATATACGCTTATAACCCCGCCGGAAAAAGAATTCAGGTCATCATGGTCATATTATGCAATGATGAGGCGTTTTGGAATAGACGACCCTGCTAAATTACCTGAATTTATGGCAAAAGGTTCAAATGATAGGAATATCCTTCAAGATATAATGCCCCAAACAGGCGATATATTATTGGAAAAGCCGACGGCGAGCATATTTACAGGAACATATTTCGAACAGATGATGAAGAATAGAAACATAAAAACACTTATTTTTACCGGTATTGCAACTGAGATAGGAATAGAATCTTCTGCCAGAGACGCCTCCAATCGCGGATTTTATCCCGTTATAGCGACGGATTGCATATCTTCTATGGACAAAGAAGCTCATAATAGGTCTCTTGAGAATATGCAAAAAATGTTTATTTGCGAAAATTCGCAAACCATAGCGAAAAACATTTAACCCAAATTTAATTCAAATAATTTGGGTCTGCTGAACATGAGGCTTTGAAATTCATAAATATTATGGAAAAAAATATAATAAAAAGCTTGAGTTAAAAATTATTATATAATATTATGTGTATAACGAGGTGTATTTATGAGAACAAATATTGATTTAAACGATTATTTAATTAATGAGGCTATCAGACTGACAAAAATAAAAACAAAAAAAGAAATTGTAAATTTAGCGTTGGAAGAATTTGTAACTAATTGCAAGAAAAAGAATTTAACTGAAATAAAAGGTAAAATAAAATTCGCCGATAATTATGATTATAAAACATTAAGACAGGAAAATACATAATGGTCCTGGTTGATACTTCCGTATTAATAAATTATTTTAAAGGTAATTTGAATGAGAAGACAAATTTATTTGAAGAAATATTGCAACGCAATTTACAGTTTGGCATTAATAACTTCATTTATCAAGAAATACTTCAAGGAGCGGCGACTGAAAAAGAATTTAATATTTTAAAAGAATATTTAAGCAGTCAATTGTTCTATGAATTAAAATTTAATACAGAATCTTACGAAAATGCTGCAAGAATATATTTTAAAGTTAGAAAAAAAGGAATAACAATCAGGAGCACTATTGATTTGCTTATTGCACAAACAGCTATAGAAAATAATTTGTTTTTGTTGCATGATGATAAGGATTTCACGAATATTGCAAAAGTTTTTCAAGAATTAAAAGAATATAAGTCAATTTCTTAAAATATAGCCTATGAATCATTTAAATCATTTAAATTTTGGGGTCAATACAGACTCTTTTCTTGGAATTGGTTCAGGTTTTTTAACGGACAGAAATGTTGAATTGTTAAAATCAAGCTTTTCCGAATATTTTGAGTTTCTAAATAATTACAATATTTTTAATATTGAAATAAATACGGAGATTGAACAGTTATCCCGGGCATTATTTCAAATGTTATTATACCTGTTTTAAAAAATTCAAATATTAAAAAAGTTTCGGTTCATCTTCCGTATCTTCAGTTAAATCCTGCAAGTCCGCTTGAAGAATATAGGCAATTTTCTTCTAAAAGCATTATCAAAGTCATCAAAGCGTTTGACGGTTATAGCATTGATTCGTTTGTCATACATTTAACATCAGAGTTTGAAGATTCTATTATACTTTTCCCTATACCCGAATATAATAAAAAAGCGTTAATAAATATCGCTTTAAGCCAGATAAAGAAAAGCTTGGAAGATATATTTGAGAATACAGCGATACCCCCTGAAAGATTAGCATTAGAAAATCTTGAAGTGTTTCCTTTTGATTTACTTTATAATATTATAAAAGATTACAAGATATCTATTTGTTTTGATATGGGACATTGGGGATTAAACGGTTTTATGCCTGAAGAGTTTTTTGAAAGATTTGACGCTGAAAAAATCCGTGAAATACATATTCAGGGTATGACGGAAGAAAGACAAGGTTTAAGAACATTTATAAGACGGGAACATCAAAGCCTTGATAAAGGTATTTTAAATGCAGGATATTTTTTTAATTATCTTTTAAATATTAATTTTAAAGGTTCTTTAATAATTGAAAATCGTTCAAAAGCTGAACTTATCGAATCCCTTGAATTTTTAAAGCGGAACTATTTTTTATAAAATTTAAATTGACTTTTATAAATCCTAAAACAGCTCATATTGCTGCTGACTCTAATACTAATAATATTCACATTCGCCCTTTAAGACTTCTTTTGCTTTCTTCGGCGGGAATGTTCCTCGACGGCTATTCTTTAACCATTATAGCTTTTGCAATTATTCTCATAGATACTTATTTTCATCTAAGCGCCTCAGGTTCGGCGCTTATAATAGGTTCGGTTATTGTAGGAAGCATAATCGGCGCCGTGTTTATTGGAAAACTAGGGGATTTATTCGGAAGAAAATCCGTTTACATAGCTAATATGGCTATGTTTATAGTATTCGGTCTTTTATCCGCTTTCTCTGTCAACTTTTTGATGCTTTTTTTATCAAGACTTGTTTTAGGCGTTGCAATCGGGGCGGATTATCCGATATCAAATTCTTACATAGCCGAAATGGCGCCTGAAAAACTTAGAGGCAGATATCTAGCATTCGCGGGGCTTTCTTTCAGTATCGGCTCTGTTTTTTCATCATTGATTGCCGCTTCTTTGTTCCCTTTGGGTATTAATGCATGGAGATTTATGCTTGGCATAGGCGTTATACCTGCTGTTATCGTCATGATTTTAAGGGTTTCCTTCTAAATAAACAACGTTGTAAATATATTCCGTTTTTTCTTTTTTAGCCAGAAAAAACGATAAATCTTTATCAGGATTAAAATATTTATTAATTTTTTGTCCAAAAACTGATAAACTATTAGTATCTAACAATGCAATATCCGAAATGTTTTCCATTTCAATCATCATATTATAATTTTCAGAAACAATGTTCATTAAATCAAATTCATAGGGTTCTGTTTTTGAAATATCAAAATTATAAAATTACTTACATACTAATCAATAGCTATTTTCAAGCAGTTTTAAAACTCCTTTCTCGTCAATTACCGCAGGATTATTGTCTATAGCAAATCCCATGGTAGCAAAAGCTTCTTTAGCAATTTTTTGAAGTTTGTCTTTTTCTACGCCGAGGTCTTTAAGTCTTACATTAAGATTTAAGGCGGTAAGTATCTCTTTTGTTTTTTCTATTAAAGACATTGCATATTCATCATCGCTTTTATCAGCTCTTTTAATTCCGAAATGATGCGCTATAAGTATATAATCTCTTTTACACGCATTCAAATTATATTTCATCGATTCGAGCGCAAGAACGGCAAGCCCTGCTCCGTGCGCTATATTAGGATAATTTCCCGATACCGGATGCTCCATTGCATGCATTATGCTGACGCCGGAGATATCTATGGCGAGACCTGCAAGTGCCGAAGCTAGCGCCATATCACCCCTTGCCTGCATATTATCGGGTTCGCTGTATGCTTTAATCAAATTATCTTTCAAAAGATAAAACGCCTGCATGCAGTATGCCGAAGAAAACTCGTTTTTTGCTTTTCCGGTAAACGCTTCAAAAATATGGACAAAAACGTCAAAACCTGTCGCAGCCGTGACATACGGAGGCATTGACGAAGTAATTTCGGGGTCTATTATAGCCTCTTTCGGATACATACATTCATAACCGAAACCGGGTTTTTCGCCTGTCGCAGGATTAGTCATAACCGAATACCTGTTTACCTCGCTTCCGGTTCCTGAAGTTGAAACTATAGTTATAATCGGAAGCGCATCATTGGCCGGAGTTTTTAGGTATTCCCATACCGGGATATCTCCTTTTGCCGCAACCGCTATTGCCTTTGCCGAATCAAGCGGACTTCCGCCGCCCAAACCTATTATAAGCCCAACCTTTTTTTGCTTTGCTATTTTTGCGGCTTCGTCAATTTCCGTTGCGGTAGGGTTAGGAGTTATACCGTCGTAAACAGTTACCGTTATACCTGATTCTTTTAAAATTTTGACGAGTTTATCTAACGTCCCGGTTTTTTGCATGGAATTTTTTCCGGTAACTATTAATATATTATCCGAATATTTCTTGGCTATACTTCCTGCTTGAGCAAGCATGCCGTTTCCAAAATGTATTTTTACGGGATTGTAAATAGTAAAAGATTTCATAAGATTGCCTCTTTTTATATAATATAATGGTAAATTTAATGTTAAGATTTAATATTGCGAAATAAATCTTAATTATTATATCACATACTATAACGGATTTAAAAATTTTTATCCAAAACGCCTGAACTATCTCATGCCGCAATAAAACCTTAACAAATATTTAACAATACTGTAATAAAATCTTAACATTTTGTGTGTTAATATTAGAAATTAATGAATTGATATGCATAAAAATAGCGACAGAAATAAAATAAAATATAGATATAAATATAAATAAAAGTAAAATATAAATATAAAAGTACTAATGACGCTAATTACAAAGGAGCAGACGCATGAACAGGAGGGATTTTATAAAATTAAGCGCATCCGGTCTTGTGGGCAGCATGGTTGCAGGCGGTTTAAGCGTGAAACAAGCAGATGCGAAAACTAATAGCGGCAGCGCACCAGATTCCGCCGTATTAAAATTTAAAAAACCTGAGCATGTAGTTTTAATAATGCAGGAAAACAGAAGTTTTGACCATTATTTCGGTATGATGGACGCAACCATAAACGGACAGCCGAAAAGAATATTAGAGCTCGGCATAACAAACGGCATGGACGGGAGTATTAAGCCGTATGATTTAGGCTTTCATTACATTGCGCCGGAGCATATAGACCCTAACCATTCATGGGAAGCCCTGCATACGATTTATAACAACGGAAAAATGGACGGATATTTCCTGAACGGTATAAATCAGCCGGTAAATGATTATAGAGTTATCATGGGCTATTACGATACAAAAAAAGCTCTTACCCCTTATTATTATTACGCAAAAAATTATACGCTTTGCCAGAATTATTTTCATTCTATAATGGCACCTACCCAGCCTAACAGGCTTTATCAGATTGCAGCGCAGTCTAACGGCCATATAACAGATTTAAAACCGTCAAGGCCGTATGAATTCCCTACTATATTTAACAGACTTGAAAAAGCTAAAATTTCATGGAAAATATACGTTGAAGGATGGCCAAACCCTGCAAAATATATTCATCACTGGGTGCCTGTCATATGGTTTGAAAGTTTTATAAAAGACAAAAATTTATGGAATAAAATAAGACCCGCCGAAGAATATTTTGAAGACATAAAAAAGGGAACTCTGCCGCAGTTCAGCTGGCTCGTACCGGATTTTGCGCATTCCGAACATCCTCCTGCAAACGTTAAAACAGGTATGTTATATTCAGTAAAAAGAATCGAAGCGTTAAGGAAAAGCCCTTTATTTTCAAAATCGGCAATATTTCTAAACTGGGATGAGTGCGGAGGATTTTACGACCATGTAGTGCCTCCTGTTGTCGATTATTACGGTCTTGGAATGAGAGTGGGATGTATAATTATTTCACCGTTTGCAAAAAAAGGATATATTTCCAATGTAAGGCATGAACACGCTTCAGTGCTTAAATATATTGAAAATCTTTGGGGTATTGACCCGCTGACGGACAGGGATAAATACGCAAACGGTTTTGAAGATGTGTTTGTGTAGATATTTAAAATATTAAAAAATGTAACCTTTAAAATATTATAAACTATCTTTATAATTTATTTCCTGTTTTATCTTATCCGGCTATTATTCTAATTGTAACAAAAATTTAATATATCTGTAATAATATCGTAATAATCTTTTGTTATACTCTTTCTAATATCTTAAAAATATTTTCCTTTTGTGTTTTAGGTCTTATAGATCTTATTAAATAACATTAATTAAGTTTCGAGGAGAGAGGTATGAACACATTTAGCAGGATAGAAAAGCGAAGGTTGAATCGGCCGGGTCGGAACCAAAAATCCGTGTTTTATATTTTAGTTTTTGGATTTTTCGCAGTTCTAAGTTTTGCGTTAT
>JAJYQS010000053.1 GCA_021794475.1 bacterium | reverse complement strand
ACGGTTCTTACGTGGGGATTGATTTAAACTATAGAGAACTTGTATCCGGTTATATTTATTGCGTTAATTTAGACTACGAAGGCGCTTTAATAAAATATGTAATTAAAGACAGGGACGGCATAACGCTTAAATCTGAAAATCCTAAATTTCACGATATATTTATTAAAAAAGAAGAAATTACCGACGGGGATCACTTCGTAATAGGTCGGGTCGTTTGGGTATGGCAGAATATATAGAAATTTATCTTATATTTGATATAATAATAAAATGCAGCTTACAAATATTATTAAATTATACAATGATATGGTTAAACAAGGTAAATTAAGAGTTAAATTTTTATTTATCTATAACCATGTTGAAGCCGATGTATTTTTTTTTATAGACGAAAACCCCATGCGCCTCGTTTTTGGAATTAAACATAACAACAAATATTTTGAATTAAAATTAGACAATAACTTTACCGTTAAAGAAAGTTTCGATGGAAATATATATGATTTAATTATTAAATCTTTTAATATTAAATATGACCCCGAACATAAGTTCAAACCAATAGATTTTTTAACCGCGTTTAATAAAAAAATACCTCAAAGTATTAAAAATACAATCATTGTAAAACCCGCAGATATTGCAAAATACAAAAGAGATGTCGAAGAAGCTGATAAAATATACTTTTATGGCTGGCGCGAAAACTCGGACAAAGAACACGTTTCGGTAAAAAATTTAGAAAAAACTAAAGAATATATGGGTATTAATGCATATAATATGAGCAAACAGAAAAACGTAAGTTCAAGATGGACTGACGACTATCGTAAGGATAATTTTGCTAACTGGAGAAATATTTAATACTTTAACAATATTTTATTATTGTTTTATCTTATGAAAGAAAATACGAACCAAAATCTTCCAGATATTCCGCAATATCTTGTAAAAAATTATGAAGATTTAATTGATAAAATTAAAAATTATCAAAATTACGATATTGCGAATGCACTAAAAATGCTTAAAGATATTTACGATTTTATAGATAAATTCAATAAGTTCGTAAAAACGTTTACAAATTGCTCTCGCGGATGTTCGGTTTGCTGTAATTTTCTTGTAGAAACAACCTATCTTGAAGCTATATATATCGCAAAAAAAACAGGCAGTTCGATAAATCCAAACAATAAAAACGAAAAGAATGCTATAATATTAACCAGCGGAAATATTTACCATCCTTGCCCTTTTTTAAGCAAAAAGAAAGATTGCTCGATTTACTCTTATAGACCTTTTAATTGCAGGGTATATCATACTGGTTCTAATGCCATATTATGCCACGAACCCTATAAAACACATGCTGTTTACGGAGACGCCTCAAAGAATTATGGCGTATCTTTTTTTATAGATTTACATAGTATAATTGAAAAGCTAAATACCAATTTAAACGGCAATATCTCAGATTTAAGATGGTTTTTCTTTACTAAAGATTTCAAAGATTATCTTGCTAATCTTAATTCTAAAAGAAAGCAAGAAATAGACGATTTAGGACAAACTGCGAAATCCTCCCTTTTTTAAAGGGGAGATGAAAGCAGACCATATGCATTGTTCTTTTCTTATTTATTGCTTGATTATTATAGAATATATGTTATACTATATACATAATGAAAAACAATTTAAAACATGCAAGAACTTGTGTATATAATTGTAATTATCATATTGTTTTTTCTACCAAATATCGTAGAAAAGTTTTAACGCGGGAAATAGAACATTATATAAAAAACTTAATATTACAGATAGCAGAAGAAAAGGAATTTACGGTAGAAATGGTAGAAATAGGCGAAAAAGACCATATTCATTTATTTGTATCGGCTCATCCGAAAATATCGCCTTCATATATCGTCAAAATGATAAAAGGAATTACCGCGAGAAAAATATTATTAAAATTTTCAGAAATTAAAAGTCAGTTATGGAAGGGGCATCTATGGAATCCATCTTTTTATATAGAAACAATAGGTTCGTTGTCCGAAGACGTAATTAAAAAATATATCGAAGATCAGAAAAAATGATTAAACAATATACATACAAATTCAGGCTCTACCCCAATAAAGAGCAGGCGGCATTTCTCGATAACCAGCTCGGTTCCAGCAGGTTCGTCTATAATTTCTTCTTAGAAAGAGCCGTTAATCTCTATGAGGTTCATAATATTAAGTTTAATTATTATGAATCTAAAAAAATAATCCCCTTGCTAAAAAAAGGCTTTCCGTTTCTTAAAGGTTGCAACGCTCAATCCTTGCAGGCAAGCCTAAAGAACTTAGACGCCGCCTATCGTAATTTCTTTCAGCATAGGTCTAAGTTTCCTAACTTCAAAAAAAAGACGGATTCTAATTCCATATCGGTTCCGCAACACTTTGGTGTAATAGATAGTATCCTATCGATCCCCAAACTGAAATCCGGCATTAAAGTTAAATTTCACCGAAGGGTAAATGAAACCGTTAAGTCTATTACCATAACAAAAAATCAATCGGGTAAATATTATGTCAACATGCTGGTAGAAAAAACATTTGCGCCGTTATCTGAAACAAACAAGGTATCGGGCACCGATGTAGGTATTAAGTCTTTTGCGGCAATCACTTCCGGCGAGGACGCAAATAATGCCGTAACTATTAAGGTTGACAATCCTAAATACTTAATAAGAGCGCAGGCTCAACTTAAAAAGCTCAACCGGCAGTTTGCCAAAAAAACGAAAGGCTCAAAAAATAAAGTTAAATTCAGAAAGAGACTGTCGGTGTTACACGAAAAAGTAGGTAATCAGAGAAAGGATTTTCTACATAAGTTGTCTTCAAAGATGATAAACGATAGCCAAGTTATCGTCATTGAAGACTTAAATATCAGGGGAATGGTGAGGAACAGGCATTTGTCCAAGTCTATTAGCGACGCAGGGTGGGGCAGTTTTGCCGGTATGCTTGCGTATAAAGCAGACTGGCACGGACGGAATGTTCATAAAGTCAACAGGTTTTACTCGTCGTCCAAGACCTGCCCTGTTCCCGGTTGCGGGTATGTCTATAAGGAACTGAAATTATCAGAAAGGTTATGGGTATGCCCAGAGTGCGGAACTACTCACGACAGGGACGGTGCCGCTTCTCAAAACCTTTTCCTTGAAGGAATAAAAATACGGCAGGAACTGCCGGAATTAACGCCTGTGGAGTATGCTCCGGCGGGTACACAGAGTATCGTGTATAGTCGCCATACGTCGAAACAGGAAGCTCTCCAATTTATTGGAGAGTAGTTCACTTGCTAAAAATTCAAAAATATTACGGCAATAAAGAAAATCAAAGGGGGCAAAAAATGAAAAGCATTATCAAAGCAATCAGAGAAGCAGATTTAAAGCTGTGCGAGAACTATCCTTTTTACGAAAGGATTGTCAACTTATGGGGACTCGAACAAAAATTCGACATTGCATTAATTAAAAAATTTCCGTCGCTTTCAAAGCACTTTACGGACGAAATTACGATA
>JAJYQS010000094.1 GCA_021794475.1 bacterium | reverse complement strand
CCAAAATGCCGGAGGAGCTGCGAACGGAATAACTATAGGCGCAGGAAACGGTGCAAGTACGGTCGGACAGCCATAAAATAACCGAGCGTACATCAAATAAAATAACACATATAAATTAACAAGCTAAACAGTTAGGTTAAGCATTATATCTGCATAAAACTATACTGATAAATTTTTGTTTTTCATTTAAATTTTATAAATTTTATTAAATTTCATTAAAAATATATAACTATATAAATTCAAATGAGTTTTACAGTTTTTAAAATACACAGAGGCATTCACGAAAAAGTAACAAAATTGGGTTTAGAGCTATACGACTGGGGACTATATATTTTTCTGACCATGGGCATTATATTACTGCTTAGGAAAGAAATTCTTGCAGCGATTATATTAGACCTTTTAATGTTTATTTTTCTTAAAAAATACAAAAAAGGTAAACCTGATTTATATACAACTACATTAATAAATTATTTTTTTATAACAAAAAAATTATTTGTTCTTGAACCGCAGCGCGATATTGCCGATACAAAAAATATTATTGAAAATTACGGCTTGTCAGTCAAAAAATTAAAAAAATAAATAAAAAAATAACTTAATCAACCGATAACCTTCAATATTAAATTAATCAATAGAATAATAAAATATGTTAATAAATAATATTTTAAAAAAACAAAATCAGTATGATTCTTTAAATAATTATATCAATCTATTAAGCATATTTAAAGATACTATTGTCGGCATAGACGGTTCGTTGACTGTCGGGTTCGCCGTACAGGGATTAGATTATTTTCTCGCAAACGATGAAATAGTTAACGATACTGCCTATATTAACGATATTTTATTAAATTTATTAAACGAAGATATCTCGCTTCAATGGTTCTATAAAATATCAGATTCTGATGAAAATTTTATATCAAATTATATAAATAATTCACACCCTCCGGAAAAATATTTATTTATAAAAGAAAAAAAGATTAAATCTTTGCATACAGAATTGATGAAAAAAATAGATATATTTCTTTTTTGCACAATATCCGGTTTCAAACCGGGCATCGTCAATAATATAAATTTATTTTCAAGATTATCCCAATTTGCAGCCAATCTGATTACAGTTAAACCAAAAGATGCGCTTAATAAACATTCAAGAGCCCGCGCAGAGAAGGAGTTTGAGTATATGCTAAAAAAAATGGAAAATATTGAAAATAATTTAAGTTTTTTTTCTGCAAGATTAAATATAAAAATAAAAAGAATGTCCAATCAGGAATTAGTCGATTATTTTTATAAAGAACTTAATCCGCAAAGAGCTCTGCATATTAACGCTCCGTTTTATAACAATATACTGAACGAAGCAACATTCAGAAGTTCTCTGATATTTTCACCTGCAGAAATAAATAAAGAATATTTTTATATTGACGGCTATTACTTTAAATTTATTAATATGCATAAACTTCCTTCGCAGACGGATTCATTCGGCATAGCAAAAATACTTAATTTGGAATCAAACGATGTAAAAAAATTTTTTCCGTTTGATATTCAGGTCTCTTTTAATATACCTGAGCAGGAAAAAATAATTAATAAAATTCAGTCTGAAAGAAATATTAAAGCAAGTTTAACGGATGCCGTCAACGGCGGCTATGTTGACCATAAGGGGACAAATATAACATCCCAGATGGATGAATTTTTAGCTGAAATATCAAAACTCCAAAAAAAAGCCGTTAATATATCTTTATGCGCCAGAATAAAATCTAAAAATTTACGGGAATTGGACTATATGGCTTTGAAAATTCTGCAATCCTTTAAAGATTTTAATTTTATGGAAGGAATAATAGACAATATGGAACATCATAATCTATTTTTATCATTTTTTCCTGGTCAGTCTTTTTTTAACAGAAGATTCAAAACTTTGCTTTCCCCTGCAGCAGCTTCATTTTTTCCGCTGCATAAAGGATTCGGAGGAACTGAAAATTGCTCTATACCGTTAAAAAATAACAGGTCTGAGCCGGTCAAGTTAGATTTGTATAATAACAGATTGCCGTCAAAACATGGCGTTATCTTTGGAAAAACTAGAAGCGGCAAAGGGTTTATGCTGAATGGATTTTTATCTAACTTTTTTTTATCAGGCGATAATTATCATATTATCGGGGTTGACATAGGAGGCACATATAAAAAATTCTGCAGGCTCTTTGACGGAGACTATTTCGAAATTGATATGGACGGCACGTACTCTTTAAACCCTTTTCCTCCAAAAAAATATGTTATTAAACATATTAACGGAGAAGAAATATTTAACCCCGATATTATGGTTTTTTTAATAGGCATAATAGGTATCATGGCAGAACCGGACAGAAGCTTGTCGCCGAATGATAAAACGATTATAGCAAGGGCAATACAGGCATCATACGATTATATTAGAGATGAAAATGACATGCCGATTATTTCAGATATTAACAACGTTTTGTTTAATTACAACGAGGCAAGAGACGCAGAAGACAAAAGAAGGGCTATGGAAATGGGTAAAAATCTTTTTCAATGGACGGATATAAGTTCTCCGTATAGTATTTTGCTAAACAGAAAAGGCGGTCTAAACATAGATAATAAAATAGTTATTTTTGACCTGCAAAAATTAAAAGGACATGAAGATTTACAGAAAATAGTCTTTGCTATAATAAAAAATTTATCTTTTAAAAAGATGTACGATAAAAATGCCAGGGTATTTTTCTTTTATGACGAATGCTGGGAATTTATGAACGACCCTAAAATAGCGGAGTTAATTATGCATTTATATAAAACTTCGGCAAAATGGGGATCGTTGGTATGGAGTATAACTCAGGAACCGTCAGATCTTTTAAAGACCGGAAACGTAGGGAAAAGTATAATTGAAAATTCTACCGTTAAAATCTTCTGCCAGCTTGATGCAGATGTTTCTCCCGATGATTTGAGGATTTGCGGATTAAGCAAAAAAGAAATTGAAACAGTAAAAAATCTAAAAGTGGTTAAAGGGCATTATGCCGAATATTTTCTAAAGTTTGGAAAAGATGCGGCGGTTATTATGAATAAGCCTGACCCTTTTGAATACTGGCTATACTGTAAATCATCGGAAGATGAAGAACTGGAAAATAAAATCGCGGCTCAATACCCTGATAAAACTTTAAGAGAAAGACTCGAAATTTTAGCATCCGAATATCCAAATGGTCCATACGGGTTAAAATAAACCGAAAACTAAAAACGAAAATAAATAAAAGCATATGATTATGTCTTTGACTGTTATATATAGAACGCTTGGCGTAATTTAATATACCATATATCGGCTAATAAGAATTGCACATATTGTATAATGCATGCTAAAAGTCAACTAATATAAATTTGGAGGTATCTATTCATGTTTACAGAGTTTATAAATCATAAGAAAATTTTTAACGGGAATTTTAAAAATTTTAAATTAAATTCTAAAAAAATTGTCTTATCGGTTTCCGCCATTGTTTTGTCGGGGTATATCTGCGTTCAGACAGCATATGCATTGGGTTTGCCGCTGCCTGACATGAGTTTAA
>JAJYQS010000029.1 GCA_021794475.1 bacterium | reverse complement strand
CTTTTTCCAGAAAAATCTGGTGCCTCTCTTTGTCTTTAAATCTGACGACTTTATCTTCTATGGAAGGACAGTATCTTGGTCCGGTACCTTTAATAACTCCGCAATATAATGGAGATTTATCCAAATTCCCTTTTATAATATCGTGCGTCTTTTCATTAGTATATGTAATAAAACAGCTTATCTTGTTTTCAATTTTTTTGCTGGATAACGAAAAAGGGGTGAAACCATCATCGCCGCGCTGCTCTTCAAGCTTAGAAAATGAAATAGTTCTGCCGTCCAATCTCGGCGTTGTTCCCGTTTTCAGTCTGCCCAATTCCAAATTGTTCCTACTCAGACTTAAGGATAATTTATTTGAGGCAAAATCCCCTGCCCTTCCGGCTTTATAATTAAAAAGTCCGATATGAACGAGTCCCCTTAAAAAAGTTCCGGTGGTTAATATCACTGCGCCGGAAAAAAGTTTATCCCCGGTCCATAATTCCACGCCTTTAACCACATTGTTTTCAACTATTAAAGAATCTGCCATCGATTGTATCAATGTTAAATTTTCAGTATTTTCCAGTACGATTTTCATATATTGCTTATATAGAAACATATCCGCCTGAGCACGTGACGACCTGACCGCAGGTCCTTTTTTTGTATTTAAGGTTCTGAACTGAATGCCTGTTGTATCGGTTGCCCGCCCCATTTCTCCTCCAAGGCTGTCAATTTCTCTTACTAAATGACCCTTGGCAAGTCCGCCTATTGCAGGATTACACGACATTTGACCGATATTGTCCAGATTAATAGTTACAACCGCCGTATTTAGACCCATCCTCGCAGACGCAAGACATGCTTCTATGCCTGCATGTCCGCTTCCTACTACGATAATATCAAAATCATTCTTATTCATTATTTTATTAATATATTATTATTATTTATATTTATATTGTAATGCAAACCGATAGATTATTTGCCTATACAGAATTCTTTAAATAATGTATCCAGCACATCCTCGTTTGTTACGTTCCCTATAATATTTTCAAGAAAATTAATCCCGTCTCTCAGCTCTATCGATATAATTTCGTATGGCTCTGCATTATTAAAAGTATTTATAGCATTATTGAGACAGAGCAGAGATTTTTCAAGAAGGTTCTTCTGTCTTATTGTTGTAATTGCAATATTTTCCGGCAAAGCCGATTCAATTTTAAGCATTAAATCGTATAGATATTTTTTTAATGCGTTTATATTTAAATCATTTTCGGTACTTATAAAAAAAATGCCTGAAATATTTTCATTCATATTTATATTATTCTTGCTGCATATATTTTTGACAAAATATTCGCCACCGTCACCGGCTTGCGCATCGGCTGAAATAAAATTTATGCCGAATTTGCTCTCAATCTGTTCTGCAATATAAGCTTTTTTCTCTATGAGCTCAGCTTTGGACAGTTTATCGGTTTTATTGAAAACTAATATCAGTTTTTTATTTTTATCGCAATTTTTAACAAATTCCAAATCTTCTTCGTTTACATAATTTAAATCAGGCCCTTCTGCAATATCTATCAGATACAGAATAATATCTGATTGTTTAATAATTTCGTATGTAAAATCAATCCCCGCTTTTTCGATATTATCGCTTGATATTCTAAGTCCTGCCGTATCGATTATTTTTAAAGTCTTATTAAATAAAAAAAGGCTTTCCTCAATATAATCGCGGGTTGTGCCAGGACTATCACTTACAATTGCCCTCTGTTTTTTTAATAATTTATTTAAAAGGCTGGATTTTCCGGCATTCGGCTTTCCGGCTATAACAACATTTAACCCCTGTTTGTTAGCCTCATATTCATTGTAGGAATTTATCATATATTCTATGACCTCTTTAAGCTCATTGCCTTTTTGCAGGAACATTTTATTAATGTCTTCAAATTCTTCTTCCGGAAAATCTATCAGCGCCTCAATTGACGCTAAAATATATAAAAAATTATCTTTAATGATATTAAGCTTGGCTTCGAGCTTCCCGTTCAATTCATTATTAGCAATCAATAGTGATTTGACGGATGTTGCTTTAATTATCTCTAAAATTGATTCTGCCTGAATTAAATTTATTTTTTTATTTATATAGGCTCTTTTTGTAAATTCTCCGTTATAAGCAAGCCTTGCGCCTGATTTTATTATTAATTCTAAAATATATCTTGTATTAAAAACTCCGCCGTGCGGATAAATTTCGGCAATATCTTCCCCTGTATATGAATTTGGAGATTTCATGAAAACAAAACCGGCTTCGTCTATTACGGCATTTATAAAATAATCATAAATATTGCATACGTAAAATTTTTTAGGTTCGCAATCTGAAGCAGTAAAATTTGTTTGAGCCGTCGTTTTAAATTTAAGAATTTTGTTGCAAATATCTATTGAAAGACTGCCTGATGTGCGGATTATGCTGACGGCCCCTTCGCCTTCAGGGGTTGATATAGCGCAGATAGTATCTAATTCATTGTTTAATATTGAATACATAATGGCAAGATATGTTTAATATTTATATTTCTTTGCTGCTTATTTATACAGTACATCATTAAGTCAATATCATATTATCGTTTAGGGTTAAATAGCGATAGATAAATATTTTAAATGCGTAATAAAGCACAGGAACGATTATATCATTAAACCGTAAACAAGAAAATAATAATCGGTTCTATATAATCATTAAACTCAGGCAAACTTTTTATTTATTATATATTGCTGAACAATTGTCAGGATATTATTGACGGTCCAGTATAAAAGAAGTCCGGCGGGAAAATTAATAAAAATAAAGGTGAAAACAACGGGAAGAATCAGCATTATCTTAGCCTGTGTAGGATCGCCGACCATAGGATTCATTTTTTGAGAGATTAACATGGTCACACCCATAAGTATTGGCAAAATATAGTAAGGATCGGGTGCTGCAAGATTATGAATCCATAATATAAGCGGAGCGTTTCTCAGCTGGATTGAAGTACCTAAGGTTGTATATAAACCGTAAAAAACCGGTATTTGCAATAACATAGGCAAACATCCGCCTAAAGGATTAACCTTGCTTTCTTTATACATTTCCATAATACGCTTGTTTAACTCAGCTTTATTGTCTTTATATTTTTCTCTTAATTCATTAATTTTAGGGGTTAATTTTTGCATCTGCTTCATAGATTTAAATCCTGTATATGTAAGCGGATAAAATACGATTCTTATACAGAGCACCAATAAAATAATAGCGAGTCCGTAATTATGAACGAATTTATAAAAAAATTCCAGAATATGAAGCAGCGGTATGGCAAGGAAACTGAAAAATCCGAAATTTAATGTAGAAGAAACATTGTATGCTACCGGGTCCAGCAGCGATAGTTTTTTAGGACCTGCAAAAATATTATATATAAATTGTTTAGATTTACCTGGGGCGATTAATAATTTTTTATGAAATTTATACGCGGCAATATTGTTGTGCTGATAATAAACCGCACTATTGCCCGGATTTACAACCGATAATAAAAAATATTTTGAGCTGAAGCCTGCGAAAGAGATATTTCCCGTATATTTGAGCGGTTTTATGCTGTTTGGAGTAATTGTTTTATTGTTTATATATATTATAGAGGAATAATTTAAATAATTATTTTTCCCTTTTATATCGGGGTTCAGACCTGCCGACAAATCTAAGTTGCCTCTGAACAGCACAGGCAATTTAGATATATTTTTAGCATATATTATTAATTTAATTAAATATCTTTTATTATGCTTTTTCGAAAATTCATATTTTTTTATCAGTAAAATTTTTTTATTAATTTCATAAATAAATTTTAAAGAATCTTTTTTAATCTTCTTGCCTATAAATTTTATTGAAGAAAATTTTTGGGATGGGATAAAATTAATGACCTGATTTATTTTTGAGGCATTTTGGAGATTAACCTTATCTTTGATATTGTTTGGACTGTAGTAATACTTTTTTAAGCTTAAAGAATATATAGAACCTGCAGGAATATAAAAACCCGCTCTTAAAAGTTTATTCCGGAAAACTATTTTTTTTTCTGGGATTACTGAAATATTTAATTTTTTTTTATTTTTAAAATTTACGGCTGATTTTTTTAAATTTATTTTTAAATTTGAAGAAGAGGCGCTGCTGCTAAGTTTTTTATTATTTGTTAACGGCGCCTTGACATTGTTTTTTGCAGGCTGAGGCATAAAATATCCCCATCCTACAATTAAAGCAATAGATAAAATAACCGCAATTATAACTCTTTTTTCCAAAAAATAGCCGCCTATTAAATTATAATATTATAAATCATATTTTGTTATGTTAATGTTTATGAACAACAGGGTCATAACCGCCTTTAGAAAGAGGATTGCATCTTAGAACTCTGTAGAGAGAAAGATACAGCGCTTTAAAAACATTAAAGGATTTAAAACATTCTTCGGCATATTCGGAACAAGTCGGATAAAACCTACAGTTATTACCTAAATATGGCGATACGAACTTTCTATATATTTTAATTAAAAAAATAAAAAATAAATTAATCGTAACTTTGCCGATTGAAAATTTTTTTATTTTTTCCGGTAAATTATTAAACATTTGTTATTTAATTAAGAAATTAAGACTACTGTATAACGGCTGAAAAGACACAGGATATCGTAATATAACAATCACACAGCTAAAATTTTTCAAAGAAAATTTATTAAGTCTTAAATATTCTTTTATTTTTCTTTTTATATAATTTTTTTCAGTTGCTTTAAATTTATGTTTTTTAAAACCTACTGCATATTTAAAAGCTGCGGAATGATTAAAAAAAATTATTACATCATTCATTATCCTTTTTTTGCCGTTTTTAAAAACTCTATCAATTTCCTTTTTATTTTTTAAATGATAATCTTTACCGAATTTGTAGCCGATTTCTAAAGACATTATACGTTATTATTCAGAACTTATAAATTATTTAGAACTTATAATAGGAACAAGAATTTTTCTTCCTTTCCTTCTTCTCCTGGCAATTACTAATCTTCCTGCCTTTGTTGCCATACGGCCTAAGAATCCATGTGTCCTTTTTCTTTTTAAATTACTTGGTTGAAAAGTTCTTTTCATAACTATCTCCGTTTTTTATTAATAATTTTATAATACTCAACCTATAGATTTAATCAA
Organism: bacterium; assembly: GCA_021794475.1. Taxonomy (GTDB): domain Bacteria; phylum SZUA-79; class SZUA-79; order Acidulodesulfobacterales; family Acidulodesulfobacteraceae; genus Acididesulfobacter. The sequence continues at coordinate 11,062 of JAJYQS010000029.1, read as the reverse complement.
ATCATTAGATTAATGTCAATAAATTTTTAGTTAAAAATTTAAATATATTTATTATATTTATTAGATTTATACAATATTAGCTAATTTATATTATATAATTGCCGCATATTACAATCTTATAATCGTCATTGCTAAATTTTAGCAAAACATTATACAATATTATTTATATACTTTAAAATATATGCGGCTATATTCAGCTTTTAAAGATATTATGTTTTACAATTGGAAATTTTTTAATTATAATTAAAAAATCTTATTATAATTTGTTGTTTATAAAAATTGTTACAGGATTGTTAAATAATTAAATAATTATTTTATTTTATATATATAACTTGTTAATTTTATTAAGTTAATTGACCTATCAACAGCTGTTAACAAATATGTTTAATTCTAACTAAAAACTTATTATTATCTTACCTAATATGGCAAATGATTTTTCTGAACAATTCTTAAATAATTTAAAAGAAGAAATAGGTGCTCAAAATTTTAATTTATGGTTTTCTCCTTCAAATATTAATATTAAAGATAACACCATAATATTTTCTGTGCCTAATAAATTTTATAAGGACATTATTATTGAATCATATAAGGAAATTATTTTAAATTTATGGAAAAAATACAGTAATGATGAATTAAATATTTCATTTAATATAAACGAGGAAATTAAAAACAGCGTTGTTGAAACTAAAATTTCAGGTTTAGATGATTTTTTTCCATCCGATAAATCTAAAAAAAATAAAATAGATAATGAAAATATAAATAATTTCAATAATGATATAGCAGATAAGTATAAATATAAAAAAGATAACTATACAGATAACGAATCTAATTCTACCAATGAAACATACAGTAACAACACCAACGGAAATAAAGAAAAAAAAACAGATGTTTCTCAGTTAAATCAGTTAAAAAATATAAAAAAGCATTATTTAAATCTTAATACTAAATATACGTTTGAAAATTTTGTTATAGGTTCTGGAAATCAATTTGCGCATGCGGCATGTTTTGCTGTTGCAAATCTTCCCGGACATACTTATAATCCTATGTTTATTTATAGCGACGTCGGTCTTGGCAAGACACATCTTCTTAATGCAATAGGTAATAAAATAATTAAAGAAAAACAATTAAATGTCTTTTTGGTTTCATCGGAACAATTTACTAATGAAATGATATCGTCTATAAGGGATGATAAAATGGTAGATTTCAGAAATAAATATAGAAACGTCGACGTGCTGTTAATTGACGATATCCAATTTATTGCCGGAAAAGAAAGAACCCAGGAAGAATTTTTTTACACATTTAATGCTTTATATGAAAACCAAAAACAGATTGTAGTCTCAAGCGATAAAATACCAAGAAATATAGTCAGTTTAGAAGAAAGATTAAGGTCAAGGTTTGAATGGGGGTTAATAGCCGATATTCAGCCGCCGGACTTTGAAACAAGGGTAGCAATATTAAAAAAGAAAGCGTTTCTTAATGAAATTGATATGAGCGATGAAATAATTTATTTTATTGCAAGTAAAATTTCAAATAACATAAGGGAATTAGAGGGCGCTTTGATAAAAGTCGCGGCATTTTCGTCTTTTACAGGAAAAAAAATAACGCTCGATTTATCAAGAGAAGCTTTGTCTAATCTTATAAAAGAAGAAGAAAAGCCTATGACTGCGGAAATTATTATTAAAACAGTATGTAATTTTTTTAATATTAAAATACCTGAAATAAAATCTAATAAAAAATTAAAAGAATTTGTACTTCCTAGACAGATAGCTATGTATATAATAAGAACAAACACTGATTTATCTTTTCCTGAAATAGGCGATAAATTTGGCGGAAAAGACCATTCATCTGTTATTTATGCGGTTGATAAAATTAAGAAAAACTTAAGTAAAGATAAAGAATTAGAAAAAACCATTCAAAATATAATTAAAATAATACAAAAATAATATATGTAATACAATTACAACTAATTAAATTAATTATATATATTTTATATTTTTCTACAATCCTTCTTTTCTTAATATTAAATTATTTTAATTTATATAATTATGTCTCTAATTAACAGAAAACTGTTTAAAAATATGTTGAATTTAAAATTAATTTACTAAAAATTAAAAAATTTTTAAAAATTAAACAAAATTGTTTAAATAACATCAATTATTTATACATGTATTTAGACAGGCAGAATTAAATAAATTTAAATACTTATTTTATTTATTAACTTTTTAGTGTATATTACTACTATTATTATCTTTTAATTATTAATATATAAGTAGTAATAGGGAAACGGTGAAATGTTCAATTTTAAAATCAAAAAAAATATATTTTTAAAAAGTATTCTTGTAGTACAAGGAGCCACAGAAAAAAAAATCTCATTACCGGTATTGTCTAATCTATTAATAGAATCGGTTGCTTCAGATGAAAAAATATTACCTGATATAAATAACAGCGATGTAATATCAGATAATTCAGATAATAAAAATAACGGATTAATTAAGATAAGCGCTACCGACTTAGAAATAACAATTAAAGATTTTTGCAGCGCTGAAATAATAAGCGAAGGTAAAATTACATTAAATGCCAGAACACTATATAATATAATTAAAGAGTTTCCGGACGAAAAAAATAATAAAGACGGTAAAAACAATAAAAATGAAGATATAAATATTGAAATAACAGAAACTGAAACAGGACTTATTATAATAAGCTATAAAAAAATTATTTTTAAACTGACAACTATACCTGCAATAGATTATCCTACACTTTTAGATGTTAAAACTAATGATAATTTTAACGTTAATTTTAAGTTTTTAAAATTTATAATAAATAAAGTAATATTTGCAGTATCGCTGCTTGAAGATACTAAAAAAAGTTTATCGGGTATTTATTTTATCTTGTTAGAAATAGAAGGAAAAAACTATCTGCGAGTCGTGGCTACGGACGGGCATAGATTATCATTAGCCCAAATACCTTTATTTAATAATGCAGATAATAAAATAAATAAAATTGATGAAAAATCTTTTGATAATATAGATTCTATATATAATAAATTCAAAGAAGGTATAATAATACCGAAAAAAATTCTTAGTGAATTAATTAAAATAAACTTGGATGATAAAGATGTTTTTGTTAATATTTCAATTAATTCAAATAATATTATTTTTAAATTAAACGATGGAATTAATAATAAAAATAATATAAATTCTATATACGGAACAACTTTTATTTCGCGATTAATAGACGGCAAGTATCCTAATTACGAAGCCATATTACCTAAAGACAATTATAAAACGGCAATTATAAAAACAGCAGAATTAATAAACTCTATAAAAAGAGTTTATGTATTAGCAGAAGAAAAATCTCATTCTGTTGAGTTTAGTTTTATCAAAAATTTATTAATTATAAAAACTATTCAAACAAATCAGGGAGAAGCCGTAGATGAAATAGAAATAGAATATGACGGAGAACCTATAAATATAAAATTAAATTCTAAATATATTCTTGATTTTATCAGTAATATATACGATGAAAAAATTATATTAAAATTTAATACTATATCGACGCCTTTAGTTATTGAACCTTTAATTGACAATAATAAAGATAATAATAAACTAAAGAATCAGACGGATTTAAACATATTTGATTATAAATTAACAGGCGTGTTTATGCCTATGAGGTATTAAGAAAAATATATGGAAAATTTAAACGATAGCTATAATGCTTCTAATATTAAAGTATTGGAAGGCTTAGAAGCGGTCAGAAAAAGACCTTCTATGTATATCGGCTCAACGGGTATTGACGGATTGCACCATCTTGTTTATGAAGTCGTAGATAACAGTATAGATGAAGCATTAGCCGGATATTGTAAGAATATTTATGTCAAAATGAATATTGACGGAAGCGTTACCGTGGCAGACGACGGCAGAGGAATTCCCGTAGACATACATGAGACCGAAGGAATATCGGCAGCTCAGGTAGTGTTAACTGTGCTTCATGCAGGCGGAAAATTTGACAATAAAACATACAAGGTATCGGGAGGATTGCACGGTGTCGGAATTTCAGTAGTAAACGCGTTATCAAAACAGCTTGACCTTGAAATTTATAAAGACGGATACGTTTACAGGCAAAATTACAGTAAAGGTATTCCATTAAATGATTTAACTAAGTATGAGAAAACAAATAAAAGAGGTACGGTTATTACATTCTTTCCCGATGAAACTATTATGGAAAGCGTAAGATTTGATTTTGATATTTTATCTAATAGGTTGAGAGAGCTGGCTTTTTTAAATGCCGGTCTTCATATAAATATTATTGATGAAATAAATTCTAAATCCCATGATTTTAAATATGACGGCGGTATAAAATCTTTTATAGAATACATAGACCAGAATAAAAATGTTATTTTTAAAGAACCGGTCGTAATATCTGCCCAAAAAAATGATGTGATTGTAGATATAGGTCTTCAATATAACGACGGGTACGCCGAACAAATATATTCGTATGTAAATAATATTAATACCAAAGAAGGCGGAACGCATCTTATAGGTTTTAAATCCGCACTCACAAGGGTTATTAATAATTATTACACTTCTAACGTTATAAACGCAAAAGATAAAAAACAGCAAATACAAATAAGCGGCGATGACGCAAGGGAAGGTTTAGTTGCGGTAATAAGCGTTAAAATGCCGAATCCTCAATTTGAAGGACAGACTAAGACTAAATTGGGAAATAGCGATATTAAAGGTATCATTGAATCTTTAGTTAATGAAAGACTGACAGAATTTTTAGATGAAAACCCGTCAGTCGGTAAAAAAATTGTAGAAAAATCGCTAGAAGCGGCAAGGGCGAGGGAAGCCGCAAAAAAAGCAAGAGACCTTGTCAGGCGTAAAAATCTTCTTGATTATTCATCGTTACCCGGAAAATTAGCAGACTGTCAGGAAAAAGACCCCCAGCATTGTGAAATATATATAGTTGAAGGCGATTCCGCCGGAGGCAGTGCAAAACAAGGGAGGGACAGAAAATATCAGGCAATCTTACCGTTAAAAGGTAAAATTTTAAACGTTGAAAAGGCAAGATTAGATAAAATCCTCAACAGCGATGAAATTAAAATATTAATTACCGCTCTTGGAGGAGGAATTACTACGGCGTCATCAAATCAAAAATCATCTAATAATTCAGAAAATCCTAAAAATAACGATAGGGTTTTCGATATAAATAAGTTAAGATATCATAAAATAATAATTATGACGGATGCCGATGTTGACGGTTCGCATATCAGAGCATTATTACTGACATTTTTTTACAGATATATGAAGGAAATTATAGAAAACGGTTATCTTTATATTGCCTTACCACCGCTGTACGGCATAAAAAAAGGAAATTCAGAAATATATCTTAGGGATGACGATTCGTTAGAAGCATATCTTAACGAAGAATCGCTTAATTATATCAATGTTTATTATAAAAATAATGAAAATGAAAAAGATATTAAAATATTAAGTAAGGATGAAATTAAAAATATAATTTTAAATATAAAAAAATATAAAAACATAATAAATAAAATAAATAAATTAAATTATAGTAAAGAAATTATAAGTTACTTAGCTGAAAATAACTTTAATGTTTCAGACTTATCGAAGTCGGCTATTTTCGGGAACGGTGATTTTAACAAAAACGAAAACGATATAGAAATAGAAGCTGATAATGATTTAATCAATGAAGATGCTATAAAAAATAATATTGTTTTAAGTAAACTAAAAAGTTTTGCAAATGAGTTTTTATATAGTATAAAATTGGTAAATGATGATAATTATGAAGATTTTATAAAAATCTTATTTGTTTCTAAAAATTCTCAACAGCCGAATTTTTATATAGATAAAGATTTTTTAAATTCAGCAGATTACAAAACCGTCTTTAAACTAAAAAACGAGATTAACAGTATTGATTTTTCAAATATCTCATGTATAGCAGAAAGCAAATCCGATTTAAAAGAAACAATCACGGTAAAAAATTATAATGAATTCTATAATTTAATTAAATCAAAAACACCGAATAATATACACATTCAAAGATATAAAGGTCTTGGCGAAATGAATCCCGACCAGCTTTGGCAAACTACAATGAACAAAGAATCAAGGATGCTGAAACAAATCAATATCAATGACCTTATTGAAGCTGACGGGATGTTTGATATACTCATGGGAGATAAAGTAGAACCTAGAAGAAAATTTATTGAAGACAATGCCTTGAATGTCTCTAATCTGGATATTTAAATATTTACTGTTTAATCATAAATATTTAATAAGTATATCGATATAGCTGTGCCATTCTTTTATAGTCGTTTTATCGATAAGCAATAGTTAATTTACTATAAACACGCTAAAGCTAAACCGCTCTATTATTTATTAGACGGCACTGTTTCTGTATCTTTTTTTTTAGCCTTTCTGCTAGCTGCCGACTTGGTTCCGGCAGGCTGGCGTTTTTTTACTTCTGCATCCGAATGACTGGATGAAGCAGCTTTTTTTGATTTAACAGCTGTTGATTCTACAGGTTGTTTTCTTTTTACAGAAGAAGTTTTTTTCGCTGTTACGCGGCTATATTTATTTTTTGCGGAGGACAAAGGATTTTCTAGGGGATTAATATTTTGTTTATTAGTTAATTGTTTATCATCATGCTCTTCTGCAGTGTCATTTTTACCGTCTATTTTGTCATCCATCGGATTATTCATCTGGTCTTTAAACTCTGAAGTAGCCTTTTTAAATTCCCTTAAACCTTTCCCCAGAGACTTTCCAATATCCGGCAATCGCTTAGGTCCGAATACCAGCAAAGCAACTACAATAATAATTATAATTTCGGGAGTTCCTATTCCAAACATTTTACCTCCATTATTTCTCTTATATCTTTACATTATAACATATTAAAATAAAAAAACAACAAAGTTAATATCTTAAAACACCTTAAGTTGTTTAAATTTTTAAATTTATAAATGAAAATTATCGTATTTCAATTTTTTAATCAAATTATTTTTAATATTTTTCTAAATCTTGTATAATTAATCAAATTATTTTTAATATTTTTCTAAATCTTGTATAATTAATCAAATTACTTTAAACTGAACAAAGTACGAAAATAAAGAGTAAATTATTCTAATTAATTTTCAGTAGAGGAAACAGCTTATGTTTGTTATAAAAAAAATTAAAACAGCCGTTATTTTGTCTGCTATATTATTTATGTTTTGTTTTTCAAATCCAGTTAACGCTTTTGCGGCAGGTTCTGACGGAACAGCTAATAATTTCATAAACCAGAATCCATTTGCCTTCAGCATGCATAAAAAGAACACTTTTATAAGTTTCAGCGCACTGCAGTATGCAGGTTTCAATTCGGTTTATAATAATAACGGCGAATTGATTTCAAAACCGGTCCAGAGACAATTGCTGTTTATTCCATCCTTTGTCTGGACTTACAGATTCTTAAAAAAGGTAAATTTTTTTGAAATTGCTTTGCCTGCCGGAAAACAATCTGTTCAGGATACAATACAGCAAAATTTGCCTAACGGTAAGCCTAATATTATGCACTCAAATGGTTATCAAATCACCAACAGCGGCATAGGAAGTCCTGTTATCTTTTATGGAGTAGAGGTCTGGCACAAGAAACTTGGAAGTTTTAAATATAATTTTATGCCTATGCTCGTTACCGTAATTCCTAATAACTGGAATTCTAATTCTATCAATAATATAGGCAGTGATGAATTTAATTTTGAACTGGCTCTAACCGGAGGAACCGGATATAAATTTAATAAAAAATTTAGTATAGCTTTGGATTATGCGATAGGCGAAAGTTATAATCTTGGTCATAATTCTATAAATTATGCGGAAGCTACCGTCGCAGCTCCTGCTACTACTAGCCCAAATTTAACGGCATCACCGTCAGGCACGGGGAGCTATACAAATCCGGGAAATAATTTTATAATTAACACTTATCTAAGGTTTATTTTTTTTAAAAAATTAGAGATTTTCAATGAAACGGTTTTTGAAAATCAAAGCGCGAATTATGGTTGGTTCAATACTAATCCGCTTAGCGCATCTTCCGCAAATTTGAAATATGGGTATTTGAACAGCGGATATCAGACTTTAATGACCGGATTGGGAATTTCCTATCATTATGGCAGAATAATCGGCGATGTAAGATTATTAAAAACATTACACGCAAAAAATGGTCCTGATATGACATTGGGACTTTTTTCTATTACGATACCTTTTAAATTTTAAAAGAATAGTTTTGTTTTTATATTTCCTAATGATTATTTATTATTTCCTGTTTTAAAATACCTTATTTAGTTTGCTATAAAATGGCATTGCAATATATTATCCAAATAGATATTATATTTAGTTAATGAGCAAAATAAAAAATAATGACGAATTTATTTTAAAAGTAAACGATATTTTTTACAGTATTCAGGGGGAATCTTTATTCGCGGGTTTCCCCTGTTTTTTTGTAAGACTGGCAGGATGCAATATAAGATGTCCTTATTGCGACACGAAAGAAGCGCTGACGGATACAAACGCAAAATCAATGCATATCGGCGATATTATGACAGAAATAATAAAATACGGCGAAAATGTAAAATTAGTGGAAATAACGGGCGGAGAACCTTTAATACAGAAAGGCGTTTATGAATTAATGAAAAGATTTTTAAATTTAAAATATACCGTGCTTGTTGAAACAAACGGCACGCTTAGTCTTAAAAGTATCCCGGATAAAGTCGTTAAAATAATGGATATAAAATGCCCGTCAAGCGGATATGCAGATTATAACAATTTTGAAAATTTAAATTATATCAATAAAAACGACGAATTAAAATTTATTATAGGAAACACCGAAGATTATGAATTTGCCAAGAATTTTATAAACGTAAACAGAAAAATCATCAAAACGGAAAAAATAATATTCAGCGCTGTAGATGTCGCCGAAAATCAATTTTCATCGCATATTTTAGCCGAAAAGATTTTATCTGACAGGTTAAATGTTAAAATAGGACTGCAGCTGCATAAATTCCTCGATTTAAAGTAGTTTTAGCTTTTTTTGTATATAGTTCTAAATCCTGTGTGATATAATTAATAAATTATGATTAGCGGGCTATTTCTTTTTATAATTATTATATCTGTTTTAACGATTATTATCTCAATCATTATTGTTAAAAACAATATATATATTCCTACCTTTTCAGGCGCTATAGCCGTCGCTTTCGGTATCATGATAAACGGGGCTTTTCAGCAGGATTATTTTTTAAAACGGTTAATAGGACCGTATGCGGTTTATTTATTGATTTCTATATTAATTATTATTGTTTTAAGCAATTTAAACGAACTTCGTTCAAAAAAATATTATCTTAGCCATCATTTCTCAGACGAAATACATACCTTTGCAACCGGAACTTATGTGATTGCTTTTTTTACCGTTACCCTGTCAATTCTTAAAGAACTCGGTAATATATTAATATTAGCTTATATTTTATTTATTACCGGCTGTGTTATTTATTTGCTGTATTTGTTTATTTCCGTAAAAAATTATAAGGCAATATGGCAGGAAAATTATTCTAAAAAAATTCTCATGTATAATTTAAACGGGGTCATTCTTTTAATATCAGTAGCTACAAGCTATGTAGTTATAGACGGAAGTATGCTTCTCGGAAAATTTTTCAGAGGAAGCGCGGATAATATACTCCTGATTTTATCTTCATTATTTTATATTGCGGGATTATACATGATAATAAGAAATTATATAAAATATAAATATAAAATCATGGATAATTGGAAAATTGGCAATGTCATAGTACACGGTGGAATATCTACATTTGGTCTCGCCTGTATTATTGCCAGATTCAGCAGTAATTTCAGCGGTTTAATCTGGATAGCGGCTCTGCTCCTGTTTATTATAATAGAAATTTATGAGATAATATATATGATTAAAAGAATTAAATATTACGGCGTAGATAAAGGTGTCTTAACTTATTCAACAAATCAGTGGGCAAGAAATTTTACTTTCGGGATGTTCCTTGCATTTTCAATAATGTTTAAAATTAGAAATTCCGTATATTATAAAATTAAATTATTGGATTTTATTTATAATTTAATTTTTTCGTACGGCAGATATTTTGTAATAGGTTTTTTTATCCTTGAATTAATAATATTTATGTATAATATTAATAGGTTAAATAAACCAAAAATATACGAGGGTGATGCTTGACTTCGTTTTTTTATAATTATATAATAAAAAATATATTATTAAATATTGGTAATATTTATTTTTTGTTTAAAATATGTTTATTATATGTTTCCTGCCTTGCTGTTTAATTATAAAACTATAAAACTAAAACATTTATTTTTAAAAAAAATAGAATATCAATTTTTTTTGTAATTTTTATTGTGCAATCCGAATATATTTATTATAATTTTTTATAGTTATTTTGTTTATTAATTTAATGCTAATTTTAAGAGGAATTCATGATGGGAAAATCACGTAATTTTACCGGTAATGCGAAAAAAAGTTTGTTATCCGGAAATAAATACTTCAGGATAATCGCCCTATTATTATTTTTAGCAGTACCTGTTTTGGCTTTTTCCGGTTGCGCGTCAATGAGCGGCACTACCAGTTCAACCACGTCAACAAGCGGTATGAGCGCAGGCAATATGAACTTGCAGACAAAGATGAGTTCATCTATTTTTCTTCAGCCCGTCCCGCCGACTGAAAAGGTGGTTTATGTTAGAGCCACAAATACAAGTTCCGCATCGGGACTGAATTTTAAAGCTGCTTTAGAACAGGCATTGATTGCAAGAGGGTACAGGATTACAAATAATCCTCAAGATGCTTATTTTATGCTTATGTCAAATGTATTATATCTCGGCAAAGAAACTCACGCTTACACTGCGGCAGGCGCGCTGGCAGGAGGTTTCGGAGGAGCGTTGGTAGGTTCAAGATACGGTTCGGTCGGCAGCACTATCGGCGGCGGATTGGTAGGCGGACTTATAGGCGCTGCAATAGGTGCGGCATTTCAGCATAAAAAATA
>JAJYQS010000052.1 GCA_021794475.1 bacterium | reverse complement strand
ATCATGCAGCTTATATCTAAAGTTTTTTTTAATATCATCGCCGTTATGGTCGTTTTGAGCGTAATAGATTATTTTATTCAAAAATGGCAGCATACTAAAAGTCTTATGATGAGCAAGCAGGAAGTGAGAGATGAAATGAGGCAGTATGAAGGCAACCCACAGGTAAAAGGCAAATTAAGAAAAATGCAGAGAGAAATATCGCGCAGAAAAATCTTAAAAGAGGTTAAAAATGCGCATGTGGTCATAACAAACCCGACGCATTTTGCGGTAGCTCTGAAATATGAAAATAAGAAACATAAAGCGCCTGTCGTCGTAGCAAAAGGAGCGGACGAGATGGCGTTTCTGATTAAGAAAATTGCAGCGGCTAATGATATTCCTATTATTGAAAATAAATATATTGCAAGGTCTCTTTATGAAATATGCGAACCGGGAGATTTTATTCCAGACACTTTATATAAAGCGGTTGCTGAAATACTTGCGCATCTGTATTCGACGAACCTGAAATTTAAAAAAATTTGGAGTATGAATACAAATGGCTAATAACGGCTCTGCTATAAAAGATAATTTTATATTAAAGAATTCAGATATTGTTCTTGCCCTGATGTTTTTCATGGTAATTATCCTTATGGTTCTCCCTATAACCACATGGATGCTTGATATTTTCCTTACCCTGTCTATATCTTTTTCTATCATTGTTCTTCTTATTTCCATTTATGTCCTGAGACCGCTGGAATTTTCTACTTTTCCTACAATACTGTTATTTTCCACTGTTTTCAGACTTTCATTAGAAATAGCCGCTACCAGATTAATTTTGCTGTACGGATATAAGGGAACGGATGCGGCAGGCGTTGTAATACAATCATTCGGAAAATTTATAATAGGCGGAAATTATGCGGTAGGGATAGTTATATTTATAATTTTTATAGTAATTAACTTTTTAGTAGTTACTAAAGGCGCCGGCAGGGTAGCCGAGGTTGCCGCAAGATTTACATTAGACGCGATGCCCGGAAAGCAGATGTCGGTTGACGCAGAATTAAATTCCGGTCTTATAAACGACCAGGAAGCAAGAAAAAAAAGGTCTGATATTATTAAAGAAGCAGACTTTTACGGTTCTATGGACGGCGCCAGCAAATTTGTCAGAGGCGACGTAGTAGCGGCTATAGTTATTATAGTCGTTAATATTATAGGCGGACTTTTAATAGGTATTTTTCAGCATCATATGTCCTTGGCTCAGGCTGCTTCCGATTACACTCTGCTGAGCATAGGAGAAGGGCTTGTGGCTCAGATACCGGCGCTTATCGTTTCAACGGCAAGCGGCGTTATTATAACAAGAGCAAGCAGAGAAACCAATCTGTCAAAAGAATTTTCAAAACAGTTTGCCACTTACCCGCGCGCTTTATATACCGGTGCGGGTATTTTATTTTTTTTCGGTATTATACCGGGGCTGCCTCACTGGCCGTTTATTTTATTGGCCATTATACTTGCAATTTCAGCTTTTTTAATTTCAAGAGATACCTTGCGAAAAAAAGTAGAGATTGAACAGAAGACTGTCGAAGAAAAAAAGATTGTGCCGGAATCGCAGATTCTTGAAAGCGTTATGCAGGTTGATATAATTGAACTGGAGGTTGGATACGGTCTAATATCTTATGTTGATTCTTCAAGAAGCGGAGAACTTCTTGAAAGAATAAAAGGTCTTAGAAAACAGATTGCGGCGGACCTCGGAATGATTGTGCCGCCTATCCACATTAAAGACAATTTGGCTTTAAAACCTAATGAATACGTTATTCTTATAAAAGGTGTAGAGGTATCCAGATTTGAAATAATGCAGGGCAAGTATTTGGCTATGAATCCGGGCAATGCGGCGGCTAATATTGCAGGCACGGTAACTAAAGAACCTGCGTTTAATCTGCCGGCATTATGGATTGACGAAAGCGAAAAACAGAAAGCGCAGCTTGCAGGATGGACTGTTGTTGAAATTCCTGCCGTAATAGCAACCCATATCGTTGAAATCATTAAACAGAATGCCGCAGAACTGCTGACAAGGCAGGATACCCAAAAACTTCTTAATATTCTGTCTGCAAAATACCCCAAAATAGTTGATGATTTAATCCCGAATGTTTTATCTTTAAGCACGGTGCAGAAAATTCTAGAAAATTTGCTTAACGAAGGCATCCCGATAAAAGATATGCTTACTATAATTGAAACGCTGCTTGACTACGGAACAACCATAAAAGACCCGCTGCTGCTGACAGAATATGTCAGAAGCGCTCTAAAAAGAACAATTACGAAAACAATTTTAGACGCCGACGGTTCGGTAAAGGTTATAACCCTCGGCAAAAATTTCGAATCTGCTATGCTTAATGAATATAAAAAGGCTAAAGAACTTGGCGTTTATTCTGCAATTGAACAGCCTGTATATCAAAAAATTATAGGAGCCGTTAAAGAGCAGGTTAAAAAAGCGTTAGACGGGGGACACACACCGATCATTCTGACATCTCCGGCTATACGGCTGTTTGTAAAAAATATTCTGAAAGATATTATTCCGGGTATAGTCGTTGTTTCATCGGCTGAAATTGCTCCTAACATAAAATTGCAGTCTATAGGCAATATGGAGATAGATTATGCAAATTAAAAGATATGAGGTTCTGGATATAAAAGAGGCTATTAAACTTATAAAAAGAGACCTCGGGGAAGACGCCGTTATTATCTCCACAAGGCAGGTTAATAAATCTGAAGAGTTCGGTTTTTTCGGCAAACCGTTTTTAGAAGTTGTGGCGGCGGTCGATTATAATGAAGAAATTTCCGTAAACGGCAGAGATAGAGAAGAAGACAATAAAAAATTAAATTACGATTTGATAACCCCGCTTTATGATGATATTAAATTTTTAAAGGATAATTTTGAGAGTATTGTAGAAGATAAGGTTATTTTCGTTCTAAATTCAAAATTTGAAGAAGTAAAATCTATGCTTGACGAACTCAGATTTTCTGTAGACTTTTTAAAAAAAGAAAAATCAGGTTCTAAAATTATAGATGAAGAGCTGTTTTCATATTTAGACAGATTAGGTTTTGACAGAAGAATATCGGTTAAATTAAATGATATTTTTTTCAAGGGACTCGTACTTAAAAACTTTACGCCGAACGAGAAAATAGAATATTTTTTAAAATTTTTTAAAAAATTGATTGAGCGCAGATTAGAAAAGAAAACCGCGCCGCAGTCCACCGCGGACGGCAAAATTTTAGTATCGCTAATCGGCAATAACGGCGTAGGAAAGACATCGTCCGCCGCGAAATTATGCGCAAAATATATATTTGAAAAAAATAAACACGTTTCCCTCTGCTCATTAGATATTTTAAAAATAAACGGAAACGAAGCGCTAAAAAACTATGCTAAAAAACTGAAAATAGAATTTGCATTCATAAAAAATACGGATGAATTTAAAACTTTTGTGTCAAATTCAGATTCAGATGTCATAATTGTAGATTCTTTCGGCGTAAATCATAATAATCTTTATCAGCTGAACAATTTAGCTAAATTTTTTGATATTTATAAGGGAAAAATGAAAAATTCGCTTCTTCTGTCTGCCCAAACTAAATCTCATGATGCGATGAGAATTTATGAATCTTTTAATAATAAGATAGGGCTTAACTCTTTAATTATAACAAAAGTTGACGAATCATACAGTATAGGCAATCTTGCCGGTATTTTTCTTCAGTCCGACCTGACCATAGATTATTTGACAAATGGAGAAAATGTTCCTGAAAATATTGAGGATGCAAAATTAGATAATCTGTACGGATTATTCTTTCCAAAGCCGGAAATATGATAACAGAATATATTTAACTAATATACTTAATAAACTTAATTAAAGTTCGATTAAAATTAATAAAAATATTATGAGAAAAAGAAAACAGCCAAATCAGACTAAAATTATATCGATAACAAGCGGAAAAGGCGGGGTCGGCAAAACTAATATCGTATGCAATCTTGCCTATTGTTTTGCTTCTATGGGTAAAAAAGTAATGATAATGGATGCTGATTTAAGCCTCGGAAACGTCTCCGTTGTTTTAGGACTGGCGCCAAAGTATAATATATCCAACGTACTGTATGGAGATAAGCAGCTGAAGGATATTATTATTTCAGATAAAAACGGTATTTTAGTTCTGCCTGCCTCTTCCGGCATACCGGAATTGTCGAATCTTACAGAAACACAAAAAATGACTTTAATGTCCAGATTCGGCGATTTTCTCTCCGACATAGACATTTTGCTCATAGATACGGGAGCGGGTATATCGTCTAATGTAATTTATTTTAACCTTGCAGCAGGCGAAATCATGGTTATAGTAACACCTGAGCCGACGTCTATAACCGATGCATATGCGCTTATAAAAGTAATGAGCACAAAGCACGGACAGAAAAATTTCTCTATTATTTTAAATATGGCAAAAAACGAAAAGGAAGCAAAAGGCATATATAAGCATCTGGGTATTGTTGCCGATAAATTTCTCAAGGTTTCCCTGAGTTATGCAGGATTTATATTATACGACGAGAATGTTTCTAAATCCGTTATTATGCAAAAAACGGCAATGGAGCTTTATCCTGAATCAAAATCTGCGGCGTGTTTTAAAAAATTGGCTTATGATATAATATCGCAGGATGAGGACGGATATTCAAGCGGAAATTTACAATTCTTTTTTAATAATCTTTTTAAAAAGAGTTAGATATATAATATATAATGAATCAATTAGACGAAAAGTCAAAAAAGCTGATAGAAGACAATTTTAAATTAATTAATAGCGTTGTCAATTTTATGACGCTTAAATACCACGGGATTGTTGACAGAGACGACCTTGTTGAATTCGGCATTGTAGGACTTATTGACGCAGCCGTAAAATACGACCCGTCTAAAAATGATAATTTTAAAAAATATGCCGTAACAAGGATTAAAGGTTCAATCCTTGATGAAATAAGAAAATTGGATTACCTGACAAGAAACGCGCGAGAAGCGTCAAATAAACTTGAAAAAACCTATATGTATCTGGAACAAAAATTAGGCAGAATGCCGGATGATGCCGAAACAGCAGAAGAATTAGGCATAAGTTCGGATGAATTGAATGACATGCTGTATAAAATAAGAGGAGCATCTTTTATTTCAGATATGGACTTTGCAGGAATGCCAAAAACGTCCGTTGAAACTTTAGAAGCAGTAGAAAGCGCAGAACCTTCGGCGGTAGATAGCCTAATCGACAGCGAAAAAGGTGAAATATTAAAGAAATGCATTGATACGTTAGACGATATTGAAAAGAATGTATTAATGATGTATTATTATGAAGAGCTTACTTTAAAAAATATAGGCAAGATTCTAAATTTAACGGAATCGAGAATCTGTCAGATTCATTCAAAGGCAATATTAAAATTAAAAGCGCGATTAAATTCATATGCAAACCAATAATTATAACATCGAAGAAGAATTTAATAAAATATCATCTGAAAATAAGTTTGAGCTAATTTCAGAAATTAACGGCGTACTTCAGAGCGATAACGAGGAAGAATTAAACCGATTAATCGGATTATTAGACACCGGCAATAATGCCGCCGCAGAGATGCTGTCTAATGCCCTGTCCGAAAGTTCTAATAATTTATTAAACGGCATTTTATTTAAAATTGTTACGGGAAATTATAACGTAAAAATGCGTTCCGCTGCCTTTGGTATTCTTAAAAATAAAGCAAAGAGAAACGGAAATTTTTTAATAAATTATTGCACTAATACAGATTTGCAGTATAGGAGATTTGTATCGGAATTATTAAGATTCGGCAGTTTTACCCCGCATGGCGCCCCTTCCGCCTGTTTGAGAAAATTTTGCGCCGACGAAGATGAAATTGTCAGGGCAAACGCCGCCGAATCTATTGGTTTTTTAAAACTGAAACTTGTTCAAACGCTAAAAAAAATGTTATTGAACGATTCATTTTTAGTTAAAGCATCTGCTATATTTTCCTTTGGAGAATTAAAAATAGAATCTACTATAGCCGACCTTAAATATGAATTCTGGAAAAATAAAGATGATGTCGTAAGAAAATTAATAATTGATGCTATAGCTAAAATAGACGGCAGCGCAGGGCTCAATTTTTTAACGGATATTGCCGGTTCAGATAATAAATGTAAAAGAATTGATAAAATTTATTTAATTAAAAATATTTACAGGATATATATTGAAAATTATAAAAATACAAAATATAAAAATGCCGTAATAAAAAAAATACAGAATATTAACATAAAAATAAATATTTTGAAATTAGAATTTTATGAAGATAAATTAATAAGAGAAGCAATTTTATTTTATTTTTCTTTATCAAATGTAAAGAAATCTACTAAAATTTTTAATTTTCTAATGATTTATCTGAATAAAAATTTAATAACTCCGGATAATGCAGAATATAAATATATAAAGGATTCTCTTGTAAAGGTCGCTTATCCGTTTTATATAAAAAAATACTTAGAATATATGAGCGCATCATTTGAAACAAAAATGGCATGCTCCGGAAGTTTCTTTAATTCTTATTCTATTTTGATTGAAATATTGTCTGAAAATAGATATTTTAATGAAATTGCCGTACTTTTAAATTATTTTAAAGACAGAAAAGTTTTTGTTGAATTAAATATTGCTCTGCTTGCCGCATCGGCATCTATAATTAATTACGGCGCCCCAAAACTTTCAAAATCGGTATTAAAAAATGCTTTATTTTTGCTAAACGACAGTAATGGAGATATAAGAAAAGCAGCAGCCGATTTAATAGGAAAGTCAAAAAAAATTAATTTTGCCAAATATATTTATAACAAAGCAATAAGCGAAAATTATCCCGATGTCTTAGATAATTATATCAAAAATATTATTATTTTAACAAATAATAACAAAATTTATTTTAAGTTTTTTATAAACAGTCTTCATTCAAATAATATCAGGATTAAAAAAATATCGCTGCGCATCATTAAAGAATTTAAAATATCGCTGAATAAACATTTAAATAAAAAAGATATTATAGATGTATACAACATATTTAAAATACTGGCAGATTCTAAATCAGAATCGGAAGATGCTAAAGCGCTGCTCGCATCCGTTATAAGCAATTTTTCAAATATAAACCGCGCGGAATATAAATATTTGAAAGAAGAGTTTTTAAAAATTTTATTTGAACTGCTCAAAGATAACGATAACGAAGAGATATTATATAATTCGTTGGAATCGCTCATAAAATTAGGATTTAAGGATTCAGCCGTATTTTTCGAAACTATACAAACTAAAAACCGCTCAGTTATGTTCAGATTTAAAGTTATTGAGCTTATCGGCAAACTAAATGATTCTGTCAATACGGATACCGATAATCATAATATAGATACTGATAATATAACAGATATCTATAATAGCAATACCTATAATTATAATAAAGATGCCGATAATGCCGGCGGGATTCATGATAATTTTAATAAATTACTTGAAATTTTGCGCAGTTCTGATGAGATATTAATAAAAATAAGCATTCTAAGAGCTTTATACTCCATTGATGAAACAAGGGCAAGAGCGGTTATAAAAAACTATTTGAGCGACACCAACGAAGATTTAAGAAATATAGCGGAAGAGCTGGTTAAAATTAAAAAGTAAATTATTTAAATGACGTTATAACTGATGCAGAATACTTCAAATATAAATTTAAACGATGAAACATTTTGTAAAATTAGAGACCTTATATATCAGCTCACCGGAATATTTTATAGCGAGCAGAAAAAATACCTGATAGAGACAAGACTGTCTAAAAGATTGTCCGACCTCAATTTAGCAAATTATGAAGATTATTTTTATCTTCTTAAATATTCCGCTAAACAATCCGATGAAATAAAGGAATTGTTTAATAGTATTACGACAAATGAAACCAGTTTTTTCAGGGATGTTCCTCAGTTAAAAGTCTTTGAAGACGATGTTTTAAAAGAAATACTTAAACAAATTAAAGAATCGCCTGTAAATTATTCAAAAAAAATAAGAATATGGAGCGCCGGATGCTCAACCGGGGAAGAACCTTTTACTCTTGCAATTATAATTATGGAGCATTTAAATGAAATTCCTGCAGGATTCAGTTTTGAAATTATAGGTTCCGATATCAGCGAAAATGCTTTATCTTCCGCAAGAAAAGGAATATATAGCAGCTACACGCTGAGAAATACCGAACCGAGACTGATAGAAAAATATTTTGATAAAATAGACAATGAACAATTTCAGGTTAGAAATAATATTAAAAATATGGTAAGTTTTTATAATATTAATTTGATAAATTTTGATTCTATTAAAAAGATAGGGAATTTTGATATAATATTCTGCAGAAATGTAATAATATATTTTAATAACGATTCAAAAAAAGTTGTTATATCAAACTTGTATGATTCTTTAAAAAAGAACGGCTATTTATTTTTAGGGCATTCAGAATCTTTGCATTTTATTTCAAGTTCATTTAAATTAGTAGGTTTCGGAAAAACGCCTCTTTACGTAAAAGAATAATTTATTTAATGCTCAATAAAAAATTAATTATTATGCATAAATATTCGGTTAATTAAAAATATGGAAAATAAGAGCGGCAGAAATGTTGATAAAAGCGCAAATACTAAGACTATTCTGATAGTTGAAGATTCAATCGTTGTCGTTAAGCTGCTGTCTCTGTCTTTTGTCGGAAAAGGTTTTAAGGTGCTGACGGCCGGAGACGGATTTGAAGCTTTAGAAATAGCTATTAAAAATGATATAGACCTTATTATTACCGACCTCAATATGCCTCAGATGGACGGCATTACGCTTTTAAAAAATTTAAAAGAAAATGAAGACACTAAAAATATCCCGGTAATACTTATGTCTTCAATGAAACCCGGAGCAGACGAGATTAAAAACTGTTTTGCGTTTCTGCAAAAACCGTTTAAGGAATCGGAATTATTAAAGATTTCTCAAAAAGCATTAAATATTGATTGATTATATTAATATTTTGTTATAATATTTTAAAATATATATATTTATTTATTATCTTTTTTTGGTATATATTTTAATTTTTAAATTATGCCGATTTATTATGCTGTATAATAAATTGTGCGGTGATTTTAAAATATTATATTATTGCAGAATGTTTTATTGTTTAAAATTGTAAAAAATTTTAAGGAGCTAAAACTTATGGCATTGGATTTATCAATGAAGATTCTCGTTGTTGACGATTTTTCAACGATGAGAAGGATAATAAAAAATATATTAAAACAGATAGGATTCAGCGACATAGACGAAGCTGAAAACGGACAGGTGGCGCTTTCAAAATTAAACGACAACAGCTATGATTTAGTCGTGTCCGATTGGAATATGCCTGAAATGACCGGTATAGAGCTTCTTAAAGCCGTCAGAGCCACCGACGGTATAAAAGATATTCCGTTTTTAATGGTTACGGCCGAAGCAAAAAAGGAAAATGTCGTAGAGGCTGTTAAAGCAGGCGTTAATAATTATATTGTTAAGCCGTTTACAGCCGAAGTGCTTCAGGAAAAAATAGAAAAAATATTCCCTGATTAGAATTTCGTATTTTGAAATAAGAAGCTTTCGTCCGAAAGGATAAGGCAGTTCGCTTTGTTTACGATTACATAAAATTATAATTATATATAATTATAATTTATAAAATTAATGTAATAATTTTTTGAGGTTATTTATGATTGACGATTCAATGAAAGAAATTATTAATGATTTCGTTCAAGAAGCGTTAGAATTACTTGATTCTTTAAGCGAAAATTTTATTGAGCTTGAAAAAAATCCCGATGATAAAGAGCTTTTAAATACTATTTTCAGAGCTGCTCACACAATTAAAGGCTCAGCCGGATTCTTAGGTTTTCAGAATCTCGTTGAACTCGCGCACAGCGCCGAAAATATTTTAAACAGATTAAGACAGGGCGAAATTAAACTGACGTCCGACATGATGGATTATCTGCTTAAGACTATGGATATTTTGACGGCTATGATCAGAAACATTAATGATACCGGCGAAGAGGGGAATTTTGACAATGAAGAGATTATTCGCAAACTCAATATGCTCGCGGCGGACGAGGGGACTGAAGAAGCGGCGGCTGAGCAGAGGACTGAAGAAATAAAACCTGCAGAAGGTAATTTTGGGACGGCGAATAATAATATAAGTCCGCAGGAAGCTGAATCTTCCGAAAGTAATAAAAATACAGATAGCAATATTACTAATGCTAATACTAATAGTAAGAATGACAATAAAAAAAATACCGCGGAATCATCCATTCCTGCAGACGGCAGCAATACCGGCGGCGAAAAAAATCATCCAAAACGTAAAGTCAGAAATTTAGGAGATATTTTATTAGAAGATAATCTTATGTCTCCGGATGAATTGTCTCAAATATTAAAAGAAAAAGAAGAAGAAGAAAAGACCGAAGAAAAAAGTGAAGAAAAAAATGAACAAAAAAATGAACAAAAAGAAGATGCAAATAAAATTAATAATACGGAAAATTTAAATGAAACGGTAAAAACAGCCGAAACAGAGAAACAAACTGTTAATAAAGTACCTCAGGCGCCTGCTGCTTCACCTGAAATTAAAAAACCGGTATTGGCGGCAGTTCAACCGCAGCCCCAGATGCAGCAGATGCATCCCGCCGTTACGGCGCCTGTTGAAACTACGATAAGGGTTGATGTCGAAAGGTTAGATAATGTAATGAACTTGGTTGGTGAATTAGTCCTGTCCAGAAATAGAATATTCAATATAGCTTCCAAATTGGAACTTAAATATCCCGAGGATGAATTTACCGATACCCTTATAGAGGTTGTTTCAAATTTAAATCTCATAACTACAGATCTGCAGCTTGCCGTTATGAAAACAAGGATGCAGCCGGTTAAAAAAGTATTCAGTAAATTTCCAAGAATGGTAAGAGATTTATCTAAAGAACTGGGCAAAGAGATAGAATTAAACATTGCAGGAGAAGAGACGGAATTAGATAAATCGGTAATCGAAGAAATTGGAGACCCGCTTGTGCATCTTATAAGAAACAGCATAGACCATGGCATAGAGATGCCTGAAGACAGAATAAAAGCAGGGAAATCTAAGGCCGGAACTATCAATCTGTCTGCCGAACATGAAGGAAATTATATTATTATAGAAGTATCGGACGACGGTAAGGGGATGGACCCGGATATTTTAAGAAAAAAAGCAGTCGAAAAGGGACTTATTGACGACAAAACAGCTGCGTCTATTTCAGATAAAGATGCGTTGAGTCTTATTTTTGCTCCCGGTTTCAGCACAAAAGACAAAGTGACTGAAATCTCAGGCAGGGGAGTCGGTATGGATGTCGTCAAAACTAATATTCAAAAACTTAACGGCATAATAGACATAGAATCAGAAAAAGGCAAGGGTTCCGATATAATTCTAAAACTTCCTTTAACCGTTGCGATAATTCAAACACTGATAATCGGGGTAGAAGACGAAGTATTTGCGATTCCTTTAAATTCTGTTGTAGAAACGTTAAGAATACCTGAGTCTTCAATACAAACTATCGACAATCATGAAGTGATTAATTTAAGAAAATCTGTTTTATCTTTATTGCGTTTAAGCGAAGAATTCAGTGTCGGCGCTTCTCAGAATAAACCTTTGCAATCAGCAGGGAATGCTCCGGCAGCGGATAAAAAAGCTCTGTCCGGTAAAGAAGTTTATGTGGTTGTCGTAGCCCTTGCAGAAAAAAGAATAGGTATAGTGGTTGATACGCTTTACGGACAGGAAGAGGTTGTTATAAAATCATTAGGCGACTATCAATTCGGATACAAAGGCATATCAGGAGCGACTATAACCGGTGATGGAAAAGTCGTTCTTATTATGGACATTGCTTCAATGATAGATGTTTTACAAAAAAGATAATTTAAGTATTTAATATTTAGTTTATTACGCATGGAGGATTTAAATGCCTGAAAAAATTATTAGGGTTCTTATCGTTGACGATTCCGCATTTATGCGAAGGGCGATATCTTCTTTGCTTGATGATGAAAATGATATAAAAGTAATCGGTCAGGCGAAAGACGGAGAAGATGCCGTTAAGCAGGTGGAAGACCTCAAGCCGGATGTTGTGACTATGGATATTGAAATGCCCAAAATGGACGGTTTGACGGCTCTTAAAATAATAATGGAAAAAAATCCGCTGCCAGTCATTATGCTTAGTTCGCTTACCGAAGAAGGAGCTAAAGCAACTCTTGACGCATTAGATTACGGAGCGGTCGATTATATACCTAAAAATCTTTCAAATGTTTCATTAAATATTTTAAAGGTCAAGGATGATTTGATTTCAAAAATCAGGGCTGTTACTGCTAATAAGATTATCTACAAGGTCAAGCCGTCATTTGAAAATCACGATAATATTTTATTGAAATCGGATAATAATAAAACAAAGTACGGCGACGATATTACAGCCAAAACATTATATAGCAGCAGCAATAATAATGGCAATAACGATAGTAATAGCAATATTAAACCGAATATCGGATTGTATTCCAAAAAAGAAATAGTAGCCATCGGTTCTTCTACAGGCGGACCGAAAGCTTTGCAGGAAGTCATACCGCTGCTTCCCGCAGATTTTCCTTTTCCGCTGCTGCTGGTTCAGCATATGCCTAAGGCTTTTACCGGTCCGTTTGCTCAGAGACTCTCCGGTATTTCTCATATAAAAGTAGTAGAAGCTGAAGGAGGCGAAATTATTAAGCCGGGCGTGGCTTATCTTGCGCCGGGTGATAAACATATGAGCATTAAAAGGGATGGGAAAGACGGCGTCAGGATATTTATTTCCGAAGAGCCCAAAGACCTTATTAATAGACCTTCCGTTACCGTAATGATGAAATCCGTCGCAGAGGAGTATCATGAAAAATCGATTGCGGTAATGCTCACAGGAATGGGTTCCGACGGATTAGACGGGATGTCGGCTATAAAAAAATACGGAGGCAGCACAATTGCTCAGGATGAAGCGACGTGCGTAGTTTACGGTATGCCGAAAGCAGTAGTAGATGCAGGCATTGTAGATAAAGTCCTTCCGATATATAAAATAGCCGAAGAGATTATAAGGGAAAGTAAATAGAAAAATAGGTGTCTGTCCCTTAATTTAAAAAAATGTAGCTGTCCCCATTAAACATTAAAAAATAGGAGGTTGGTTTTTATGGAGCAAGAAACGGTTAAGATGCCCGACAGTAAGAAAGCCGATGAAAATGCGGGCGTGGATGCGATAATGCAATTGGTCACATTTACTTTGGGCAGTGAGGAATTTGCGCTTGATATATTAAAGGTTCAGGAAATTAACAGAATGGTGGAAATTACCAAAGTTCCTAAAGCGCCAAATTTTGTTGAAGGGGTTATAAATCTGAGAGGTAAAGTTATTCCGATAGTAGATATAAGGAAAAAATTTCATTTAAATTTAAAAGAATCCACAAAAGACACGAGAATTATCGTCGTAAATATATTGGGTAAAACTATAGGTCTGATAGTTGACAGCGTGTCCGAGGTTTTGCGTATAAATTCAAATACTATTCAGCCGCCTCCTCCGCTTGTTGCAAGTCTGGATTCCGATTATATAAAAGGCGTAGGCAAACTTGACGACAGATTAATTATACTTCTTGATATAGATAAAATTTTTACCGCAGGTGAACACAATTTAATCGAGTCATCTGTTAAATAAATTGCTTTGCTATAGAGCAGCGCACTGACATTAAATAAAATATTAATTTATTCTATGACGGACTGACGATGTAAGACATTAAATGAACTAAATAGATAATTTTATATATATTACAACGACATGATTTGTCAAAAACGACCGTTTATTTACGCAATTGCGAATCAGAAAGGAGGGGTGGGTAAAACTACTACGGCTTTAACTCTTGCCAGTTCCTTATCTATTTTAGGACAAAATGTTTTACTCATAGACCTTGATCCTCAGGCAAGTTTGACGGCACATCTGGCAATCGAACCGGAAATGGTTGAAAATTCTATAGGCAGTTTGCTGGTTTCAGATGCTTCCAATATTGAACGGTTTATTATAAAAAAATATAAAATTAAGGACGGCGGATGTATTGACATTATACCTTCTAATATTAATCTTGCAAAAATAGAATCTAATCTTTCCGCTTCTAACGGCGGAGGCCTGCAGTTAAAAGAAAAATTAAAGTATTTGCCGGATTATTACGATTATGTTATAATAGATTCGTCACCGGCGCTGAGTGTACTTTTAATAAGCGCTATAGCAGCGTGCGACGGCATAATAATACCGGTTGAAGCTGATTATTTATCTGTAAGAGGGGTTGAACTGCTTATAAAAACTATACAAAAGGTGGAGCAGGCGCTTAATGTCAAGTGCTATTATAAACTTTTAATAACTATGTTTGACAAAAGAACAAATTCTTCAGCCAAGTCCTTAAATTACTTTAAAAGTAATTATAAAGAAAATAGTTTCGACAGCTACATAAATGTTGATACAAAATTTAAAGACGCAAGTTTTGTCAAAAAGCCTTTAACTTACTATGAAGCAAAATCGCGCGGTTCCATGGATTATCTGCATATAGCACGTGAGATTTTAAGTGTTTCTGCAGAAACTGCGCAAGAGGAGGAATAAATTAAGATGCAAAATAATTTTTTAACTGAAAATTTTACAAAAGAGCCTGATATCATAAGCCCGTGGATTGATAAATTACTGACCCCCATTAGCAGTATCGGCAAGAGCGGTATTATAATTAAAAAAATTGGCGCAAACGGAAATGAAGATAAAGAAGCTTCTGTAATAAAATCTAATTCTAACGTCATATCGCTAAATAATTCAAAATTAAATCAGGCTCTGCCATACGAAAACATCGGGGACGGCAATGCCGGCGGCGAATATCCGGACTGGGAAGACGGGGAAGTTACGGAAGGCGCGCGTATTTACACTTATCCGGTTAAAAAAATATTAACACCCGACAGAGATATTTATACCGATGCTGATATCGGCAGCGGTATAAACGAAAATACTTTTCGAAAACTTTCTGCAAATAATGAACTTGAAAAAGAAATTACATATCTAAGTTTTAATATCAATAATTCTTACGTTTCTTTTTCCGTTGATAATATTATTGAAATTATCAGATACACAGAACCTTTTAAATTATATACAAAAAAAATAGAACTTTTAGGTCTAATTAATTACAGGGGCTGCGCCATTCCGATATACGATTTTTTTGCTGTTAATTCTTACAATTCCTGCAATGCATATGAACGCAATGACGGCGGCAGGGTTTTATCCGGCAAAGATAAAGATAACAGATTTAAATATATCGCCGTATGTTCATTTAATAATGAAAATTTCGGTCTGTGCATTGACAATGCCGGTACGATAAAAAAGATAAAAAACAAGGAACTTATGACGCCTAATATTATTAAATATAAAAATTCTAAAAATCTGACCTATAAACTGTTTGAAAATGAGGACGGTAAATTTTCCTCAATAATTGAAATGCAGAACTTGTATAATTATTTAAAATTTTAAAGAGAAATTAAACCTATATTTTATCAACATGGGTATCTAAAATTTTAAAGAAAAATTAAATCTGCTCTTTATTAGCATATGAAAATGCAGATTTTGTTTTATTATATTTTATTATTAAATTTTACTATAGATATAAGATATATAATGCAGCAATAAGTATCTGTTATATTATATGTAATGTTCTATTATATATAATAATATATTATATAAATTATGGAAGGCATAGTAGAAATTCAACAGATTATAACCAATGCCTCTTTAGTAGAAAAAGTTGCCGCTACTCCTCAGACTTTTGCAATAAATGCCAATACTATTTCAAATGAAAATAATAATAGCGCCGGAATTAAGAAAACCGATACGGTAAATGAAACCGATGAGGTTTTCGAGCCTATCGATGACAGCAACAAAAAAAACAGCGAAGACAGCGAAGAAGGTAAAGAAGAGGATAATAGAGGAGGACAGGCGGCGTATGATGATGAAGCGCCCGAATTAGATGCTGAAGCCTATGACAGCGAAGGCGCAATGACTAATGCCGATAAGAATCAAGAAAACTTAAATAAAAAAGATGGTAATAAGCGGCAGCATATTAACATTATGGCGTAATATAAAAAACTAAAATTTGCAGTATATTCAGCGTATAAAGATATAGCGTCCTTACTTAAATGAATTTACCCGAAAATAATAACTTTATCGGAAGAATAAATTCTGATGCGAATATTAATATTTCAAAAATATTAATTAATA
>JAJYQS010000098.1 GCA_021794475.1 bacterium | reverse complement strand
TGAATTCATTTTTATTACATTCAAGCATTACTCTGACAAAAGTTGCCTTAGAATGGCTAACTACATTCAGGAGCGCTTCTTGCACAATTCTATATATTGCAATTTCAATTTCAGGCTGAAGCCTGCAACAGCTGCTTTGTCCTATAAAATCAGATTTGACTTTAATTCCTGAAATTTTGACAAAATCATCGATATAGTAATCGATTGCATTGAATAACCCTAATTCGTCAATTATTGCAGGTCTTAAATTTTTAGCCATGCTATGTACTAATTCGATATCACTCGATAGATTGTCTCTTAGTATTCTAATATCATTTTTAATTTTATTATTTATTCCGCTAGAATTTTCAAGAAGTTTTAATCTAATTTTTATATTTGCTAAAATCTGCCCTATCTGGTCATGCAATTGCCTTGATATTCTTTTTCTTTCTTCTTCATGAGCATCCATTATTTTTTTTGTAAATTCTTTCATCAAATTATCTCTTTCAAGTTTTATTGTTTCAGCATCCCGCAGCCGCTTAATCATTTTATTAAAAGCATGTATTAATTCTCCTATTTCATCCCTGATATAGACTTCTTTTAATTTCACTGTTAAATCTCCGCGCTCAACATCCTGTAAGGCGTTGGTGAGTTTCACAATGGGATTGGTCATGAACATTATTATGGTGCTAAAGACAACAATGTTAATAAATACAATTAAAATAATTGTAAAAATTAAAGAGCCGATAAAGGAATTTACCAATGTTTTAGAATATTTTGTAAGAACGCCGACTCTTACTACGCCTAATTTGCCTCTTGATATCGGATAGCTAGAATCCCATACCCCGTTATATAGATTTTTTAATTTAACAATTGAAATTTTTTTGAATCCATAATTGTTAATTGTTAATAATTTTAAAGGGAATCCATTTTCAAAAGTAGATGCAATAACTTTCCCCTTGATATTTTCTATAAAAACATAACGGATGTCTTTGTTGTGCTGTTTCATATTTTCGATAATTTTCATTAATTTCATGATATTATTATCTTTTATATAACTTACGGATTGATATGACAGATCTTCAGCTATCGTTTTACTTAATGCTCTTAATTGCAAATCACTTTCTTTGTGAAAAACGTAATACACCTGAATTACAGTAAAAAAACTGATAAAAATTGCAATCACAATAATCAGACCTACTATCTTACCGCGCAGAGAAACATGACATAGTTTTTTCAAAATATTTGTTAGAAATAAAATTAATTTTTTATACATAAGAAAATCCCGATATTACAAAAATAAACTTAAAATATGCATGAATTAAACATTTTATTTCATTGGATATATAAAAATAATACGATATTTTGTTCTAACGTAACGGAGGGGATCGCTTCAAGAAGTCAATATTTTGCAAATCCTAAAATACATACATTATGATAAAATAGAAAATAATCATTGGGTAAGTTTGCAATATCGGGTCACTTTAACACATATAAATAATCAGTCCGCGCCGATATCTCATAAACAGCTTAGTACACGGGGGGAAACAAGTACTCCGCTTTTAGAATCCATAATGCTACTTGCATTATAGCCGTCGGCACGGACTAATTAATGATTAAAGCATATTAACATACAGATTTACACTTTTCACAACACATTTTTTTATAACTAACCGTTTCCATAATCGTATATTAATTATTATGTTAAAATTTTTTACATTATCAATTATTTACTATTTACATCTATTTTCATAAGTTTTTTGGGTTTATCCTATTTTAATGATTCAAGATATTTAGCAATAATGTCTAATTGCGATGAGGAGATTTTATTTAATGTGGGCATTATCACAAGATAAGTATGACCGCTGATAGTCGTCGGAACTCCGTAAGTAAAATGAACCTTAGGATCTATTATCTGTGTTTCAATCCATGAAAGACTTTTCGTTTTTCCGATATTAGACAAATTTGGACCGACTTTTCCGCCTACACCGTTTATCGTATGGCATGCAATGCAATTATCCGCCCTAAAAAGCGCCAATCCTTCAGGTATTTTATAACTAAAATTTTGTCTCCGCGATGGAAAAGTCTTAATATATTCCGCCAATTTATTTGCAACGGCAGGCGGTATAGTTTTAAAACCGGGCATCCTGACAAGATACATTTTTCCGTTAATTTTAGTTTTAGTTCCTAAAAGAAAATGGCTGCCGGGATGAAATATCTGAGCTTTAATCCACGCAAGGCTTTTCGTTTTGCCGATTTTAGAAAGGTCAGGTCCGACCGTTCCTCCCTGATGACCCAGCGTATGGCAGTCAATACAGTAATATTCCTTGAAAAGCTTAGGTCCCGACGGCATTGAAAAAGCTAAGCCGACACTAAAAAAACAAAGTACAAAAGATACTGCCGTAATAAAAATAAACTTTTTCGTCTTATTCATCTTATACCCCCTCATTGAAATTTAAAAATATTTTTAATTAAACTATTATTTTGTTTTGAATTATTTGTTTTGAATCACCGGCTTAATTTAAAACTATATTGCACAATTGTATTTTGCTATCAAAAAAAACCAACTGCCATAAAAAAATAAATCATTTTAACGATTCCAAATATGTCGTTAGAACATCTAATTTAGCTTTAGATAAAGTTCTGCTAAAAGGAGGCATTATTACTGTGTAAGTTTTACCGTTTAAACTAACTGAACTGCCGGGGGCAAAATACTTAGACGGATTATAAATAAAACTTCTTAACCATGCAATATTCCGTTTAGAGCCGATTTTGCTCAAATTTGGTCCAATCTTGCCGCCTGCGCCGTTAATTGTATGACAGCTTATACACCCTGCTGATTTAAATACCGCCTTGCCAGATAGTGCAAAAGCAGAACTGCCGGCAATGAAAAATAAATAAAAAACAGACAAAATAACACTGAGAATAATTCCATTTCTAATGTTCTTCATTTTAATTCCCCTTTTTAAATTTTTAATTTAACATCATATAGATATAGTTGATTTTCTAGTAAAGATTTTCAAAATTTTTTAATTTTCTTATAATACTTTGCTGCTATTTCTCTTTTTGCTTACATAATATTTTATTATTGTTCATTTTTTATTATAATTGAATGCATAATAAAAAAAGAATAGCTGACAAAAATTAAACAAAATGCAGAATTAAAACTATATTTTACAAATAACCCGTTAATGCTGTAAAAAATATTAGATTTAATATTTCCTTTTATATTACATTTTCCCTTTAATAAAAGCTTATAATAGATATTGTCATATAAAAAGAGGTAAAATATATACATTTTGTAAACAAATTAGATTTAATATGTAGGATATAAATATTAGTTTGTAAGTAATTAGCTTACATTTAGAAAAAGATAAAAAAATAACAAATATACGCTTCAATTAATCTTCACATTAACTGAAACGTATATTTGCGTTTCTTGCCGGAGATAAAAAAACCTCTGCCTATCTATAATTTATAATTTGTAATTTTTATTAATTCATTTATAAAAGTTTTATTACCGCTATTATTATTTTTTATTAATATAAAGCCCAGATTTCTAAAACGCTATTCTCGCATTTAAGAATATTGCGTTAGTATCTCCCATCCACTGTCCATAGTTGATATACGCAGGCGATGTTTCAGGAGCGTTTCTATAGGCGCTGTCGTTTAAGAATCTGAAA
>JAJYQS010000010.1 GCA_021794475.1 bacterium | reverse complement strand
CTTTATAAATCTAAACTCTTTTCAAACGTAATGGTTTTTTATAGATATAAAAATAGAAAAATATATTTAAAACTTCTTTTATTTCCCGAAGTTTATATAAAAACAATAACTATAAAAGGGCTAAATAATTCAGGCATCGGAAAAAAATTAATATTAAACAGAATTAAACTGAAAATTAACGGACAGTATCTGCATTCTTATAAAAAAGAATCAATAAAAATTATAAAACAATTATTAAAAAATTCAGGTTATCCTTTTGCCCATGTTTCACTGAATTCTTATGTGCTCAGAAAAAATAAAAAATATATAATAAATATAAATATATCTTTAAATAAACCTGTCCTGATTTCAAAAGTCTTCATACACTGGAAAACATTTTATCCTGCGAAAATTCTTTCTTCGGCCATTAAAGACATTTCAGGCAAACCTCTAAGCAGGTCTTTAATAAAAAATTTCAGAAAGCGTATAAGGCATATTTATATTAAGAAAAATTATCTGAATCCTATAATAGAGCCAACAGTAATAAAATATATAAATAAATATAAAACTATATTATTATTTTCAATCCATCCGGGCTATAAAATATTATTTCATTTTAAAGGAATAAGACCGTATGTGCCGGATTTTATAAAAAATAATGTTTTTACCGTTCATAATGTTTTCATTTTTGATAAGGGGACTTTTTTAGCATTTAAAAAAGTTTTAAGGAATTTTTTTAAAACAAAAGGCTATTTTTTTAATAAGGTTTCCTTTAAGGAAATAAAAAATAAACATAGCAGAATAATTAACCTATTTTATAAAGTCAATAAAGGTTATAAAGTTGCTGTAAAAAATATAATAATTACAGGCAATAAGCCTTTCAGCATCTCAAAGATAGATTCTTTAATGAGGACGCACGTATCTTCGCTATTTACTCCTGAGTTTTTCTGCGAAAGAAGATTAAAAAGAGATATTGAAAATATAGAAAATTTTTATAATAATCAGGGCTATTTGAGCGCTAAAGCAAATTACAGTCTGAAATTCGGCAAAAATAAAAAATCGGTAATAATATATATTAATATAACAAAAAATATACGAACATATATAAAAAGTATCAGCATTGCGGGTCTCCCATTACAGGTAAAGAATAAGATTAAAAATTATTTTAAAAATTTGATAGGTAAGCCGCTTAAAATATTAGACGCAGATAACGGAAAAAATTTAATTGAAACAGACCTTTCTAATGCAGGCTATATTTTTTCAAAAACAAGATTGCGAATAGTTTATTTAAAAAATAAAAGCAAATGCAGCCTGTATTATTCAACGCAGAGAAGTCGAAAGGTTATTATAAAAAATATTTTTATTATCGGAAATACCATAACAAAAACAGGATATATAAAATCGCTTATTTTATTTAAAAAAGGTCAGGTTTATAATCAAGGCAGCATAATTAAAACACAAAACGATTTGTATAAAACGGGATTATTTAATTCGGTTGTCATAAAATTAGAAAATCCTGAAAATATTAAAAAATATAAGAACATAATTATTCAGGTAAAAGATTCTAAACCGATAAGTTTAAGTTTTGGTACAGGCTACGGAACATATACGAGATACAGGGGATTTTTTCAGATTAACGACGACAATCTTTTCGGTTCGGGAAAATCTCTATCTATGCGGTTTTCAAAAAGCGCTATTTACACTAATCTTTTATTTGATTATTATGACCCCGCTATTTATAATTATAGAGGTCTGGCATTTAACGCCGAAGCGTTAGATTCAGACATCATTACCCTAAATTATACCTTGCATAAAGAAGGAACGTCTTTTTCGCTAATAAGAAAATTTAATCACAATTTAAAGGGTTTATTGTCTTATAATATGTCATACGACAATCTGTCAGGGTTAAATCCGGGCGTTGACATCACTCCGCGCGATACCGGTTTCACAAGGATAAGCTCGCTTGAAGCGTCGCTTATTTATAATTCGAAAAATAACATATTTAATCCGACATCGGGTAATCTTACCGATATAAGATTCTCTTATTCGTCAGCCATATTAGATTCGCAGATAAATTTTGCCAAACTGTTTGTTCATACGGAACAATTTATACCGTTTATATATAATACGGTTTTAGAATATTCCTTAAGATTCGGATATATAAGACCGTTGTCGCCGACGGCTCAGGTACCTATTAACGAAAGATTCTTTCTTGGAGGCAGAACAACGGTCAGGGGATTTCCGCAGGATTCTATCGGCGTGATAAATCAGTACGGCTATGCCGACGGCGGAGACGTTATGGAAAATTATAATCTTCAGCTAAATATCCCTGTATATCATAATATTGATTTATTCGGCTTTCAGGACGGAGGCAATGTTTTCTTAACTCCGTCGGATATTAAACCTTTAGTCCTGTATAAATCTGCCGGAGCGGGTATAATGTATTTATCCCCGATAGGACCGATAAGTTTTTCATACGGTTTTATTTTGACAAGGGAACCTTACTGGCCGTCGGGAGGGGTTAATTTTACGGTTGGAACGTCTTTTTAGCAGATTTAAAATTTTCGGCATGTAAAATGCGAATATAATAAATGCAATAAAATAAAAAGTTTAATAAAATAAAATAACAAATATAATATACAATGCGTCATACAATGTATCTTTATTGCTGCATTATGGTTTAATATTATTATGTATTATTGTAATATATAATATAAGTTATATCGGATAAAATATTAGATTAATATGGATATATTGTATTCCAAAGGCGGTTTAAAAAAAGGTTTTTCTACAGGAACGGTCAGCGCAGGCGCAATAAGGTCGTCAATACGATACTATTTTTCAGAAGAAAAATTTGAAACTATTTCAGTCGATATGCCCGGGGGAGAATCTGTTAATATCGATGTTACGGATTTATCATACAGATTTTTAAAAAACGGGATAAAAATATCCACCGCCGTTATTCAGAAGTTTTCAGGAGACGATATAGATGTAACCGGCGGCATTAAGATATACGCCGATTTTATGACTATCGGCAAAAAAGTTTATAAAAATTTTAATATTCAATATAATAATAAAGGTGCAGGCAGATATGAATATGTTCATGACCGCAATAATGATTCTGATAAAATTATTGCTGAAGATTTTGAAAATGATTTAAAAGATTATTTTAACGAATTTTATCATAATAAATTAACTTTTTATGATAAAATTATAAATACCGATGTCGGAGATTTTTTCTTCTCATCGGCTGAGGGCATTGGCATAGTCACTAAACAAGGGCTGCCGGTCAGGATAGGATATCCTGCTATAAATCCTGTTCCGAAAGACATGATAAAAAAAAATGCTTTAAATGAATTGAACGATTTAACTGCACTATGCAGATTTAATGAAATAAATGAAAATAATGCTGATGTTTTACAAACCGTAAATTTTTTTTTATCGGTATTATATATACCTGACGGTGAGGAAATTTCTAAAAAGACTTTAAATTCAAGGCTTGGTATAAATGGCGGATTAAGTATTTTGGGAACTACCGGCTATGTTGTTCCAATATCCGCAAAAGCTTGGCTTGATACTATTAAATCATCATTGAATTTTTTATCTGAAAACAACATTAATTTATGTGTGTTTACGCCGGGCAGATTCAGCGAAAAATGCGCTATGAAAATTTTTGCGGATCTGCCGGAAGAGTATTTTATAGAAATAGGCGACTTTGTATCATATTCAGTGAGAAAGGCGGCGGACTTCGGGATTAAAAATATTATTTTAACCGGTCAGTTCGGGAAAATTGTTAAAATATCTCAGGGGGAAAGAAATACCAACGCTAAATATAGCCGGCTAAATCTGAATTATATAGGAGAAATAATTAAAGATAGCGAATATATGCGGCGTGCCGGTTCCAATGATTATTATGAGGACGATTTTAGTGCGATTTATGAAAAAGTGACTAATTCAAATACTTCAAGGGAAGCATTTTCTTATATAGAAAGCATAAAAAATGAAAATGTCAAAAATGGAATTATTAATGAAATACTTTATAATGCGAAAAATAATATAGAAAAAATAAATAACAATAAGGTAAAATGCAAGATAATACTTTTATCGTATTCGGGAGAAAAAATATTTGAAACTAAATAAAATTTATATAATCGGTGTTTCAGAATGCTTCAGCGCAAATATTTTGTTGGAACAGTCTATATTAAAAATTTCTCATATCGATTCCATCTTTGCAAGAAAAGAAGATGAGCATATTTTAAAAAAAATTAAACATGAGAATAATATAATAAAAAGTTCTCAAATCTTTTACGGCAGTAAAATACGGTTTATATTAGATTATATAACAGAAAATATAACTAAAAAAAATGTATTGGTTTTAGCCGACGGAGACCCTAATTTTTTCGGAATTGCCGGAACTATATTTAATAATGCCGATGAAAAGTTCAGAAGATATATAGAAATTTTTCCCACGGCAAGCTATATGCAAAAAGGTTTTGCATCCATTGGAATATCCATGTCGGATTCTGAAATAATAAGCCTTCACGGAAGAAACCTCTCAAATCTTTTCAAGGCTCTTTATACATCTAAAAATATAGGTATATATACGGATAAAATTAATAATCCGCTCCAAATTTATAAAATTTTAATGGAGAAAGGTTTTGGCGGCTATTATAAATTTCATGTTTTAAGTGAATTATGCTCCAAGAATGAAAAAATATTATCCTTAAATATTAAAACAGAACAAAATTCAAATAAGATAAATATTCAAAAAGCGCTGGAAGAATTTGAAGATACAAAAAATATTGTAATTCTGGAACACGTTATTAATAAAAAAAACAATGTCAGCGAAAATTGCGATAAAGGCGGAGCCGTTCATTGTGATAATAACAGCCTCACGGCAAACAATAGCGCCGGAAATAATGTTATACATACCGGTTTTCATACTGATGCCGGTATCAGCACAGACGCTAATGCTAATATTAATGCCGATGCAGCTGCCGATGCCGATGCAAATGTTAATGTTAATGTTAGTGCTAATGCTAATGTAAATGCTAATGTTAGCGTCAATATATTAGGAATAAACGATGATGATTTTATTCACGGTAAAGGAGAGCCGACAAAAAAAGAAATACGCGCGGCTGCCTTAAGCATGCTCGAACTTAAAAGGAACAGCGTCATGATTGATGCGGGATGCGGAAGCGGAAGCGTAAGCATTGAAGCCGCCGCAGTCGCATCGGAGGGAATGATTTATTCAATAGACAAAAATAAAATAAAAATAAATAATTTATTAAAAAATATTAAAAAATTTAAAAGACCCAATATAGAAGCTATACTTGGTGATATGCCAGCAATTTTCAATCACTTAAAAGATAAATTTGCAGCTGAGCATATTCAGCCGGATTCTATTTTTGTCGGCGGAGGGGGCGTATCTATAGAGGATATTATACAATCTTCATTTGAAATGCTCAAATCAGGCGGAATAATTGTCGTAAATTGCGTTATGATTGATACGCTCAATAAAGTGATGTCATATATAGAAAATAATAAATCAAAAATAAGATATGAGATAATTTCTTTAAATATTTCACGTTTAGAATCAATATCTTACAGTTCATATTTTAAAGCGTTAAATCAGGTATATCTGATAAAAATAATCAGAACAAA
The DNA here is from genome assembly GCA_021794475.1 of bacterium. Classification (GTDB taxonomy): domain Bacteria; phylum SZUA-79; class SZUA-79; order Acidulodesulfobacterales; family Acidulodesulfobacteraceae; genus Acididesulfobacter. Next base: position 10,761 of record JAJYQS010000010.1, on the reverse strand, counting down.
ATAATAAAAATTTATTTATTATAACAATGAATGAACATTTGCTTAATATAGTTGGAGTAGGTCCGGGTGACCCGGATTTAATTACGCTAAAAGCGGTTAAAATTCTAAAAGAGAGCGATTTTATTTTTTATCCGAGAGTTTTATATTCAAATAATAATTTTGCTTTGGATATCTTAAAAGGCAATCTAATCGATATCCAAGATTCTAAACTTATACCTTTGGATATAGAAATGAAAAAAAATTTTAATCTTAATAAAACGCTTTATGATGAAAATGCATTAAAAATTCTTAAAAAATTAAAAGCAAATTGTCTATGCTCCTATATAACCATAGGAGACCCCGCTTTCTACAGCACTTATGCGGAACTGTACAAATCGTTGAAACAACTGGCGGATAGTTACAATATAGCTTTAAATGTAAACATAATTTCCGGAATTTCATCTTTTAATTATTTGCTTAGCTTGATAAAAGAACCGTATGCGGTAAAAAAAAGTTCGGTTTTAATTAACGTACCTATAGGTAAAACCGATTCGGAACTTGAATCGGAAATTAATTTTATTATGTCTTTAAAAGAAAAACCGTCTATGATAATTTATATGAAAGCCGGAAATAATATATATGATATACTGCATATCTATAAAAGAATGCTTTATGATGATTTTAAGAACGGTAAACTTAAATTTTATATATTGGAAAAATCTGCGCTGGATGACAGTATTGATTTAGATTGTTTAGAGCCCGCCAATAGCAGCGGCTATGATTATTTTTCTATTCTTGCGGCAATTTTTATATAGATTCTATAATGGTGAATATAGCGAAAAAAAGTATAAACTAAGACTAAATTAAGAATAAATTAAATAAAAACAGAGTCTAAACTTATAATAATCTAAAAAAACTGAGTATAAAAACTGAGTATAAACTAGATAAACTATGGATATGCAATATACTGAAAAATGCAAGATTTATTTTATCGGCGCCGGTCCCGGAGACCCTGAATTATTGACCGTTAAAGCCTATAAAATATTATCGGCGTCCGGCTGCGTTTTTTATGCCGGTTCTTTGATAAATAAAGAGTTATTAAAAATACCTAGTTCAGACTGCATATTCTACGATATGAGCGGCATGTGCTTTGAAGAAATTGCAGAAAAAATAGAGATGATGTACGACGCCGGTACTATAACATCGGTTCTTCATGCAGGGGATTCCTCGCTTTATTCCTCTATCAGCGAACAGGCGGCACTGCTTGAAATAAAACAGGCAAATTATGAAATTATTCCGGGCGTCACAGCCGCTTTTGCAGCCTGCGCTTCCAACAAATCAACGCTTACATTGCCTGATGTTTCCCAGACTGTAATATTTTGCAGGGCGGCAGGCAGAACCGGAAAATTGCCTGACGGACAGGATATAAAAAGCCTTGCATCGCACAAAGCGACCATGGCTATATATTTAAGCTTTGGACTGATAGATTCCGTGGTGTCTGATCTTTTAGAAAGTTACGACGAAAACACATATTGTCTAATAGCAAAAGACGTGTCTTTAAAATCAGAAATACTCATAGAATGTAAACTAAAAGATGTGTTAAACATTGCAAAAGCTAAGTCTATCAAAAATATGGCGGTGCTGCTCGTCGGAAATGCGCTTGCAGGCAAATATTCAATTGACCATAAATCTAAATTATATGACGAGAATTTTTTTCACACATTCAGGAAAGCAAAAAAAAGCCGATAAAGCCGGCAATTATGTAAACAAGGCAGCTATATTTGCTTTTACTGAAAACGGTAAAAAACTTGCATCAAAACTTTCAGACGGATTGTATAATTATTATACGTACGGCGGCAGCGGTAATTGTAAAAGCGGCGGCGGCGGCGGAGAATACGATGGCAATTACGAAAAACATTATAAAAGCGGCAGTAAAGTTTTTCATAGCCGTAATACTTACAATATCGGTATCGGCACTTTTGAATTTTTTAATTACGATAATGATAATTATCGTGAAAATATAGAACGCGCTTTTAACGAATATGATTTTTTAATTTTTTTCCTTTCGCTTGGCGCAGTCATAAGGCTTATATCTCCGTTTATAAAAAGCAAACTGTCTGACCCGGGAGTAATAGTTATTGATGAAAAAGGCAATTATGCAATAAGCGCGCTTTCTGGACATATCGGAAGAGCCAATGAATTATGTGTTTCAATAGCTGAAATTATAGGCGCAGCTCCGGTAATAACGACGGCTACCGATATCTCGGAAAAGTTTTCTTTAGATATGTTCGCAAAAAAATTTAATTTGAATATTGAAGATAAAAATTGTATCAAATTTATTAATAAATCATCTTTAAGCGCTCAAAAAATAATAATTTTTATCCCTGAGTCCGACCATATTCTGAGCGGAAATGAAGATTTTAAAAATGAAATTAAAAACTATTTTGCAAATTTTACCCAGCCTGTACAATTTATCTGCAAAAAAAACGACATAGAAGAAATATTAAAAGAGCATTGCAGCGAGTCAAATTATAATATGTCAAATAATGACAAATTATATGATAACAGGTCAAATAACGGCAACCCATTCGGTAATGAATCGGCAAATTTAAATATTATTGTAATTTCTTACAAAACAGATGTTTTAAATTTTATAATGCCGGATTTTACATTTAATGGTTCATTTAATGGTGGTTCACTTGATGATTCATTGTTATCGAAATTACATTATTATAATATAAATATATGCAGATTATTTCCGAGAAATCTGTCAATAGGAATAGGATGTAATAAAAATACCGCTTTTGAAGAAATTGAAAATTTTATTCAAGAGATATTTAATCAAAATAGCCTTTCTATGCTCAGTATTAGAAATATTGCTACAATAGATATTAAATCGGAAGAAAAAGGGATTTTAAAATTTGCCCAACAATATGCTCAATACATTGATTTCTTTTCAAAAGACGAAATTAATAATTTTTTGTATGAATATAAAATGGATTTAACAGCTGACAGTCATTATAATAATATGACGTCGGATGAGACTGCCGGTGCGTCAGCCTGTTTCCGCTACACAGGCGCATATTCCGTTTGCGAACCGTGCGCGCTTTTGTCATCCAATATAAATAAGGAGTTATTAATATGCAAAAAAAAGAAAATGAATACAACAATGGCTGTTGCGATATAGCATCTGATTTGAACTGCAGCAGCACGACGTACGGAAGAATTACTTTGGTAGGAACTGGACCCGGCGATATTAAGCATTTAACGAAAGCAGCCGTTGAAGCGATAGAAGAATGCAGCGTTATAATAGGATATTCGACTTACTTGAAGCAAATTAGTACGATGCTGCGCGAAGAGCAGGAAAAACTGCATTTTAATATGAAAGATGAAATTACAAGATGCGAAGCAGCTATAAATAAATCTATGGAAGGTGAAAGGGTCGTCATAGTTTCGGGAGGCGATGCAGGTATTTACGGTATGAGCGGGCTTCTATTGGAACTATTGGAAAAAAAATCGCTTATAGGTAAAATTCCTTTGGATTTTATACCGGGCGTTCCGGCTTTTTGCAGTGCCGCATGCTCTGTCGGCGCTCCTATTATGAATGATTTTTGCGTTATTTCGCTGTCTAACCTTTTGACCCCTTGGGAAGAAATTGAAAAAAGACTTGATTTTGCTTCAAAAGCAGATTTTGTCATCATTATTTATAATCCTAAAAGCGCTAAAAGAAAAGATGAATTAACAGCGGCTAAGGAAATTTTATTAAAGAATATTAATAAAATCAGACCTGCCGCAATTATTAAGGCAGCATCAAGACCGGACGAAGAAATTGTAATAACGACGCTTGAACATATAGATGAATTTCCTTTAGTCAGTATGAATACGACTATCATCATCGGCAATAGCACTACTTTTGTAAAAGATTTTTATATGATAACAAGAAGGGGGTACGGAAATAAATATCAATTATAATATAATGTAATGTAATGTAGAATAAAATAATTTGCTAAATTGCAGAGCTGCACAAAAAATATAAATATTAAAAAAATCAAAATTAAATCAAAATTAAATAAAAAATTATAAAGCAAAGTTATGAAAAAAATTACAGGTATTTTTATTATTATCATAAAATTAAAATAAAATAAAAAATTATAAAGCAAATGCTTATAAAAAAGCGGAGGATTCATTGCTATGAAAGTTTTAATTACGGGCGGCGCGGGTTTTATCGGTTCTAATTTATGTGAAAGGTTGTTAAATGAAGGCGACGAAGTTTTATGTATGGATAATTTTTTTACCGGTTCAAAAGAAAACATAAAAGAATTTAAAGATAATTATAATTTTGAATTAATAAGGCACGATATATCCGAACCTTTTAATATTGAAGCCGATTTTATTATTAATTTGGCATGTCCGGCTTCTGTTCCGTTCTACCAGAAAAATCCTCTTAAAACAATGAAAGATAATGTTTTTGGAATATTTAACGTCATGGAGAATGCAAGAAGATTAAATGTTCCCGTGCTGCATACTTCTACATCCGAGGTTTACGGTTCTCCGTCTGTTCATCCTCAACCCGAAACTTATAGCGGCAATGTGAATCCGACTTCTATAAGGTCTTGCTATGATGAAGGGAAAAGAGCGGCGGAAACTATTATGTTTGATTACCGCAGAACTTACGGCGCAGATATTAAAATAGTGCGCGTCTTTAATACATACGGTCCGAAAATGCTTGAAGATGACGGAAGAGTAGTTTCCAATTTTATAGTTCAGGCGTTAAAAGGGATAGATTTGACGGTTTATGGAGACGGGAAACAAAATCGTTCTTTCTGTTATATTTCTGATTTATTAGACGGAATTATGCTTTTAAAAGATTCAAAAAATTTTACGGGTCCTGTTAATCTTGGCAATACTTACGAGTTTACAATAATAGATTTCGCAAAATTGGTTTTGTCATTAACCGGTTCTAAATCAAAAATAGTATTTAAAGAACTGCCTAAAGACGACCCGATTCAGAGACGACCAGATTTATCGCTTGCAAAAGAAAACTTGGGATATAGCCCTAAAGTTGATATCGAAACAGGCTTGAAATTAACTATTGAATATTTCAAGAAGAGATTAGGACTATAAACTTTTAAGCCAATGACGAGATATTTTTAAGATAAATGTTATTTTTTAGTAAAATTAATGACGTCTATAATCGGAAGATAAATAGCGAGCGCTAAAAATAAAACCATTCCGAATATAATGCTCAGCAGAATAGGTTCTATCGATGCCTGCAATATGTTAAGCTGATGGTCTAAATCTTCGTCGAAATAATCGGCTACCTTGTTGAGCATCTCATCTATATGACCTGTTTCTTCGCCGACGCTTACCATTTGAATTATTATTGGAGAAAAAATTTTTGAATCTATGAAACTTTGCGTGATAGATTTGCCTTTTGTGATTTCTTCCTGCAATTCATCTATTTTTTTTGTAAAATATTTATTATCTACTGCGTTTCTTATAAGTTCAAAAGCACGGTTAACCGGTATTCCGCTTTGAAATAAAAGACCGAATATTCTTGTAAATTGACCCATCATAGATTTATAAAAAATACTTCCGAATATGGGAATTTTTAATTTGTATTCATCCCACCATAACCTGCCGCTAACCGAGTTCAAATAAAGTTTGACGGAAATAATGAGTGCTGCAAAAATTGCCAGCATAATATACCAGAAATTAACAAAGAAATTGGAAATAGCGACTAAGATTCTGGTTTCAAGAGGAAGAGGTACATTGAAACTGCTGTAAAGCATAGCAAATTTTGGAATAACGAATCCTATTAAAACGGCAGTTGCAATAATTATAGCAGTAATAACTAATTTTGGATAAAATGTCGCGCTTTTAACTTTTGCTTTAATAGCCATTTCTTTTTCCATAAGCAAGGCAATTCTGACCAGAACATCATATAAAAGACCTGTCGATTCGCCTACCTCAACCATGTTAACATATATCTCGGAAAATATTTTTGGATGATTGTTCAAGCTTTTTGCAAGTGTCTGACCGCTTTCAAGGTCATCTTTGACCTCCTGAAGAACAATTTTAAATTTCTTATTTCTCGTAAATTCTATCAGAGAAGTTAAACTTTTGCTGATAGGAACGCCTGACTGATATAACGTGGCAAGCTGACGGGAAAAAATAATTATGTCTTTTTTTGATATAGACTGAAAAGAAGGAATAAGTTCGTTCATAGAAATACTTGATTTTTCAACAACCGATAATGGAATCAGCTGAAGATTTTCAACGTTCTTTTCCGCTGCAAGCAGGGAAGCCGCTTCAATTTGACCGACAACTAATTTGCCGTTTCTGCTTCTTGCCCTATAAATATAAATTGACATTTTTTATTTTTTATTATGTATTATATTTTTATGTTATTTTTTATAAATAATAATATTATACTAAATATATTAATTTCATAGTCATTAATTTCATAATTATTGATCATAAGATATTTATAAAATATATTTATAATATATATGATATATAATGTATATATTATCATATTACATTATATTTTATTATACTATATTATAGAAGATTAAATATCCTGTGTTGCCTGCAGTACTTCTTCTATAGTAGTAAGTCCTTCCAGCGCTTTTATTATGCCGTATCTTCTTAGCGTAATAAAACCGTTTTTAACAGCCATGTTTCTTATTAGAGAAGCATCAGCTTTTTCTAAAATCAATTTTTGTATGATGTTGTCAGGGACTAATAATTCATATATAGGAATTCTTCCTTTAAAACCTGTGCCTCTGCATTCAGGACAGCCTTTTTCTTTATAAAAATAAACTGTTTTATTTTCCGGTAAACCCAATTCCTTTAATAATTCTGCATTGGGCTCGTACGGTTCTTTGCATTTATCGCAAAGTTTTTTTAGCAGTCTTTGACCTATAATACCTACAATAGCGGACGCTATCAAAAACGGTTCTATCTGCATATCTATCAGTCTTGATATTGTGCTTGAAGCGTCCTGCGTATGAAGGGTTGAAATTACAAAATGACCTGTTAATGAAGCCTGTATCGCTATTTTAGCGGTTTCTATATCCCTTATTTCTCCGACAAGTATAATGTCGGGGTCCTGTCTTAAAACTGACCTTAAAATATCGGCAAAAGACATTCCGCCTTTAAGATTGGCTTCAACCTGATTTATATATTTTATCTTATATTCAACCGGATTTTCAACGGTTACTAAGTTTTTATTTATTTTATTTAATTCTGACAATATGGAATAAGCAGTGGTTGTTTTTCCTGAGCCGGTAGGTCCGGTTATCAGAAATAATCCATATTTTTTATTTATAAGTTTTAATATCTTGCCTTTAGTTATATTATCAATATGAGAAGATTCAGATATTTTATTTATCTTGGATGATTTATCTAATATTCTCAGTACCGCTTTTTCTCCGTTTATCGTAGGCAGCATAGAAACCCTTATGTCAAGTTCTTTTCCTGAAAGCGTAATATTAAATCTTGAATCCTGCGCATTTCGTTTTTCGGCGATATCCATATTAGAAATTATCTTAATCCTTGCAATCAAAGGATTTATGAATTGCTTTGGAAGTTTTTTAGTTTCAAAAAGTTCCCCGTCAATTCTTTCTCTTATTAAAATTTCATCTTCTAACGGTTCTATATGTATATCAGAAGCTCTGTTCTTCGATGCCGAAACTATTATGTCGTTTACTAATTTAATTATATTTATATCTTCCGATTCTACAATTTCTTCGTTTATATCATTGCCTGCCGATGCGGCAAAAACGGAAGACGTGGCAGAAGTGACGCCGGTTGTACTTTTTTGCGGTTCTTTGTTTAAATTTAAGGCTATATGCTCTGAATTATCGGCTTTTATAATATCTTTGGCGGAATATACAAAATCGATGGTTCTAAGTATCTCGTGTTCTCTTGCGACCGCAATTTCAATATCATAATTCACTGCTTTTTTCAGAGCATCTCCGGCAAAAACATTTAGAGGGTCCGAAAGAACTACGGTCAATATATTGTCCGAAAGATTAATTGCAACCATCTTAAACTGTTTTGAAAGGGCTTCCGGCAAAATTTTACCTATCGCAGGGTCTATGGCGATTTTGGATAGCTCTATTTTTTTAATGCTGAGCTGCTGAGATAAAGCGTTGATTATATCGTCTTCCGACAGAATATTAAGAGAGACCAAAGCTGTTCCCAGCCTCATATTCCTTTTTCTTGCTTCAGTAAGTGCATATTCTAATTGCGTAGGATTAAGCAGCTTAGAATCGACTAAAATTTCTCCAAGTTTTTTTGATTTTAATAAATTGTTTAAGATTGCCATATGTTTATATTGTTTATGTTGCTATATTACCGAAATATTAACTATTAACGCATAATAAAATTATAAAATTATGAAATTATGAAATACTATAATATATAGTAATATAGTAAAATATAGTAAGTTATATATAAAACTATTTATGTATTTTAGCATTTATAATCTATGTTTATTACGATATTAGGACACACTGCGCTAATAGAATATTTCTCTTTTACTGCTATTGCTGCCGTTGCTGCATTACTGAATTGCAAGATTCATAAATTCTATTAAATGTATTGATATCTACCTGACCGGGAGCAGTGGGCAATCCATCGTTTATTGAACAGTATGACAAAAAAGACCCGTAATTTAATGAAAGAATCCGGGTTAATTTTCCTTCATCTCCCATTCCGAAAATTATAAATTCAGGATAATTTTCAATATCCGAATTTCTTAATTCGTTTATTTTATTACAAATAGATAATATATCAAGCACTTCCTGTTTTGACGCAATAATCGCCGCCATTTTAAAAAAATCTGTTTTCATATAGCTTGCTTCAATATAAAATTGCATTGCTTTTTTTAAATTAATAAAAGAGTTGAAATCATGCACCGACAAAATAACCTCGGAATTTTTGCTATGCGCAAATTCTATAAATTCGGCAATTAAATAAGGTTCAATCATATCTTGTTCGATATCTACAGTTTTTATTCCATTATCTATGAGTTTTTTTAAAAAGGATAATTTATTTGTTGCTGCTAATTTATATTCAGCTGTATTTTTATTTATATTTTCAATATTTGCGGTATAATTTTTGCAATCGTTTTTTGCTTCTTTGTTTATATTTATGCCGTTCAAATTATTCATGTCGTCTGTATTACAAATGTCTCTTCTAGTTGCTATTACAGGCAGATTAAATCTTTCGCTGCATGAAATTATTTCAGGAAGATATTTGCTGAAAAGCAATTCTTCTTGAAGGTCAATTAAAAGGTCAAATCTTATTTCAACACATGAAAAATTATTGTTTGCAGCATCTTCCATAACAGAAATAACTTTAGATATTTCAACGTTTCCTATAGATGCGCAAACACGCGGCTTTTTATTAGTTTCTTTGTTAATTTCAGATAAGAGCATATTTTTTTATTTTTTTTATTTTATATTATTTATTATTATTTTATCTCTATCTTTATCTTAAGTCTTATCTTGTATTTTTTTTATTATTTATTTTTTTCTGAAGCGAGAACTCCTCCCATTCCCCATTCATCCTTTGGAAAATCTTCGATTGCAACCCAGACGTGCGAAATATCTAAATCTAGCGATTCGGCAACAGATTTAGATACTGCTTTGATTAATTTTTCTTTTTGTTCTTTTGTTCTTCCTTCCAGCATCTTAATAGATATAAAAGGCATAATATTTTCCTCCTTTAAAAATTAAACAAAAAAATAAAATTATAAATTTTAAATGTAAATTATAAATCATCATGCGATTATAAAATATATCAAAAAAAAACATAAAATACAATTTAGATTATAAAAATATATTTTGACATTTATATAATCATATATTATAATATAATCGATAAGTGAGATGAGAGAAATTATTCAGATTTAAGACTTGTGCTTAATGTTTTTCATCTTCAAACTCCTTATTTAATGTCCTCCTACCCGCCGAATTATTAAAAACATTTTTTCGGCGGGTTTTTTTGTCCAATTTTTTATTTGTCCTATTAAAGTTATATAATAAATTAACTTAAAATCATTTATCTGCCTATCTGTCTGTTCAAATTTAAACCATATATTTAATAATTAAAATAAAAGTTATGTCAAATTAAAAAAAACAAATTAAAAAAAATATTGACATGATAATTTTTTTTAATTATACTTATCTAATCGCTTAGAAATAAAATAATCTATTCATTCTTTATTCATTCCCCGATAGCTCAGCCGGCAGAGCAAGTGACTGTTAATCACTGGGTCGATGGTTCGAATCCGTCTCGGGGAGCCAGTTTAAAGTCCTGCAAAACACTAATAATTAAGTATTTCCGACAATTATTCCTACAAAATAGACCTTGACATATTTTCTTAAATTTAATAGAATTTAGGTAAATTTAATAAATTTTAGACACAAAAACCCCCACAATTTTTTTAAAAAAAAATGAATATTTTTAAAAGAGGTAAAACCTATTGGTGCGAATTTATTGTAGATAAAAAACGATATAGGTATTCCTGTAAAACTCAAGACAAAGAAGTAGCCGAAGAAATAGCATCGGTTATCCACGCCGATATTGTAAGAAACAAATTTAATATACCCGCTAAAAACATACAACAGTATTTATTTGCCGAAACCTATCAAGAATATTTGAAAAATATTTCTAATTCTAAAGAGTTTATGCTTAAAAAAAATACAACTTGTCCTAATCATTTTTTACCATTTTTAAGAAATAAAGAACTTAAAGACATATCTATAT
>JAJYQS010000106.1:7247-16584 GCA_021794475.1 bacterium | reverse complement strand
GAATCATTGCACTGTCCGGCATCTATGACCCTCGGCAGACCTTCTATATCGCCAAGACCCAGCCTGTTATATCTGTACTTTGCGCAGCCGGCGGTCAGTATTACGGAATCGTCCGGCAAACCTTTTGCCAAGTCGCTATAATAGCTTCTTTCCTTGTCGCTCGAATCGCATCCTGCCATAACTACAAAATTTTTAATTTTCCCCGCTTTAACTAAATTAAGTATAATTTCCGCAGAACTTACTAATGTGCTGCGTGCAAAACCTGTGTCTATTTCTCCTTTTATATCTTCAGGAGTATCTTCAGATTCGACCGCGGCTTTAATAACTTCTGAAAAATCATGATTGTCGATGTGTTTAACGCCGGGCATAGCAACCATATCTGTTGTAAATATACGATTTTTATACTTATCTAAAGGTTTTTGGATACAGTTGGTAGTCATAACAATCGGTCCGTTAAAATTGCTGAACTCCCTCTGCTGTTCCCACCATGCGCCGCCGTAATTACCTATAAAATTACTAAACTGTTTAAAATAAGGGTACGCATGCGACGGAAGCATCTCACCGTGAGTGTATACGTTGACGTTCTTCCCCTGCGTCTGTTTTAGCAGCTCTTCAAGTTCAAATAAATCATGACCGCTGATTAATATTGATTTCCCTTTTTTTGTTCCGTTAAGGACTTTCGTCGGAACAGGTTCACCGTAATGCGTCGTATTTGCCCTGTCTAATAATTCCATAACCTTCACGCCCTTTTCGCCGCATTCCATAACTAGACCGAGCAGCGCATCTGCATTCCATTTTTCACGCTCCGCAAGATAGTTTAAAGCCTTCACGATAAAATCATTAACCGGACTGTCTGTATAGTTTAAAACATAAGCGTGATAAGCATAAGCCGCCATTCCTTTTAAACCGTACATTAAGAGTTCGCTCAAGGAAACTAAATCATCGGAAGGATTTTTAATACAGACCGATTCGGCTTTGCTATTATACGACGCAATAGTTCTGTCTAAGGGTTTCCATGCTGCGCAATCAGGCGTTGAAGCTGAAATTGAAGCTGAAAACGAAGTATCGTCTGAAAAACTGTTTGAAATACCTGCTTTGTCTTTTTCATCGTTATTTGACCTGCTCATATTACTGAGCGTTTTAGCTTTATACTTATCCCTTATGTCTAATGATTTATTTATAAGCAAAACCATTCTTTCAGGGTCGAAATTTACATTAGTTACGGTTGTAAACAATCCCTGTAAAAGAAACAGATAATCTTCACCGTCAATCATTTTTCCGGCTGCTTTTACCTTTGACATCCAGAAAGCAGCGCCTTTCAAATTATAAATCAGCAAATCCTGTAAATTAGACACTTCTCCGGTTTTTCCGCACACGCCGCTTTTGGTACATCCGGTTGAATCTAAGGTTTCTTCACATTGAAAGCAAAACATGATAATTTTCTCCTTTTTAATAAAAGTTAATATAATTTAATAAAAGTTAATACAATTTATACAATTTGAAAAGATTTAATAAAATTTAGTGCAATTCAATATAATCTAATAAAATCTATAATTTTATAATCATAACCTTTTTGCTCCTCCGCAAATCTTTACGATAATTGTTATTATATGCAGCAGTCAGCATACTGAAGCTATGCTATAACATCTAATAAATATTTTAGACAATTTTATCTTATATAAATATGATTTTAATCACATTAAGAATTATTATTTAAATATTATCTGAACAAAGAAGGAAAATATGCAGAAATTGGAAAAAAAATACACAGAAATTGGAAAACATATGCAGAAATTAGAAGAAATATGCCGGCCGCGCAAACATAGAGCGCTATTTTTAAATTTATAAATAGAATAAATAATAAATCGGAAAAATAAAATATAAAAAATATTATTGTACTAGTCTAATTCAAGTCTAATTATAGTTTATATAAATCAAAAAAATATAATATAAAAAATATTATTGTACTAGTCTAATTAAATAGTTTAATGAAACAGTATAATTAAAAAAGGACAGATACCAATGAAAAAATGGCATCTGTCCTTGATTAATATAATTTAAATAATATATATAATTTAACCGGATTAAAAAATTAATAGTATCTGCCGGTTGAGATCACCGTTACGGTATTTGAACTTGAATTAACAACAAAACAATAGTGTCCGTCGGGAGAAATTTTTACGGCATCGGGATAACCGCCGACTTTTATCGTCTTAACAACTTTATCTTTAGCAACGTCTATAACACTGAGAGTAGAGCTCTGCGTGTTTATAACATAAAGATATTTGCCGTCAGGCGTTATGGCTTCTGCAGTTGGACCTTTGCCCGTATAAACGGTAGCGACTTTGCCGAAAGGCTGCGGAACATAATTAGACGGTGGAGCTGTAATAGCCGGCGCTTCCGAAGAAACTGCAGGCTGACTGCTATAATTAGTTTTCGCAGAAATTGCAGCAGCCGGCTGCTGACCCGAAGTAGTTGCAGGATATGTTGTTGCGGAAGGCACAACCGGGGAAGCGGCAGCTACTTCCGGATATATCCTTACAGGTTTTTTTATTCTTATGAAAGCGGCGCTTGAGGCAGAAGTAATGGTTACCAGAGCGGCTGTTCCGTCGGGAGAGACCGCTACCGCAATAGGTCCATTAGGAAGATTTATAGTTTTTATATGATTAAAATGAACAGCATTGTAAATAGTCACAGCATTATTTTGAAAATTAACAGCAAAAAGCATCATGCCGTTGGGCGTAACCGCCACTGAAGAGGGGTCTGCCAACGTTCTGAATTTTCTTACAAATGCAAAATTTTTCTGCCTATATACATAAATAGCGTTGTCTTTTCCTGATGCTATATATATATAATGTTTAGGCGAATCTGCAGGGCTGAATACCACCGAAGTAGGATTTTTCCCCGTCTGGATTGTTCTTATAATATTTAATGAAGACGCATCTATAATCGTAAATGTCGAGCCTCCCGCATTTGTTACAATGACAATTTTTCCGTTTGGCGAAACAGCTATGCCGGAAGGAGACTTGCCTACGTTTATTCTCTTCATTACAGCATTCTGTACCGTATTGATAACATCTACCTGATTATTGCCTATATTTGCAACAAAAGCAAGTTTTGAATTCGGTGCAAACGCAACATTGACAGGACCTCCTCCGACGGATATGTTCAGAGATTTGGTCAAGGTCGACATATTCAGCACGCTGATATTTCCCGAAGCGACATTACAGACATATGCAAACGCCAGAGACGGACTGATAGCGACGCCTGCGGGATGAGAACCTACTTTTATTGAGGCAACAGCGCCTTTTGTAGCCATACTAATTACGGAAACATCATTGCTGTCCGAATCGGCAACAAGCGCATAATTAGAATTTGCAGCAAACGCGACACCGTAAGGGAAAGCTCCGACCGGTATATTGCTTGTAAGACGCGGGGTTAAAAAACCGTAAGATTTTGCGGCAAAAATAAATATAAACAGCACAGATATAAAAGCAAATAATATTCCGGAATATATTTTTGCAAATATATCGGGTTTATCGGAAAAAATATTCAAATCATCCGCACTGCTCATAGCATTTGAATTATTCATAGAACCTGCAATAGACAGGTTTTTTTTTGATTTAGATTGATTATTAATATAATTCGAGTTTCTTGTAAAATTATTCATAAACGGCATACCTCTATTATGTTATATATTATATACTGAATAAATTATTCATTTAAAAGTTTTATAAACTCATCTTCGCTGATGATTTTAAGACCAGATTTGACTGCCTTGGCATATTTTGACCCAGGTTCATCGCCTGCTACAACATAATCAAGACCCTTTTTGACGGTCTTTTCGGCAAAAGCTCCTCTTTCTTTAATTATATTTTCGGCAGCATCTCTGCTAAAATTTTTTAGTGCGCCCGTAAACAGGAAGTGCTTCCCGTACAATGGTGAAACAGCCTCCTGTCCTATTTTTTCAGAAATTACTGCATGCGGATTTACCCCCGCGGCAAATAATTTGTTAATTACAATTATATTTGATTCTAATCTGAAAAAATTATAAATAGACTTCGCTATTTCTTCGCCTATTCCAAATTTGGAATTTAAATCTTCAACCGAAGCGTTTTTAATGCCTTTTATATCTCTAAAATATTTAATAAGCAGAAAAGCAATATGCTCTCCCACATGTCTTATGCCTAAAGCGAATATGAATCTATCATAAGCTATATTTTTAGATTTTTCAATAGAATTCAACAGATTTTCAATTGATTTTTTACCAAAACCCTCCAATTTTTCAAGATTTTCTTTTTCTAAATACAGGTAATAAATATCGGCTACCGTCTTTATTAATTTATTTTCTACAAATTTATCTACAAGCATTTCCCCTAATCCTTCAATATCCATAGCTCTTTTTGAAGCAAAATGAACAATGGACGCTTTTATCTGGCATGGGCAGGCAAGTTCGTTTATGCACCTCACCGCCGCTCCGTCAATTACCGTCACAGAACCGCAGCAAGGACAAAGATTCGGGATTTTAAAATAATCTCCGCTGCTGCTGCCGATATCCCCGATGCTCTCGCTGCTCTTGTAATTAGAATCTTTAAAATCGGCGATGCCGGCTTTTTTCACTACTTTTACAACTTCCGGAATAACATCGCCGGAACGTTCAACTAGCACAGTATCGCCGATATTAATATTTTTTCTGGCAATTTCGTCCTGATTATGAAGAGTTGCCCGCTGCACCTCAACACCGCCTATAATTACAGGATTTAAAACTGCGACCGGCGTCAGGACGCCTGTTCTGCCAACCGATACTATAATATCTTTAATAACCGTAGTAGCTTGTTTTGCAAGAAATTTATATGCGGTAGCCCACCTTGGAGTTTTGGACAGTTCGCCTAATTTTTCCTGAAATTTAATATCGTTGACCTTTATGACGACACCATCTATATCAAAAGAAAAAGATTCTCTTCTGGCGGCTATATCTTCGTAATAATCCAACGCTTCGTTTATGTTTTTAGCAATTTTAGTTTCTTTGTTTATGTTAAAACCTAACAGTTTTAGTTTCCGCATAAGCTCAAACTGAGTAGAGAACCTCAGTTCTTCAGAGTATTCGCCTATACCGTAGGCAAACATTACTAAATTTCTTGCAGATGTTATTTTTGAATCTAACTGCCTGATGCTGCCTGCCGCCGCATTGCGCGGGTTCGCAAACAGCGGCATATTATCTTTCAGTCTCTGTTCATTAAGTTTCTTAAAAGCTTTTTTATCCATTAAAACTTCGCCTCTGACTTCAATGTATTTAATCTGACCGGCTCGCCGTACCTGCTCTGCGTCTTCCATATTTATCAGTTTTAGCGGTATCGTTTTTATAGTTTTAAGATTTTTGGTAACATCTTCTCCGGTTATGCCGTCTCCCCTTGTAGAGCCGACGGTGAATAAACCGTTTTCGTATATGAGTTCGATTGCAAGCCCGTCAAATTTTAATTCACATTCGTATTCAATGTCTTTATCCGCCGGAAGATTCAGAAACCTTTTAACCTTCAGGTCAAATTCTATTACGTCTTCTTTCGAATAGGTATTGTCCAATGAAAGCATCGGGATACGGTGGGTTATTTGAGAAAATTTCTCAATCGGCTCTCCGCCTACCCTTTTAGTCGGAGAATCGGCTCTTGCATATTCAGGATATTTTTCCTCCAGAATAGACAATTCCTTTAAAAGTTTATCAAATTCAAAATCTGATATGACAGGGTCTTCTAAAACATAATATAAATAATTATGATAATTAACTTCATCAGTTAACTCGTTAATTCTTTTTTTTATATCCATATTATATATATAAAATTATTATTTATTTCTTATATAACGCATTGTAAACATAATAATTCCTCAGAACCATTTTAACATAATTTCTGGTCTGATTATACGGAATATTCTCTATAAAAAGCAGCCTATTCTCGTCGCTCAGATTATTATTCTTCCAATAGCTGACGGCACCCGGACCTGCATTATAAGAAGCTATGGCGAGATACTTTTTCCTTGCGAATTCATCCAGCAGAGAGCTGAGATAATACGAACCAAACTTAATATTCAGGCTGCTTCTGTATAAATAATTCGGATTAAAATAAGCGCAGCCGACCTTATTTGCTATATAATAGCCGGTCGGCGATATTATCTGCATAAGACCTATGGCTCCGGCTCCGGAAGAACATACCGGGTCAAAGAGGCTTTCCTGCCTCATAATAGAATATATCAGATTTACCGGAACATTATACCTTTCCGAATATTTTTCAGCATAGCCGTAATAAGGTCTGGGATATAAAAAATATAAATATTTCCTGCTTAAAAATTTGCTTTTAATCAACAAATCACTCAAGGAAGCGGCATCCCTGTAGTCTTTGTATCTGCTAAAAAGATTTATGAGCTTTAGTATAAAATATTTATTGTTTTTTATTTGATTAAACTTTAAAATCTCATTTAATTTATATTGCGCAAGAGCAAATAGATTTAATTTTAAAAAAGTTTTTAATACATAATATGAGCGCATATTGCTAAAATCTTTATAAAATTTATAACCTGCTCCGGCATCAGCAGTACCTGCTGAATACATAAACTTCGAATGCATAAATTTTGAATGCCTTTTACTTTCTTTTTCTTTGTTCAGCTTTAAATGCATCCGGCTTAATTTTAGATTATATTGGCTTAGATTTAGATGCTTTTGATTTAATGTCAGATGCGCCTTTTCAAAATTTAAAACATGACCAAGTTCGACTCCGGACATAATTCCATAATAAGACAGAGGCGCCACCGCATTTGCCATTTCAAAATA
The DNA here is from genome assembly GCA_021794475.1 of bacterium. Classification (GTDB taxonomy): domain Bacteria; phylum SZUA-79; class SZUA-79; order Acidulodesulfobacterales; family Acidulodesulfobacteraceae; genus Acididesulfobacter. Next base: position 9,764 of record JAJYQS010000106.1, on the reverse strand, counting down.
AAAATTTGCGTGCGCGGTTAAACCTAATTTTTTTAAATCAATTCCGTACCAGAAAAGATATTTTGGATAATTTGAAGATTTTGGAGATATTTTAATCAATTGAAGCAATTTTTTTCTAGCCTCGACAAGTTCATTCCGCTTAAGATTGTTTAATACCCTCTGCCATACCACATTCTGATAGATATCAGTCTCTTTTTTATTTAAATATCCATACTTATAAAATATTTTATTTAAATATTTAACGGTATTATTGTCATTTGCATTTAAATAAAAATAGTCGGCTTTCAGATAGCGTATTTCATGAAGATACCCTGAAGATTTATATTTTAATTCAGGCTGCGGTTTAGGTCTAAGTTTAGCTCTATATTTTAATTTAGTTTTATATTTAGTTTTAGCTTCAGATTTAGCTCTGTCTATCTCTGTTTTTATATCCGATTTAAAAATTGCCAATTGATTTAAAAATTGGGGGCTTTTAAGCTTAAGCATATCCTTAAGCCTTATTATTTCGGCTCTGTTCCCTTTTATATCAGCAATGGTATGCTCAGATTCTTTAAAATAAGAATCATAGTATAAATTCAAAGCGCGTTTAACTTTCTGATTCTGCGTCAGAGCAAATACGTCATATCCGTATCCGCCAAATTTTTTAAAATTTTTTATTTTCGCTAATAAATTAAAAACATGGCGGGTCTTATAATAATATGGATAATTGACATAAATTTTAGTAAGAGCTGCTTTTGCTTCTTTATAATTATGTTTAATCAGATAAATATCCGCAATTTTTTCATAACTATACGGTCTTATACGGTTATCTTCCGTAATTTTTAGTAAACGCCTGAAATTATAAGCAGCATCATTGTAATAGCCTGTTTTATACATAGCAACGGCAAGATAAAAAACAGCATTTTTGTAGAAAATAAAATGCGGATAATCCATAACTAATTTAGAAAGAACAAAATCCGCTTTATGATAACTATGTGTTTTTATAAAACACACTCCCTGGTAATATAAGGAATAATCGTAAAGAAATTTGCCTTTTTTATCGGTATAAAGCCAGAAAAAACCGGCTGCTTTCCCATAGTTTCCATTTTGATAAAATTTATATCCTTCTTTAAATATTTCTAAGTGCTTATGATGTTTTTTAAATACGTCGATTTTTTTGTTTTCTTTACTATAATTTTTCTTCTTTTTAATAATTTTACCAAGCCTGTATTTATACGCCGAAAGTTTTTCCAAGATTGACGGAGAGCCGAAATTTTGAGGTATTGAAATAACAGGATAAGACGAAGCCTGTTTTAGTAAAGCTGCGGAAAGCAAAAAATGCACAACACTTACTATTATAAGAAAAGATATCTTATTCTTAAAATCACGCAAAATGCACAACTTATGCAAATTATTCATGCTATAATTATTACATTTGTTATTACAATTATCCTTTTTGCGCAATATATTACATATAATATTATACAGATATGTTTTAAAATTCAAAATCATAATAGCCTGAAAAAACTTCTTTAGCCGGTCCTGTCATTAATACAGATTTATTTATATCGCCTGCAATCTGCAAAACACCGCCGCGCAAAATTACATTCAGCGAATCTGCATTATTGGTGCCGCTATCACTATTATTACTGTTATTAATGCTAATACTGTTATTATTGTTAATGCCGTCGATGCCGTTTATGCCTATAGTCTTCTTAATGACACTGTAAACCGCGCATGCGCCGGTTCCGCATGCCAGTGTTTCGCCTGAACCGCGTTCCCACGTTCTTACCTTTACGGATTCATTAGAAATAATCTCGGTAAATTCAACATTTATCCTTTTAGGAAACAAAGGGTTATTTTCTATAAGAGGACCGTAATATCCTACATTAAAATTATCGACATCGTTTACGAATATTACGCAATGAGGATTACCCATAGACACGCAGTTAATTTTAAATTCTAAGTCTCCGGCTTGGATAATCTCGCCAATTGCTTCCGGTTTGTCAAGAGCAACAGGAATTTTAGCGCTTTCAAATTCAGGTTTTCCCATTTCAACAGTGGCATATTCAACTAAATCCGCACTGTTTGAATGCTCATATCCGCCGCCGCCGGTAAAAACCTTGACGGTTTTAATTCCGGCAAGCGTATTTATTTTTATCTGATTTTTTGAAATGAGTTTATGGTCATAAACATATTTTGCAAAACATCTTATGCCGTTTCCGCACATCTCTCCTTCGGAACCGTCGGCATTAAACATCCTCATTCTAAAATCAGCATTTTTTCGGTCAATATCAGGAGAAAGTATCACAATTACACCGTCTGAACCGACTCCGAAATGCCTGTCGCTGATTTTAACAGCCAAATCCCTATAGAAATTTGAATTATTAGCTAAATTTTCAGGCAAATCATTAATGGCGTCAATGTAGATATAATCGTTGCCTGCCCCCTCTAATTTTGTAAACTTAATTTTCATCACTCAATATTCCATTCCAATTCAGTTATATATATTATATTAAACTTAATTTACACCAATCA
>JAJYQS010000106.1:0-7147 GCA_021794475.1 bacterium | reverse complement strand
TAAGTTTTTTTGCCTTTTTTTTAAATAAATAGTTAATTAATTAAACACCCAGACTAATAATTATTACTGTTATCCTGGGATTGAGCGCCTGATTTATTTTTCTTCCTTAATATCCTTTTTAATGAAATATTGCCTTGAGTAGTAAAGCTATGGGCGATAACAATACCGTGTTTAAAAGTTATATTCAGCTTTTCGGTTAATTTTCTTGTGGCGGACGTAAGTATTTCGTCTCCCATATGCACATATTTTTTATATCTAAATCTGTACTTATAGGTTTCAATACCCGGTTTGAGAATATTTTTTGAAATAGACAAGGGCGGACCGTATATCGAAAGAATCTGCCTCTTAGTTGTAGTTCCGTTAACTATTTTATTAACGGAAGAAGATATTATAGGCCTGCCCTGTATATTGCGCGTGGTAGCGCACCCTGAAAGCGCAAGAGCAGAAACCGCCATGATAGTAAATAGAATCAGTATTTTTTTATACATTTTCAATTCCTTCTTCTTAATTGTTAATTAGAGACTGACGCCATTTTTTACCATTTTTTAAACAACATCATAACCCTGCTGCTATTTCTTTTAATCGAAACAGACGGTATATTTTAAACTGTTAACAAGAGCATAGCCCTAACTGTTATTTTTTCGTATCTTTAAATTATATATCATTTTATTACCCTATTCAATTGTTAATTTATTTCACATTGCATAAAAAAACTTGCCGCCAATCTATAATAAATGCAAATAATTATTTTATTTTTTTGTTTATTTTTCATTGCTCAGCAGTTTTGCTTAGTCGTTCGGTTATTTGCATAATCCATGGGTCAAATTATGGTCAACTATGGCGTAAGCTTTATATTTTTACCGGAACCTTTAATGCTGTTATTATGTTATTTTCTTAGTCTGGGGTCAACTATGGCGTAAGCAACATCCGCTATTAAATTTCCGAGCAGGGTAAGAACAGCTCCTATAACAAGTATACCCATTATAGTAGGATAATCACGCGCTAACACGCTCTGGTAAAAAAGCCTGCCCATACCGTTTATATCAAAAATAGTTTCAATAATAACGCTTCCTCCTATAAGTCCCGGCACACTTAAACCTAAAATAGTTATAAAAGGTATTAAAGCATTTTTTAAAGCATGTTTATATACCACAATATATTCTTTAAGTCCTTTAGCTCTTGCCGTCGTTATATATTCGCTTTTATAAACTTCCAGCATGTTGCCCCTTAAATATCGGGAAAGTCCGGCTATACCGCCAAAACCTGCAACAAAAACAGGCATAATTAAATGTTTAGATATATTTATGATTTTTCCCATAGGAGATAAAAATCTGTAATTTAATGAAGTAATCCCTCCGATAGGCAGCCAGTGCAAATTAATTCCAAAAAAAATTATAAGGAGAAGAGCCACCCAGAACGAAGGAGCTGCGAAACCGATAAATACTATGACCGTAGATATTTTATCAAAGAGCGAATTTTGTTTTACCGCAGAAATAGCACCGATTGGAATAGAGAAAATAAAGATGAAAATAAGCGCAAGCGAATTTATTAATATGGTTATGCCTATCGTCCTTGATATTTCTTTAATGACCGGTTCGTGGTCGGCGGTAAAAGATCTGCCGAAATTAAGCGTCGCTATCCGTTTAATCCAGCTGATATATTGCGATATCAACGGTTTATTCAACCCGTACAGCTTAGCAAGCTGAAGCCTTGCGCCCATTGATACGTTCGGATTTAAGCCGAGCTGCTCGGTTAGAGGATTACCCGGCGCAAGATGAATAACAAAAAAAGATATCAGGGTTATGCCTATTAAAATAGGCAGCATAAAAATCAACCTTTTAAGTATATAGACAGCCATAAAAGAGAAAATAATTAAATTTAATTTAATTTAATAAAATGCAATAGAACTTAACAAAACGCGGATTATACGTACCAAATTGCATATATTGAATTAATTAAAGTTAATTAAATTAAACAAAATAAAATTACATTAGATTAGGTTTACCTTAAACTTCTGTTCACTTTCGGGTCAAGAGCGTCCCTCACTGCTTCACCGATAAGATTAAAACTTAATACGGTCATCAATATTGCAAGTCCCGGAAACAACGTCAGCCACCATGCAATCATTATATATGTTTTTCCCCTTGAGAGCATACCGCCCCAGCTTGCAGTCGGAGGCATGATTCCTATGCCTAAAAAAGCTAAAGATGCCTGAATTAAAATAGCCCCTGCTATGCCTAACGTTGCCGAAACTAATATCGGAGCTATGCAGTTTGGTAAAATCTCAGAAAAAATAATGTACAAATCGGAAGCGCCTGAAGCTTTTGCGGCGAGGACATAATCTTTCTGCCTGTTTTGTATAAATTCTGCCCTTACTATTCTTGCGACGCCCATCCATGAGGTTAATCCGATAATTATCATAATATTTATGATTGAAGGTTTCAATATAGCGCTTATAGCAAGAATAAGAAAAAATGATGGGAACGTCAGCATTATATCGACAAACCTCATCAGCAGACTGTCTATCAATCCGCTGTAATATCCGGAGAAAGCGCCTGTGATAACCCCAATAAATAATGAAATAGAAACTGCTATAAAACCTACCTCTATTGAAATTCTGCTGCCGTATATAAGTCTGGAAAAAACATCCCGTCCAAGCTGGTCCGTCCCAAGCCAGTGGGTGAAGCTGGGGGGCTGAAGTATAACATTTACATTTATTTTATCAGGATTATAAGGTGATATATAAGGAGCAAAAATAGCAGCAACTATAACTAATAAAATAAACAAAAGCGAAAATAAAGCCAATTTATTTCTTTTGAACGCACTTAAGAGCTCTTTCATCTATTTTTTTATTTATCTTTCATCTATCTGAGTAATTTAATTATATATGGCAAAGTAAATAAAACAGCCTAAAATTCAGGAAGATTTCTTAAGGTTTTGCCTAATTCCATATATAATAAAAGCTCCATAATTTTCTGCGCATGGTCGGCAAATCTTTCATATTTTCTTGCAATGAATATATAAGTAATATTGTTTTCTAACGAATTAAAGTTTTTAATTGAATTATTGATAATATCTACAATAATTTTGTGGGAAAGAACGTCTATTACATTTTCGTCTTTTATTATAATATCTTTAAGTTCCACATTTTCTCTGACGCCGTCCGCATACATTTTAATGGCAAGTTTGAGCATTTCATCGCCTCTATCGGCAACATCTTTGAAATATGAATATATGCACTTAAATTCTTCGGAAGAAGATTCTCCGTCGGTTAATTTTAATCCTATCTGACAGATAGAAGCGCATAAATCCCCCATTCTTTCAAGGTCGGTAATAATTTTCATCGACGTAGTAATAAACATGAGGTCTGCCGCTTCAGGCTGATACAACGCCAAAAGTCTTATGCAGTTTTCATTTATATTTACTTCCATTGAATTAATCTGCAAATCATTCTTTATAGCGAGTTCAGCTATCGCCTTGTCTTTTTCAAACAAAAATTTTGTTGCTCTATTTAACTGACTGTTAACTAATTCGCTCATATCTACTATGCTTCTTTTTAAGTTTATGAGCTCTCTATCAAGAATATTCATAAAATATAACCTCTGATAAAATTAATATACAAATAAGACAAGATTAACATTAACCGGATAAGATTGAATCAGACTATTAGATTAATTAAATTAGATTATTAATCTAAATATTAAAAAATTTAGAATCTATTATATAATATTAAACAGGTATTATAAATAAATTAAAATAAATTAAATAAGTATCATATGATAATACTAAACAGATATTATTAAATTAATAGGCATTGCATTATAATATTAAAACATATATTGTTATATTAAATAAAACAAATATGATATTAAATAGAATGAATATTAGAAAACTAAAACCTGTTTGTAATAAAATTTTCCGTTCTCTTATCTTTCGGTCTGGTAAAAAAATCTCCTGATTTACTAAATTCTATAAGTTCGCCGTTTAGAAAAAATCCGCTGTAATCGGATATTCTTCCTGCCTGTTGAATATTATGACTCACAATTATTATAGTATAAAATTTTTTAAAATTTGCAATCAAATCGAGTATAGTGGCGGTCGACGCAGGGTCTAAATAAGCGGTAGGTTCATCCATGAGCAGCACAGACGGATTAGTTGCAATCGCCCTTGCAATACACAATCTCTGCTGCTGTCCGCCGGACAGTGAAAAAGCGTTTTTATGAAGTTTGTCTTTTACTTCATCAAGCAATCCCGCATATTTTAAACATTTTTCAACCCTTTCAGCGATAAATTGCTTATTTTTTATGCCGTGTATTTTTAATCCGAAAGCTATATTTTCAAATATTGTTTTCGGAAACGGATTCGGATTCTGAAAAACCATTCCTACATTTCTTCTGAGTTCAACAACGTCAATCGATTTGCCGTATATGTTTTTCCCGTCTAATAAAACTTCTCCTTTAAGCTTTGAGCCTTCGGTATAATCGTTCATTCTGTTGAGCGTTCTTAAAAAAGAAGATTTTCCGCAGCCCGAAGGACCTAATATTGTACATACTGAATTTTTTTTGAAAAATAAATTAATATCTTTTAAAAGATGATAATCTCCATAGTAAAAATTAAGATTTTTAACTTCAATTTTAATCTCTTCTTTAATATTATCTACCGCATTATCTATATTGTTTTTATCAATATTATTAATATTAATATTGTTGTTGTTATCAATTTCAGCCATTATACAACCTTTTTTGTGTTTATATTAATTTTATATTGTTTATTAATATTGTTTTATTATTGTTTTTATATTATTTGTATATTGTTTGTATATTGTTTTATAATATTATTTTATAAAAACAAAACTACAAGCATCAGCTTTCATTTCTGCGCCGGCGTTTATCGGCATTAGCGTTTATCGCCTAAACGTTCACCGGTATAGGCAGCTGCCGTGCTACAGCATTTCAAAAATTTTCACTGTAACCCAGCTTATAAGCCTCATTCCGATATCAAGCGCAAAAACAAAAAACAACAGAACAACCGACGCCGCCTCCGCTTTATAATGCAGAATACGGGACGGTTCATGTATATAAATAAAAATAAGCATCGCCAAGTCTCCGACAGCTCCGCCCGGGCCTGTAATTCCTGTCGGCATACCTGTATTATAATAATTGGTAAAAAGCAGCGGAGCGGTCTGCCCAATAATATTAAGAACGCCGAGAAGCACGGCTGTAAATATCCCTCCCATAGCAGCTTTAACTATTACAGACTTGGTAGCCTGCCATTTCGTAGCCCCCATTGCCAGCGCCCCTTCTATATAAGACGCCGGAATGCGGTTAACTGCCTGTTCCGTTAAAAGCGTCACTATCGGAGTCATTATAAAACCCAAAGTAAGTCCGGCGGCAAGCGCCGAAAATCCAAAATGAAATCCCAATCCGGCATTTGTGGAAAAAATGTAAAAACCCATTATTCCCCAGACTACAGACGGTATTCCTATCATAAGTTCGTTTAGAAGTCTTATGATGCTGTTAGTTCTTTTTTTGCCGAAAAGCGACAAATATAATCCGGAACCTATTCCAAGCGGCACCGCAAGACAGGAAGCTATTATGACGAGATAAAAATCTCCTATTATAGCATTTAAAATTCCGCCTTTCGCCCCTATCGGAAAACCTGACGGGAGGGTAGAAACAAAATTCCAGTTAAGATATTTATATCCTATGATAAGAGCGCTGTAAATTATGTGAAAAACAGGAAAAGCCCCTATTATAAAAGCAAGCGCCGCAGATGCGTAAGCTATTCTGTTATATATTTTTTTCCTTTTAATATAAGACTTATTTACCGGAAAATAATTTCCTGCGTCTTCCGTCTTTTTATTGTTTTCTTTTTCTGTCATATTTTATCATATTTTGTCGTATAGCAGTATAATGCGGTATCATATAGAATTTATAATTATATGCTATATATACATCGCAGCTGTACGCTGCATATTAATTTATATTTCGTATGTTCGATATATGTAACGCTGCATAATTGAACGCTGCATATTATATTAATTTATCTTATATATAATATATAATAGCTGCCTGTTATGTCCGCAACGGTTTCTTATATAAAATAAGCTTATGAAAAGCTTATAAAATTAACTGAAATCAACCGCCGCCGAATTGGGTTCTTGAAAGTTTTCCGCCGATAACTTTTTGCAAAACATTTCTGCCGATTATATTTACGATAAGACTAATTAAAAGCAATATCAACGCAAGAGCTACCTCGCTTGACGCGTAAATAGGACTTATTACGGCAAATGTAAAAGTATTGGCAAGCAAGGCGGAGATAGTATATCCGACGCCGAATATAGATTTCGGAATGATAGCCTGATTTCCGATAAGCAGCACTACTGCAATCGTTTCGCCGACTGCCCTGCCGAATCCTAATATTATGCCTCCGTATATTCCTCTGTATGAAAAAGGCAAAGATACGTCTTTAATTACATCAAGTCTCGTGGCGCCCATAGCCAGCGCGCCGTCTTTTGTTATCTTAGGAACGGCGGCAAGGGCGTCTTTGGTAATGGACGCTATAATAGGCACAACCATAAAAGCCACGACTATAGAGGCTGCCAATATGCCGTATCCGATATTCTCGGTAACCTTTAAAAACGGGACATTGGAAAAATGCGCTTCAAAAAAAGGTTCTATATTTCTTCTCAGCCAGGGTACGATGGTAAGGACGCCCCAAACACCGAAAATAACGCTTGGAATACCAGCTAAAATCTCAATGATAATGGTAAAAAAACCTTTTAAAAATTTTGGGCAGTATTCTTCAAGAAAAATGCCTATTCCAAGGCTTAGCGGTATTGCAAACATTAAAGCAATAATCGTCACCATGAATGTTCCCGCAACGAAAGTAGCGGCTCCGAAAATCTCTTTAGGAGGATTCCATTCTTTTGTCCATAAAAATGCTATTCCAAAGCGGCTGACTGCAGGATAGCTGTAATATAATATGATAGCTACAACTGTGATAAAAATTAATATTATTCCAAAAATAAAAATAGAAAGAATAAATTTAAATAAATCGTCTTTATATTTTAGTTTTAGTTTCAGATTTAGTTTTGCCATTTTTAAATTATAGATTTTATTAGAACATATTTCAAGAAATTTTTAAA
>JAJYQS010000007.1 GCA_021794475.1 bacterium | reverse complement strand
TGTCCGCTGCAGTATCGGGTCAAACCAATCCTGTGCAGGTTGGAACAATCACCTTGACTAATTTTATTAATCCTGCCGGTCTGAACAGTATAGGGCACAATTTGTATCTTCAGACATCCGCTTCAGGCGCGCCACAGGTTGGAACGCCCGGTCAGAATGGCTTAGGAACTATACAGCAGGGATTTTTGGAAATGTCTAATGTTAATCTGGTTGGACAGATGGTATCTATGATTACGGCGCAAAATGCCTATACGATAGACTCAAAAGCTATTACCATTGCTAATCAAATGCTTCAGACTGCTGCATCATTAATACCGTAATAATAATTAGCTATAATCATTAAAGATTAATTAAAATAAATAAAATTAATAAGTTCGGGTCAAAAGTACCGTGATAATAAGATAGTAATTTTTATAATAATTAAAAAAAATAATTAGAATAAATAAAATGAATAAGTTAGATTCAAGCGGTTCAGAAGATAAATTCGAAAATTTAAACGGCGTATACTTTAAATCGGTTAAATCAGTTAAGTCGATACTAAAATTAATGCGGAATGCCGGTTTAATTACAATTTTTTTATTCTGCGCGTTCGCATCTGTTTATCTTCTTCGTTCCGCAAATGTCTATGCATTAGGCAGTAATACCAATGCAGTAAATAACATTAATAAGTTCAGGTATAGCAGAAACATTAAGCATACTAATCATAACAAAAACGGCGGACATAAAAAAAAATATACAAGGGCGGCGGTTTATCTTTCGTTTAACAGTTTAAAAAAGAATATAATCAGAACTTTTTTTATGAGCATTCCCTCCGGATATAAAAATTATGCCAGATATATGCATATTTCAAGTTTTAGGCTGTCAATAAATAATTTAAATAAAATTAACGGCATAATTAAAAATAAACATAATTTTTATATGCTCAGGTATAATTTTTACGACCAGGGTTTTGCAGGTATACATACTGCCGTTATTAAAATAATAAATAAAAAAAACGGCAAACTTATTGATATGTTTTATGCCGATTTTAATACGGCAATAACGGCTCCTGTCGTAGTTGCTTCCTGTCCTGTGGGAAAGTTTCAAATTTTAGATAAAAACGATTTGAGGATTAAAAAGATTAATATTTCAAATATTTATGCAGGGTATAATTTTTCTGTGAATAAAACTGCAGGAAAAGAAGCAGCCGTTTTTATACCTGAAAATACACCCATTACTAAAATAAATTCAGAAAAGAAAAGAATTATTAATTTTGGAAATATTATATCCATAGTTTATAAAAAATACGGAATAAATATTAAGATGAGAGGGCTCGCTTTGCAGGCAGGCGCTTACGGTCAACTCATAAGAGTCAAAAACCTTGAATCAGGCAGTATAATTTCAGGTATAGTTAAAACAAGTTCATCCGTTATTGTAAGATAATTAAGATTCAAAACTAATAATCGTTAAAGCAGAGGCAAAATAAGGTATAGGTTATATACAATCAAATGAATGTATTTTTTATTCAGTTGAAGTTGAAGCAAACTAAACCTTAGCAATGTATAAGTTAAAATCATGAGTCAAGAGAGGACGCGGGAAGATTATGATAAATAAAAATTTATTTAGTAATTTATTTACTAATTTATCTAGCAGTTTATTTAGCATGTCCAATAAAATTAAGCTGTTAAGACATAGAAATAAAATTATCTTTGCCGTAATGATGATTACAGGCTTATCTTTTACTTTGAGCGGATGTGCCGGCAATATAACGCCGCCTAAATCTATGATTCCTCCGACCTATGTTAAGCCTACGGCAAAAAATTCTATAATACACAAAAAAATAGCCGGTTCTCTGTGGACAGGGTCGGCATCGGGAGCAAATCTGTTTACCGATAACACCGCTTTTACGCTAAATGATATAGTAACAATAATTGTTAATGACCAGACTTCAGCTCAAGATTCTTCAGGCACTACGCTGTCAAAAAATTCATCCGGCACCGGCAGTTTTTCATTTGGCAGTTCTACGTCGAAACCTACCGGATATTCAGGCTCTAATGTCGAAAGTTTTGACGGGGGAGGAGGCGTGACGGATTCAGGTCAGATTTCTACTACTATAGAAGCTCAGGTTGTGAAAGTATATCCTAACGGAAACCTTGAACTTAAAGGAGAACGAACCGTGTCTCTAAACAGAGAAAAAAGATATATATTAATTAAAGGAATTGCAAGGCCTGTTGATATAACCCCGGCTAATACTATTATTTCAAGTCAGCTCGCTGATGAAAGAATATGGATTAACGGTCAGGGTCCCGTCAACTGGCAGGAAGGCGCAGGATGGCTATACCGTATCATGAATTTCTTGTGGCCGTTCTAATTTACCGATTTATAAATAGTCGTATGTTAATTAGTATGTTAATTAATAGTTAATCTGTGGATAATCAACCAATTGAAATAGCGGAGAAAAAGGTGAAAAAAATATTAGTAGGTAATAAGATAGAAACGGCAAAAATTAAAACGGCACGTACCTTTAAAAACCATTTATTGTTTGCTGTAATGCTGATTGCAGGTTTTTTAATGACCTCAGGTATTTTTTTTAACGGATTTGACGGCGGATTTAATGTATTTAATACGTTATTGAATTTAAACAGCGGTGGCACCGTATGCGAAGCGGCGACTATAGGCGACATAACATCTGTTTACGGAGCAATGAGCAATCCTTTAGTGGGTTACGGCATAGTAGTCGGGCTTGACGGGACAGGCGACCAGTGGGGAGTTAACGTAACCCAGCAGAGCATAGTAACAATGCTTTCAAAATTGGGCGTTAATACGGACGAGTCGTCATTGTATGAAATACGGGATTCTGCCGCCGTTATGGTAACAGCCGAACTTCCGCCTTTTGCAGTGCCGGGTCAAAAGATTAACGTGACGGTTGCTTCTATAGGAAATGCTACCAGTTTACAGGGCGGCGTTCTTTTAATGGCGCCTTTAAAAGGGCCTAACGGAAAAGTCTATGCGTTGGGACAGGGCAGTATTTCTGTCGGGGGTAATGTTTCTACCGACAATGTTATGCCGCTTCCCGGTTATATACCTGTTTCGGAAAATTTCCAGACCGCCGGCATTATAGATGACGGAGGCATTATAGAAAAAGGTATTTCTATCGGATTAAATTCATATAAAACGGTAAAATTAATATTAAAAAATCCCGGATTTATTAATGCGGAAAGGGTTGCATCTGCTATAAACGCAAAATTCGGCAAAGGCACGGCTTCAGATTTAAATTCTACTGCGGTTTCCGTCAACGTTAAGCCTGCATATTTAGGAAAAGTAGCAAAGTATATATCGTTGATAAACGCAATAAATGTCAGAACGCATACCCCCGCTATTATAGTTATAGATGAACGCTCCGGCACTGTTGTAATGGGCGGCAATATAAAAATCTCTTCGGTGGCTATTTCAAACAGGAATATAACAATTAAGATAAACCATAAAAGATTTCCCAAAGCTTTTTTGCTTAAAAGAGGCTTAACAGTTGCAAAACTTGTCAAAGCATTAAATGCCGTCGGCGCCTCAACTTCAAGTATAATATCAATTCTTGAAACAATAAAAGCGGCGGGCGCACTGTCGGCAAGGATAAAAGTTATCTGATATATATAATATACGACAATGATATATAATATATCATATATAACGGAGTTATAAAATTATCCGGCATAACTTCATATCTTCTCTGATTTTATGATTAAAGAATTTTAATAAAAATGACGATTGCTATATAAGAAGTAAATTAAACAAATATGGCGAAGGGGGTAGTTATGGCAATCGAAATTAATAATATTTTACAGGTCGGCAATGCAGCCGAAGTTTATAAAGCAAAGGATAAGACGGTTCAGAATATCGACGGCGCTGCTGCTCCTTCTTCCGATACCGTTAATATATCTGGCAGCGGTTTATTTATAGAAAATTTGAAAAATCAGATTAATAATGCGGATTCGCTCAACATTTCTAAGATAAGCGATATACGGAGCAGCATTGCCGGCGGCGCTTATGCCGATAGTTCTAAAATAGCCGGCGGCATATTAAATTTTATAAACACTATTATATAGAGAAACAAATAAATGAATAATAACAGCACTAATATAATAAGAAAAATAGAGTTAAGCAAACTTTTGCAATTAGTCAATAATATTAAAATCGGTATCAGAGATTTTTACGCATCAGTTCAATCAAGCAATCCGCATAAGAGCGATTTTACCGAGTTTAACAGGAAGATTAGTGAAATAAACGCTAACGTAAATCTCTTAAAAACTATAACGCTTAATCTTGACGGTAATAACGGCGGGAATAATGATAATAATATAAATGAAGCAAACAGCATAAACGCTGAAGAAACCGAAAGCAAATCAGGAGAAATGAAGGCAGGAGGGTTTGACGAAAGAGCAGAAGAGGAAAAAAGAGAGGAAGAAGATGATATTTCTGTATATCTGCTTAAAGACGAATTAAAAAATTCTATTTATGAGGTTATAAAAATAAATGATGCTCTCAGTAATTTTCTAAATAAAAGCATAAATTATAATCAGCAGACTATTTCTTTTATAGTCAATTTATTTAATAAAGATTATTCCTGCGATTATAATAAAAACGCCTCATATAATAAAAATATAAAAAGGTCGGTCTGTTTAGTCAAAGATATACAAGTGTAGCAGGAAAACGAATATAATACAACATAATGCTATATGATACTGAATAATGCTATATGATGCTGATATTGTTTAATTAAATGCTGCATCGGTATAATGTACGTTAATAAAATATGGTAATATAAACCGATATTTGTTTATATTAGTTTAACAGGTATTAATATCAAATGTTTTATACTATATAAAAACAATAACTTTATAATATCAATAAGAACAGTTAGTTGACGCTATATATCTAAATAATAACTTTAATTTATTTTTTATTTATTTAAATTATTTTATAATAAAATGCTGTCAATAAATAACATAATGGAAATTGCGAATTCCGCGTTAAATGCCAATGAAACGGCAATGAACGTGGAAGGCGAAAATGTCGCTAATGTAAACACGCCTTTTTATAACAATGAAAATCCGGTGTTTTCGGCGGCTCCGCCGGTTATAGGAGCGCCGTATAATTACGGAACCGGCGTTAATTTAACGGCAATACACAGACAGACGGATTCGTTCGTGCAGAACGAGGTTAACAGCGAAACGACTCAGAACAGCTATTATAACACGCTGTACCAAGGATTGCAGCAGATACAGAATGTTTTTAACGATACTTCCGGCTCAGGATTTAACTCTTCCATTACGACATTTTTTAACGATTTGCAGAATGTTGCAAATAATCCTTCAAGCACTGCTCAGAGGACGGTTTTGCTATCAGACGCAAAAACGCTGACCGGAGATATAAATAATGCATATACGACGATTGCTAATACCGTTGCATCAACAGGAACTTCCATTAAAGGTGTGATTCCTGAAATTAATTCTTATACGTCGCAGATTGCCTTTTTAAATCAGCAGATTACATATGCCCAGAATGCGGGCAGCAACGCTAACGAATTGCGCGATCAGAGAACGGCGGCGGTAAACAGTCTGTCTAAACTTGTAAATATTTCTTACTATGAAAATCAGAACGGAAAGCTGAATATTTCGCTTGGCGGAAATGCTTTAGTGTCAAGCGATACGTCTTATAATCTGTCAACGCAGATTAACGGCAAAAATCCTAGCTCTTTAGAAATAATGTTAGACGGTCCTGATTCTACGGTGAATGACATTACTTCAAACGTAACTGGCGGCACGCTGGGCGCTTACGTTTATTTGCAGCAGACGGTAGTGCCGTCTTACGTAAATCAGCTTAATTCCGTTGCAGCGTCTATTACCGATAACGTAAATGCGGCGCAATTTAACGGATACGGCCTTGACGGTTCAACAGGAAATTATTTTTTTAATCCTGATTTAACGACAACAACAACCGCAACAGATGCGACGATTTCAACGGGCATGGTTACTAATCCTCATGACTTGACCGGGGACAGTTATACCATTAATGTCACTAGTTCTAGTTCAACCGCCCCATACACAGACACATTTTCAATAACTAACAAAACTACCGGCAAAGCGTTAAGCAGTTCACAATATACGGTAACCCCTTCAACTAATAATTATGGGCAGAGTGTATATACAATAAATTTTGCAGGGGTTTCAGTTAATATTACGGGAACTTCCACAACAGGCGCGGGTCCGGCAAAAGGAGACGCTTTTACGGTTAATCAGCTAACTACCGACCCTGCTTTCACTATGGCGGTTAATCCAAATTTATCTACTTCACAGATTGCGGCGGCTTCCGCCGTATCTACCGCTGTTAATCCTGATAATACAGGAAATGCAACGATTAGCGCCGGTTCGGTTATTAATCCGACATCTTCAACGGCTGGCACTGCGTTTTCAGAGAGCAACGAAGGCGGACAATATACTATAGAGTATTACAATCCTCCTAAAACTACTACTATAAACAATACAGCTAATTCATCTTATAATTTTACAATTACTAATACAACAACAAATAAAACACAATACCAAAATATAACGCCGACAACCAATACAAGCGGGCAGAAAGCATACTCCATCTTTTTCGGAAATCAAAACAATTCATCCAGTGCGACAGCCGAGAACTTTCATGTCGATATTACCGGTACTCCCAACAACGGCGACAGTTTTACCGCAAATATTTTAAGTCCTTCAAGTTCTACCTCTGTTACAGGCAACGGCCTTAATCTTAACAATTCCTATTTGACACCTATGACGCTGACTCAGATGAATGCTGCAGGTTTGCAGGGTAATAACGGCAATGCTCTTAATATGGCTAATCTTCAGAATACGGCTTTGCCTATAAACGGAACTACCCAGACTATATCAAATTATTACGCCTCTATTGTTTCAAACATTGGCACGGCGGCACAGAGCAGCGATACAAATTATACAAATTCGACTTCCGTTCTTACAAATCTTAATAATCAGCTTTCTTCGGCAGTCGGGGTAAATTTAAACGACCAGATGACAAATCTGACCAATTATCAAAATTCTTACGAAGCGGCAGCGGCACTTTCAAAGTCCGCTCAGACTATTATGACGGCTCTTTTAAATATGGTGCCGTGATGAAACGGTGTAAGGCATGTGCATAGTTTATATTTAATTTATAGATAATAACGTTTAATAAAATATTTTTACATTTATTAATAGGTGTGTTTTAGTTTATATTTAATCTATGCAATATGTAATAAAAACAATGATATTTTAAAAGTAAATTTGGTATATATTTAATTTACATCATAAATAAAAGCAATGAAGTTATAAAAGGTAAACAGTCATGATTCAGATAACAAGCAATATGATATATAATAATATCAATAATCAGTTAGACAATGAGAGCGTTTCGATTTATAATCTTGAAGACCAGATTTCAACCGGATTGCAGATAAATCAGCCTCAGGATAATCCGGCAGGGCAGGTTAATGTTCTGTCTTATCAAAATTCTTTATCGAACCTTACCCAATATACTTCTAACGTAAATCAGGCGAGCGAGATAAGCGCTCTTGCGTCTTCTACCGCAAGCAATGCTATAAGCGTCGTAAATACGGCTAAAACTTTAGCGCTTCAAATGGCTAACGGAACTAACAGTACCGCAAATAACCAGGCTGCCGCCAATCAGGTAGGTCAGCTGATTAACGAAATACAGCAGATTGCCGGTACAAATTATAACGGCGAAAATATATTTACAGGAGAAGATACATCTATTCCTTCTGCATATACTTCTTCAACGGCGTATTATACGCCGCCGTCATCTACGAGCGGAGCGCCAGTCCATATTCCCTACAGCGTCTATACTTATGCCGGAAATAACGTGCAGCAGAAATATCAGATAACGCAGGATGAAACCTTAGCTCCCAGCGTTACGGCTGATGAAATGTTCGGCAGCGATAATCCTCCTGTTTCAACTTCTTCTTCTACATCTACGACTCCTACCGCTTTACTGTCGGTTTTATCTTTATTTCAGTCTGAGCTGAAATCTAATAACTATGCTAAAAATTCCAGTTTGATAATTAACGGATTAAGCAACGGACTGAGCAGGCTGACGGCAGCTCAAGCCACTATCGGCACTAAACAGGAAAGGCTGACTGAGCAGACTACAAGCTACCAGACTGTTAACGCGAATATTCAGCAGCTTTTAGGCGATACTCAGGACGTTAATATTGCTCAGGCAACGACTAATCTTACGCAGGCGCAGACAACATATCAGGCGACGCTTGCAATGAGTTCTGAAATAACGCAGCTGACGCCTATGCTGCTAAAATACCTTGGATAATAAATAATAATTACCATAACAGGAACAACCGGTAATCAAAACAGATAATTAAAATGACGGTATAAAATAAATAATAATATCCAATAATTAAAATGACGGTATAAAATAATAATAACCAATTAGGCTCCTATGCGACCATGCTCATATTAAACAGACGGGAAGGCGAAAGTATAAAGATAGGCGACGATATAGAAATAGAGATAGTTTCTGTCAGCGGAAACAGCGTAAAAATCGGTATAAGCGCTCCGCAAGAAGTTTCTATTCTCAGGAAAGAATTGTACGACAGTATAATTTCTGAAAATATAAACGCATCTATGGTCGATTTAGGGATTGATTTAGGGGTTGATTTAAGGGTAAATTTAGAGAAATTGTCTGAACTGAAATTTTCTTTACAGCCCTTTGAAGAAAATATAAATAATAAAAAATGATATAAAAAAAATGTATGATATAATATTGATTTAGCTTTCTATAAACAGAGAAATACGCATGGAATAAAAATGATATAAAAAAATGTATAATATAACCGCATATAAAAACATTAAGTATATAAATAACATTCTGACATATAAATATTAAGTATAAAATACGGGGTTTCGGCGTGAACAGCGATACAATTTTAGTGAAGAGTAAATATTATCCCGATGGGGTAGAGATTGAAAAGATTAAAATTATAGAGTTTTTAAAACCTATTCTCGGGTTTAACGATTATAGAAAATTTTGTATTTTAAACGTAGATAAAGAAAAAAATATACCATTTTTTATTTTGCAGAGTATCGACAACGAAAAACTATGTTTTATAATTACCGACCCTAACACTTTTTTCAAGGATTACAGCGTGCCTGTGACCAAAGAGGAAAAAGAAATTTTAGAATTAGAAGATGAAAGTAAAGCTATAATATTTGTTATAGCAAGTATGACGGCGGATATAACTAATGCTACCGTAAATCTTAAAGGTCCGATAGTAATTAATACCGTTACGCATAAGGCTATTCAGTGCGTTCTTGTTAACGAAAATTATACAACAAATCAAAAACTGCCTATAATTAAGAAAACAGATTAGATTTTTATTCAAATTATTAAAAATTAAAAACTTTTATTAAGTATGCGTATGTCTTATTTTTTTATTTCTTTCCTCTTTTGTCTATAACTATTTTTGAACCGGGCGAACTTTTTGCTTTTGATTTTAAAGCTGAGGTTATTTCACTTATTTCACCGTAATGGGATACTCTTTTATTGATATCGGGAATTATCGCTACCGACAGCGACATTAATGGAATCTGTCTTAAAACGTTAGACCTGTCATAGGTTTCTATATAGCCGTTTGATTTATCCGTTTCATCATAAAAAGACGGTATTATTTTGTCAAAATTTGAAATTATATTGCTGCAAATTTCTACAATATCCTCTGGATTAGAAATAGCTACAAAATCGTCACCGCCTATATGTCCGACGAAAACTTCCCTGCCGTGCCTTTTGCGATTTTTTGAAATATCATAAGCGGTTGAAGCTATAAGTCTTGATGTCAGCATAATTATTTCATCGCCGCTTAAAAAACCGTATTTATCGTTATAGGATTTAAAATTATCAATATCGATATAAGCAAAAGAGCAGTTTGTATTATTTGATATCCTTTTTTTTACTTCGTTGATTATTGATGAATTTCCTGGCAATTTTGTCAGCGGATTGGCATCTAATTGAGTTCTGGAAAACAGCAGGGATATTTTTACTTTATAGAGCAGTTCATTCTTTAGCAGCGGTTCTTTCACGTAGTCTTTCATAGAACAGCAGTCTAAATCTATAATTTTTTTAAAATTAAAATTGCGCGGCAGAATAAAAACTAATGGTATATTGCTGATTATATTATCTTTCTGGATGTTGTCGGTCATACTGTAAATATCGTGATAAACGGCATAGCAATCTTTTTTTGAAGCCGTGCGGCTGCAGTTTTTATCAGAGAATGATGATGAATCAGAGGCTGAAACCGGCGTTTCGGCAGCAATGGAATAATCGGATAATTTATTATTTTGACTGTTGTTATTAATATTTTTACTGTTATCTTTATTTTGAGTATTTTTGTTTTCTATTCTATTGATACGGACGGCATTTAAGTCTGTTATTTTATTGTCGGTACCTGTTTCTCCAAATATTTCATACCTTAAATCCACTAAAATAAGAGAAGGGGGAGATACATACACGGAATAGTATGCCTGATTTATAGATTCGTAAAATTGCAGGCTGTAATTATAGAGCTCTTTGGTAAAATATTCCGCCAGTTCAAATTCTTTTTTGGAAACAATAAAAATAATTTCTTTGTTTTCATGCATTTTATTTTAGCAATAGTAAGTGTAGTTATCTTAGAACAGATTTCATTTTAGCAATGGATATATTTCTATTTCTATAAACTGTTTTGAGCAAATCTAATTAAAGCAGCTAATAATTTTAAGCAGTTATAAATAATCTTAGTTAAAAACGTTTAATTCATCTTTAAAATAATAAATTTCTTCAATAATTTTCTTTAAGAAATCTAAATCTATAGACAGTATTTCCATTATTTCATTTTTAATTTCATCAACGTAAATGCTGCCTGAAAAACCTATTCCAAGGGATTTAGTCAGAATGTCTGATAAATTGACTATTGCAGTTTCAATTATATAGCTATTAGAGGAATATGTTTTATTTTTATTGTCGGCTATTGATTTTACATTATAATTTTTAGTTATATTTTCATTTTTGTATAACATCATAAAATCGTGATGAAATCTTATAGGCGTATAAATAGAAGCAGGATAATTCCACGATTTCGTTAAATAATATCCGACGTCAGCGTGGGATATATCTAAAATTTCCTTTTCTGCCTCTGAATAGACCTGTTTCTTTTCTTCAGCTAATTTGATTATAGAGTCGAAATCGTCTCTGAATTTTATTGCGATGATAAGTTTACCTATATCATGCAGCAAACCGGCAGAAAAAACCAAATCTTCGTCTATAAACTGCTTATTTCTGTTTATCTGTTTCGCAATATATTTTGCCGTTAATCCGCAAAACAGGCTGTGTTCCCATAACCCTTTCATGGTATCTTTCATTAATTCAAAAACCGAAGATGTAATTATAATGCTTTTTAATGTATTAGAACCGAGCAGAACAAGAGCAAGATTTAAATTATAAATCCTTTGCGGAAAACCGTAAAAAGGGGAATTGACTATTTTAAGTATTTTTGCCGATAAACTCATATCTTTTGTCATTAAATTGCCGATATAATTAACGGAGATAGTGTCGTCTTCCATTAAGCTATTAATTTTGTAAATAACCTCCGGCAATGAAGGAAGATTATCCGTCATTTTAATAGCACTCATTATTTCATCAAATTTATCTTTTTTCATAATTAGTGAACTAACTAACCCTGATATTCTTGAATTATGACTTTTTTTATAATATTTTTAATATCTTCCATTAATTTTATATTACTGACAAGAATAAACCTTTCTTCAATATCCGACAAATCATTTTCCATTGTCCTGCCGTTAAGATAAGAAACATCGGCGCCTTCATACGTCAAGCCGCTGTTAGTTTTAATATATACGTAATATATATGCTGTTTTTTTATCTGATTAATTATTGAGCCGGTTAATATTGACCCCTTAGATAACAATACAACCCCATTATCTAAAACAATGCTTTTAGCCAAAACATCCCCTTCAGAAACCTCTTCAATTTTTATTCTTTTCATTTATATCGGTAATATTTTTTGATGAATTTATTTTTACGATTATATTAAACTTAGATTAAACGGCTGTTGAATTTTTCCAATACTTATTATATCATAGTTACTATAACTTATAATAAATACGCAATTAGTATATAGTATTTACAGTACATAGTCAGTATATTATATATTGATATTTTAATAAAGCAAAAATATTTGCAGTGCAAAAGACATATCTATATTATAATTATAGTCTTATAATATTATTATTAGGCAAAAATATTTACAACGCAAAAACATATCTATATTATACAATATTATTATGGAATTATCTAAAATCGGTCGTGAAAAATTAATTGATTTAAAAATAGATATTGCAGGAAAGATTCTTATATTGAACAAATATATACTGCTTATTATACTCGAAGAAAGAGAAAATATTAGAAATTTAGCAGATATATTAAACAAAAAGAAATTATTTATAGATATTATTGCTAAAATTAAAATAGACTATAGCAATATATTAAAATTGGATAAAACAGAAATGGATAAAATGATAATTTTTAAAAAGATTATTTCAGATAATATTAGTATTGAAAAAAACATTGTCGATAAATTTTCTGCAAAGCAGGAAAATTTAGCCGAAAAAATAAAATTATTAAGAAAGATAAGCTATGCTATGAAAGCATACGAATCTAATACGAATAGCGTCCGATGAAATATTTAAAATCAAAAGCGTTGTTCTTTAAAAATAAAAAAATCTAATACTAATAACGTTCAATGAAACGAAGTACGGCGAAGCTCATTTGAGCAAAAAAACCAATGAATAAAAAACTGACAAGAAAGCTTGCTCAGTTTTAGGCAAGAGCAGTTCACTTATATCATATGAGTTTTATTGCGTATAATTCTAAAATGCAGAATAATTTTTAAATAAGGTTAGATTATTTATGATAGACTATGAGGCATATTTTTACAAAGACCAGGAAGTTATCATTAAGTCCGGAAGCAATAATTATAAGGGTTATATTTCAGACTTAAACGGAGAATATATTTTTGTTATTCTATATGCGCTATTTAAAGAAGACGATATATTAAAATTTGATTCCGGCAGCGAAGTGAATTTTGCCGACCGCGCCGCAGATATTAATATAGACAATATTATATCCGACATACATAATAAAGTCGACGACAATATTCTGATTTACGAAGACATTAAGGACGCATATGTTGTAAAAGTTAATATTGACGAGATTATTAAAGGAAACGATAATATCGTTTTAAAAATTAAGGTATCTGATGCACCGTCTAAAAGAGACGGAAGGGAGTTCTTGAGAGTCAACGCGTTTTTGCAATTTTCATACGATAGGATAAGCGCGGAGGAGTTTCATAAATTAAAAGAAGAATATATTTCTAAACCTTCTTTTACCACTTCGGTTTACGGTATATATAAAACTAATATGCCCAGATTGTCATCTTCAACGCCTGTAATAGACGACATGGGAGTGCCAATAAATCCGAGACTGGAAAAATTATTAATTGCCATAAACAGCAAATTAGACATAATACTTTCTCTATTAAATCCTGAAAAATCTCTGCTTTCCAATATAGAAGAGCAGAAGGTATCTATCAGCGGTTCTGGTATTATGTTTAATTATCCGGTTAACGGCGGGAATAAAGACGCTCAAAATGACTTTGCAGACTTAAAACCGAGTCTAAATTCTAACCAAAATATAAATTCATTAAAACACGGCGATTATTTGAAAATGACTATATTATTTCCTGCTATACCGCAGTTTATTATCAAATTGATTGCGCAGGTTGTGAGAATAGAAACTGACAATAATTATTCCGTCGCATGCAAATTTTCGGCAATTAACGAATACGACAGAGACGAGATTATTAAATATACCCTCGAAAGACAGAGACAGCAGATAAAAAAATCTTCATTTTAGACGGTTATTTGCATTATGATTTTGGGAGTTCATTGTTAAGAAATGTGGAAAGAACCACAATATTAACCCTTCTGTTTAAAGCCCTTCCCTGAGCAGTTTTGTTTGAAGCTACCGGTCTATATTTTCCATAGCCGGAAGCAGAAAGTTTTATCGGCGGAAATTTAACTTTTTTTATAAAAAACCTAAGAACATTAACGGCTCTGGCGGTAGAGAGCATCCAGTTATTGGGGTATTTAAAGGTATGAATCGGCGTAGAATCTGTATATCCCTCAATAGATAAGTTGTTTTTAACTTTTAAAAGCGAAGACGCTATATATTTTAAAAGAGGATGAAATTGCCGTAAGATTTTAGCGCTTCCAGAATTAAAAAAATCAGACCCTTTAAGCGAAATAGTCAACCCGCGGGTAGACCTGTAAATTCTCAGAGATGTCCTATATGTTTTATTGCCTTTTATATATTTTTCAATACCCAGTGAAATCGTATTAAAAACACGTGCTTCATGCCTTTCTTCTTTTAGCAGTTTTTTATTCTGAGCAGAAACTTTAGTGGACGGCGCAACTTTCGGAACAATGAGCTTAGGGGTAGACGCAAGGTTTGGTTTAGATTTGGATACGGTAATAAATTTGTTGGCTCCGAAAGCCTGCTGGATAGAAACGGCAAGTTCTTTCAAGCGGACATTATTCACCTTTGAAATTGCAAACATAACTATAAAAAATGACAGCAGAGTGGTTAAAAAGTCGCCGTAGCTTATCATCCATCTTTCTTTATTTGATTCCGCCGGAGGTTTTCTTCGTCTTAAACTCATAACTATTTATATTATATTATTTAAACTCATAACTATTTATATTATATTATACTATATTTTTGATTTATTTAATTCTTTAATTTATTAACTGAGATGTTATTAGTTATATTGTTACGAACGATGCTTGCTATTATCAAAAAATAGAACTCATCTTGCGTTTTTTGCTTCATATATTGCCTTTTGGCTTTCGCTCAAAAATGATTTCAGCTTTTCTTCTATAAGTCTGGGATTTTCACCATTCTGAATTGACTGTACCCCTTTAAGCACCAATTCATTTTTCAGCGTTTTTTCTTTTAACTTTATTTTTAATTTACTTGCTATAGGAAACAATATCAGGTTTGCAAACGCCAGACCGTAGAGAGTAGCGGTAAAAGCAACGGCGATACCGGCACCCAATTTGTTCGGATTATTTAAATGCTGCATGACGTGAATCAGACCTAAAACAGCGCCTATAATTCCCAGCGTAGGAGAGTACCCGCCTGCCTGTTCAAAAATTTTTACACTTTCTTCTCCAAAATCTTCTAAATTGCCCAATTCTGTTTCCATAATCTCCGTAAGCACTTGAGGGTCTATGCCGTCAACTACCAATGATAACGCTTTTTTCATAAACTTGTCGTCAGAGGTTTCAACCTCTGCTTCCAGAGCAAGAACGCCGTTTTTTCTGGCCTTTCCGGCAAAATCTATAATATCTGCTATAGTGCTTTCATAATCGACTTTTTCAGAAATAAATACATCCTTAACGGACATAACTGCTTTTTTTAAATTTGGCAGAGGATTACCGGCAATAGTAGCGCCGCATGTTCCTATTATGACTATAGTAAGACCTATGGGGTCCATTAATTGCATAATAGTTGAACCCTGCATGGTATTTGCGGCTATTAAACCGCCTATTGCCATAATAAAACCTATAATTGATGCTAAATCCATATTTTTATACTTTTTTATATATGCTTATATTGAGAGTGTCTATTTAATTTTATTTATTTTAATTTATTTTTTTAATTTATATTACAATAGATAATTTAATATGCAATATTAACAACCTAATTTTTTTTAATAAAATATATAAAATATTATATTAATATTATCAAATTTATTTCATTTTCTCAATATATTATAAATAAAAAATTGCATAATTTTGTTAATATTCATTCGGTTATTAATAATCTAAGCGGTTCAGATAGAGGCAAACAGCTTAAAATTTATCAATTATCGTCAATAACGCCTCAGGACCGCTGGTTTATATTTGCGGTATTATTATAAAAATATTCTGTAATTTTTATAATATATTTAGTATACTATAAATATTATGACGGAAATAATAAATAATTTAAGAAATGATTCTAATAAATACCTATTTTAAGATATTATATAAATATTATGACGGAAATAATAAATAACTTAGCAGATAAAGCTCAAATAGACAAAACAAGTAATGCCGATAACAGCGGCGGCGTAAATGCCGGTCGTATTAAAAATATATCCGCCGTTAAAACGGCGGATATATCCGGCAATATAAATACAAAAGACGATGATATAACTTCTGCCGAGATGGGCGAGATAAAACTTGTTGCTTCTAAATTTGAATCAATTTTTTTAAATATACTGTTTGATTCTATGTCTAAAGAAAATAGCGGCGGTACATTCGTAAATCACGGCAGCGCTTATAAAATTTTTAATTCCATGATGTACCAGTCGATTGCAAATGATGAATCTTACGGCAGAGGCATAGGAATTGCAAGAATGATCGTTAATTATTTTAAAGAAAATCCTTCACTGATAAAAAATAGTTTAAATA
>JAJYQS010000099.1 GCA_021794475.1 bacterium | reverse complement strand
GCATTATGATATGCACTTTTCTCCTATCGTAAAAGTAGACGGCAGCTCTTTCCTCTTCGCCGATACGACTTCTAACGTTACAACATTTGGAGACCTGCCCAATATGGATCAGGGAAGAAATGTCCTTGTAGTAATGCATGATAGAGGGATCGTTGCAAAAACGCCTATATTCCCTCCTGCCTATAACAGCATAATACTTAAGGAAAATGCTTCAATAAATAAGAACGGTACGCTGATTTCAAAGATAAATGCGACTTATACAGGCGCATATGATATGTACAAAAGATATATTTTTACCTCAATATCTAAAAGAAAAAAATTAAGCAAAATATTGAAAAATATCAACTCTATAGCTCCAAAAGCTATACTGCTTAAATATTCTATAAAAAATGCGAACAGCATGGACAAATATTTTATAGAGAATATCTCATTTAAAGCAAGAAAATACATTGCAGAAAATAAAAAATTTTTTCTTGTCAGACTTCCTATCAGGATTAGGACAATATTATCTAAAATTTCTATTCTGAGACACAGAAAATATCCACTAAAATTAGGATATAATTTTTCAGAACGCAATCTTATTAAATTAAATATCCCCGCAGGCTATAGGCTGTCTTTTGAACCTTCGCATATTGACTATGCTAATAAAATAGGCTCATTTTCTGCAGGTTATATGATAAAAAATAATCACATTTTTTTTCACAGCATTTTTAATGTTTACGGATATAAAATATCGCAGCAAGATTATCCTGCGGCAAGAAAATTATTTAATAAAACAATTAAATATCTATCAGATCAGATACTTATAGCTAAAAAATAATTAATGTTTCTATAAGTTTTTTATAAAACAAAATTATTTATATTTATAATGAATTAGTTATATCTATAATGTTTCTATTATTTTTTATAGAGAGAATTATTTATATTTATAATGAATTAGTTATATTTATAATGTTTCTATTATTTTTTGTAAAACCTAATTATTTATTATATGGATGAAAATATAAAAAAGGACGGCTGCGGCTCTGATAAAGATTTATCTGTCCA
The DNA here is from genome assembly GCA_021794475.1 of bacterium. Classification (GTDB taxonomy): domain Bacteria; phylum SZUA-79; class SZUA-79; order Acidulodesulfobacterales; family Acidulodesulfobacteraceae; genus Acididesulfobacter. Next base: position 2,732 of record JAJYQS010000099.1, on the reverse strand, counting down.
CAACAACTGGTTTAAAAATATTTCAGTTTCCAAATTTGAATTGGGTTTGGTACAGGTTTATACCGGAAACGGAAAAGGCAAAACTACCGCTGCGGTGGGACAGGCGATAAGAGCCAGCGGGCACAACCTTAAGTCTGTTATTATACAGTTTCTCAAGGGAGGGTCATATACAGGCGAATTTAAAATTCAGGAACGTCTTAAACCGTTTTTTAAAATATATCAATTTGGAAATCCTTATTTCATAAATAAAAACAAAATCCTCGAAAAAGATTTAGAATTAAACAGAAACGGTTTTAAGTTAGCGTATGAAATAGCAACGCAGCCAAATGATATTCACATATTAGTATTAGATGAAATCAATGTTGCAGCTCATATGGGGATTATAAAAACAGATGAAATCATCAACCTGATAAAAAATAAAAGAAAGGATATTGAGCTTATATTAACTGGAAGATATGCTTCTCAAGAAATAATAGACGCTGCCGATCTTGTGACTGAAATGAAGGAAATAAAACATTATTATAATAGAGATATTCCTTCCAGAACCGGAATAGAAAAATAGAAGCAAGGACAAGAAGTAAAAAAGTAAAAGCAGCTTGATTTAAAATTACCGATAATATATAATTATACCAAAAAATAAAAAGGGGGTTTATTAATGAAAGTTAGTATTATAGGCGCGGGCAGATTAGGAGCTACACTTGCTTACACATTAACACTGAAAGATATCGTCAGAGAAGTTACTCTTATAGATATTAATAAAGACTTATCTAAAGGAGAAATGCTTGATATATCTCACGGAATTTCGCTGACCGGTTATACAAGGGTGAAAACTGCAGATTATGAATCCGTAAGAGATGCCGATATAATCGTTATAACTGCCGGAATACCAAGGAAACCCGGTGAATCAAGACTTGATTTAAACAAAAAAAATGTCCATATATTGAAACAAATTGTAGAAAATATTATAAAATATAATAAAAATTGTATTCTGTTTGTGGTATCTAACCCTGTGGACATAATGACTTATGTTGCTTATAAAACTTCAGGATTTGAAAGAAAAAAAGTTTTTGGAATGGGTACAATGCTAGATACTACCAGACTTCGCTCGGCAGTCGGTTCTTATTTCGACCTTAGTCCTGAAGATGTTGACATAATGTTTCTCGGAGAACATGGGGACAGTATGACGCCTATTTTTTCTCTCGCCAGCGTCAATAGTATTCCGTTAAGGGATCTACCCGGTTACAACTTGGAAAAACTTAAGGAAATAGCCGAATATTCGAGAACATGCGCCGCAGAAGTTATTGCATTAAAGGGCGGCACAATCTTCGCACCCGCGGTAGTTATGGCTGAAATTATCGAATCAATGGTCAAAGACAGGCGTCAAATTATGCCTCTTTCCGTATACCTTGAAGATTACTACGGCATAAACGGCATATATACCGGCGTACCGGCTATTCTATCAAAAGACGGAATAGAAACAATTATTAAACCTGAATTGACGGAAGAAGAAATTAAAGGTCTGAAACAATCAGCCGATGTAATAAAGAATGCGATCGATGATTTAAGGAAAGAAGGCTTTATTGAATAAAGCTTTGTTGAATAAAAAAGATAGATAGCGATAGTGATAGACTGACTGCTAAGTAAGCAGGTTGAATAGGTAGATAGAATAGAAATAGAAAAAAATAGAATGATCAGCAGACAAGCATTTCGAACTTTGAGCAATTATAGTAATTTATTATTATAATTGCTTTTTTATTATTATTTAGTTTAGTTTAGTTTTGATTTTATTATTTATTTTATTATCTTTTATATAACATTTTATTATTATTATTTCTTATTGCTACTTATAAGCAAAGCCTTAAACTGATTTTTACCGGCCTTAACTAAAGAAACTATTTTAAATCTTCCGGTAAAAATTTCATTTCTATTCATATTTAAATAGACCTTATAACCCATTAAATTATTCAGACTATTTAAAAAATTATTTTTATAAACTATAAACTTCAGATATACTTTTCCGCTCTTGATAAGAACCGATGTTAATTTTCCTGCAGAGAATTTATGAATTGAAATGTTATATAGGAGATTTGCTATATTAACCTGATTATTTTTAATATTTTTAAAAAAGAATAGATTACTTTTCAGCTTTTCTAACAGAGCCGAATTTTTTTTGATGCTGCTGCTTATTATAGACAACTCCTTGTTGTATTGAGAAATTTTATTGCTATCCGAAACATAATTTATAAAAAAAGCAGACCATATTATAATTAAAGCAAAGAGATACGCTAATATTAATAATTTATTATGATTTTTATTTTTTATCTTGCCTCCGCCGCTGCTTATTTTGCCAAATGAACTATTTTTATCAAATAAATCCGACTCGTCGAAATCGTAAGTATCATCAATAATCTTATGAAAATCGTCCATTTTAATATTTTTGAAATCCTTCATCGTATTATAATTATAATCTATCGTTATATTTATTATCATAATATAAATTAAAATATAATACAATGCAATATAAATTGCAAATATTATTATATTATTTTGTAAAATAAAAAAATTTAATTTTTTATTTAATTTTTATTGAATAAAATCTGTTTATATTGTAAAATTAATAATCAATCTGGATTACAGGTTAAATGCCGAAGTGGTGGAATTGGTAGACGCACCGGACTCAAAATCCGGCGGGAGCAATCCCATGGGGGTTCGATTCCCCCCTTCGGCACCAC
>JAJYQS010000102.1 GCA_021794475.1 bacterium | reverse complement strand
ATGCTGTTTAGTTTTCAAAGACCGATCTTACGAATGGCTGCGGTTTGAACCGTTTTTTGAACTGCCATGTTTCGAAGTGTTTTATAAGTATATTATAAGGAAAAGATTATGTCAAGGGTTTTTTTAAGTTTTTTTTAACAATTTTTAATATATTTATCTTTTTATAAAATCTATATAAATATTCATAAGATAGCTTCCGTAAAAAGTATATAGAACGGCAGCCATCGACAGAAACGGTCCAAACGGTATTTTCGAGGATATAAAATTATCATCTTCTTTATTATTTAAGTCTGATTCACGTTTCTCTAAATGTATTTCTGAATTTGTATTGCTACTAATATGAGCGGCATTGTCATTATTGCTAACGGTATTTATATTATGCGCTAAAGGGTTTGCATAATCAATGCTATCGCTATGGTGATTGCCGCTATTATAATTATTGTTGTTTTTGATTAAATTTCCTTTATTGCTCCGGCTGCTTATTGTTTTTGTGCGCTCTTGAATATTTAAATATAATACGCTCAATATAAATCCCAAAAGTCCAAAAACAGAACCTGCAAATATTGTAAAAATTACGCCTTTTACCCCTAAAAATGCGCCTATTCCGGCTATAAGCTTTATGTCGCCGCCGCCCAGCCCTTCTTTTTTTCTAACCGATTCATAAAAAACCGCTATCAGATAAAAAAATAAACCTCCTGCAATAAAACCGGCAAAAGGAAACAAAAACCCTTTATGCAATAGAAAAATATTAAATAAAAACCCGGCAATAATCAACGCGATGTTTAGAGAGTCCGGAATTATGCGGTGAAAAAAATCTATAAAAGAAATAGAGATTAGAATTAATATGAGAAAACCGTATGCCATAAACAACAGCAGCCTTCGTGTTAAATAATCTTTAAAAAGCGGTAAGTTATAAGAAGTTATGTTAAAATGAAAAAAAGCGTTATAAAACAATTTTATAAATAATAAATAAAATAAAATAGCGCTCAGTAATTCAATAGCGGGATAAACAAAAGGTATTCTTTTACCGCAGGCGCGGCATTTTCCTCTTAATATAATATAGCTGACGACAGGAATATTGTCGTAAAATTTTATCTTCGTTCCGCATTCAGGACACGATGATGCAGGAAACAACAAAGATTTACCTTCCGGCAGTCTATATATGACAACATTAAGGAAGCTGCCGAATATCAGACCAAAAATAAATATAAAAAACGATGCAAAATAAAATAAATTATCCGTCAGCAGCATTTAATTATAAACTTATTTAATAAATATCGTATTTAATAAATAGAGCCGATTTATTTGCGCATTGCTATTAAAACCAGCATATTTTTCAGATTGAAAAAGGTGTCAGACACCTTTTTCACACACACAGCGGTTTACAGTTTGAATACAGCGCCCGATTTAGTTGTAACCGTGATATTCGGATTAAACAGAATAAAATCTTCGTGAAAATTAACCCTTACATTTCCTCCGAAAGACGAATTGTCCCCCAAAGCCATATGTATAGTGCCGTAAATTTTTTCAGCTTCCAATATGTTTAAAAAATTTTTCGCCGATTTATTTGTTCCTATGCCAAGTTCTGCAATATTTGAAACCAGTTCGTTATTTTTTATAGCCGACATAATATGGTCTTTAAATTTATCGGTACCTTCGATATATTTTACCTTGCCGTTTTCAATGAAAACAGTAAGCGGTTCGTCTAATTTTTTAGTAGGTGAATATTCCATGACAAATTTGCCTTCGGTTTTCCCCTCGACAGGTGCGGTATAAACCTCTCCTGCAGGTAAATTGCTGAATGTTCCTGGTTTGTCAAGCAGTCCGGTATCCGCCATGAATCCATTGTCTCTTATATAAAACATCACATCCGTTCCGTTATCTGACGTTATATTTATAATTGAAGCATCTTTAAGCTTATTATTTATTTCCAGAGTAAATTCTGCTAATTCTGCGGGGTCGATATTTAAAGCAGTACTGAAAATAGAATCTTCAAATAAAGGCAGACTGGCAAATCTGGTATCGCCGTATTTGGTGAGCAAATCTCTGAATAATGTATGGCTTGTAGAAAAATTAGGCAATGCTATAACACAACCAACGCAGCTGCCGTTATTTGTTTTTATAAATTCTGACAGGAAATTCTTCTCATTTTGTTTTAGCGTTTTATTTTTTATATTATCCCATAATTTATTTTCAACAATAAAATCGGTAATTTTGTCGCCAAAAGCTGTTTCCCAAATTAAAAAAGGCGGCTCGGTGCCGTGTTCTTTAAGTGAATCGTATTCCCGATATTTTATTTTAGCAAAACCCGCTCCTATCTCTTTGAAGTCATTTGCTATGTCAATAAGCTTAATTCTTCTTTGCCTATCGTTTTCCGCCAAATTTTCGTCAGGCAAAATTTTATCGGTATATATAAGGCAAGTTTCGCCGGACTTAATATTAAAATTTTTTTTGAATATATTTTCTATAATTGTTTTTTTATCCATTTGCCCTGAAAATAGAGAATCTAATTTTATATTATCTTTATGCATCCGTCATGCGCAGCTGCTTTATAGTCTGTGTATGACGGATATCATAAGAGTTTATAAGTTAAAATTTAATATTAATAAAATATTGAGATTAAATTATAAATATAAATATTAATAAAATTATTTTAACGCCTTTAGCACATCTTCATAATCCGGTTCTTGCGTTATTTCCGGAACTAATTGTTTATAAATAATTTTGCCTTCCTTATTCACTATAAAAACCGCTCTTGCAGTTAATCCTTTCAAAGCACCTTCGCCTATAATCACACCGTATTTTTCCATATCTTTATATCTAAAATCAGAAGCTACGGTAATGTTTTTTATACTAAAACTTTCACAGAATCTATTTTGAGCAAAAGGCAAATCCATAGAGACTATATTCACATCAATATTTTCAAACTTAGAGAGCATTTCATTGAATTTCTTTGTTTCCATTTCGCATACGGGAGTATCAAGCGAAGGTACGCTAATTATTAATTGAACTTTTGCATTTTCGCCGCCCAATTCCTTTTCCTTTAAATCTTTAGCTACAACAATAACTTTAGGAGCTTTATCTCCTACATTTAATGCCGGTCCTACCAGCGATGTAGCATTGCCTTTTAAAGAAACTGTTTCTGACATTTTAATCCTCCTTAATGTTAATTTAGCAGTTAATTTAAATTCAACGGTTAATTCCTTAACCATATTTATTTATATAAAAATTTATATAAATAAATAAATAGATAGATAGATAGAGTAATAATAAAAAATAAAACACCATTTTATTATTACTCTTTTTAAATATATATACCATATTTTATTATTATATTCAATATAATTATTAATATTTTTTATTAAATGATATTAATAATTATTGCCGTTATAAAACCTAGCTAACGATTAAAGCGATTAAAGTGTGATTGAAGTATATATAGAGCGGAGAAATATATTGGAATACAATCTAAAAATATACCGGCATTATTTAAATATATAGAAAATACCGATAAATATTAGTACGGCAATCAGCGTATAGCTAAGATATTCTTCTTTAACATACTTTGATTTTGATACTATAGGGCCTAAAAAAGAACCTGCAATTATACCTGCTATCGAAATTAATAATAAAAAAGGCAAAACATGAACACCCATCGAGAGATAATTTGTAACGCTTGTTAAAGATGAAATAAGTATAGAAAAAACGCTCGTTCCCGCAACTATCATCATCGGAAGATTCAGCATCCCCGACATAAAAGGAACCAGTAAAAAACCTCCTCCTACTC
>JAJYQS010000026.1 GCA_021794475.1 bacterium | reverse complement strand
TTTGATATTTTTTCGGCTTCTTCGAGCGTCTTGCCCTTAACCAGCTCCGTAACCATAGAACTAGTCGCAACGGCAGCGCCGCATCCGAATGTTTTAAATTTTACGTCTTCAATCTTATCGTCTTTTACTTTAATATAAATTTTCATTATATCGCCGCAGGTAGGATTTCCTAACTCGCCTATCCCGTCGGCGTCCGTTATTTCACCTACATTTCTTGGATGCTGAAAGTGATCCATTACTTTTTCAGAATATACAGGCATATTAATTTCTCCTTATTTTTTCATATGTTATTTAATTGATTATATTTAAATTATTAGAATCATATCTTAGTATATTATATGCTAATATTATATGCTATATTTAAATTATAATAATTATATCTTAAATATATTATATGTTATATTTAAATGATTATAATTATGTCTTAATTTATAACTACATCTTAATATTATTATATTTAGTTTTTTATTTACCGCTTTTAGCTTCTTCATACAGCGGCGACATTTCCCTTAACTTCTGAACTATGGGAGACAGCTGTTCCGTAAAATACTTAGCGTCTTCCATGGTATTGTCTTCTCCCAGCGATATGAGCAGCGAACCCTGCGCTAATGCGGCATCAACACCTATTGCGGTCAATACATGAGAAGATTTAAGGATTTTAGAAGTGCAGGCTGAACCGCTCGCGACCATTATCCCGCTGTTGTTGAGCCACATGAGAATAGATTCGCCTTCTATATATTTTATGACAAAATTTATATTATTCGGAAGCCTGTTCGTCCTGCTGCCGTTAAGATACACCTCGTCAATCGACGATAAAACGGTGTCTATGATGTGTTTTTGAATAGGCAGAAGATATTCGCGTCTTTTATTTAATTCATTTTTTGCAAGCTCGCACGCTACGCCTGCTCCGGCTATTGCCGCAACATTCTCCGTTCCTGCCCTCCTTCCGAATTCCTGCACTCCGCCGTCTATCAGCGGCATTATGCGCGTACCTTTTTTCAGATAAAATAAACCGGCTCCTTTAGGACCGTAAAATCTGTGAGGAGCTGCCGAAAGCATATCTACGCCGAGTTCTTTGACATCGGTTTCTATAAATCCGCACGAAGTATTGGCGTCCGTATGCATATACGCTCCGTTGCCAAATCCGTGAACTATCTCAGATATAGCTTTTATGTTTTGAACAGTGCCAATTTCGTTCGAAGCGTGCGTTATGCTGACTAATATCGTATCTTTCCTCATAGCGTTTTTAACGTCGTCGGGATTTACAAAACCGTCCTTGTCAACCGGAAGAGCCGTAAACTCAAATCCGAGCTTTGCAAGTGATTTAACGGCGTTTAAAACGCTGAAATGTTCTATACCGGAAACAATTATATGTTTGCCCTGAGCCATACGAGCAAAAGCAGCGCCTTTTATAGCAAGATTGTTAGATTCTGAACCGCTTGAAGTAAATATAACCTCGTTAGAAGCGCAGTTAAATAACGAAGCAGCCTGAGCGCGGGCTTTATCTAACGCCTCTCTGGGCGCATCGCCGAGATTATGTATGCTCTGAGCGTTTCCGTACTCCTCTATAAAAAAAGGCTCCATAGCCGACTTTACTTCCGGTCTCATTTTTGTTGCAGCAAAATGGTCAAAATTTATAGTTTTCAATTTTACCTCCATTATAATAAGCAAAAAATCAAATAAATAATATTACCGCACTGCCTTCATTCTTATTTATTCTTATTTATTTTTATTTATCTCTATTTATTCTTGCTCTATTTTTATTTTATTTTTATACTATTTATTCTTGTTGACTCTTATTCTATTAATCTCCGTATATTTATAGTAAAACATACCATATTTATAGTAAAACATACATTACTAAATTAGTCAAGTATTATTGAAAAAAATGAGGGACAAATTAAAATCTGCCCCTCATTTACTATTATAAAATTCATGCAAATCTTGCACTTTTCTTTATTGCTAATTTATTTGTTGCTAATTTGCTTACATTTAACTCGTTACTTACTATTATCCATTGCCTATTATTTTAAAGAATCTAAATACGAAGCAAGTTCAAACAATTCTTTTTTATTTAGCATTTTATGGTCAGGCATAATAGCCATAAAGGTTTTACCGTTTATTTTAACCATAGAACCGGATTTAAAATGTTTTCCCGGCGTGGCTATCTGTACTTCAATCCAGTGAATAGAATGTTTTGCAAGACCTTCTTTTGAAAGATTAGGTCCGACGTTGCCGCCTTTGCCGTCTATCGTGTGGCATGCAAAGCAATCAATACCGGGTTTATGGGAATGGATAAGCTCGCCACCTAACTGAGCGGCGCTTAATTTAACCGGAGCAGTTAAAGCATGAACGGTAATATAACCGAAAACTATCACTAAAACAATAAATACGACTGTAATTCCTTTTTTCATGTTTCCCCCTTAAAAATAAACGGATAAAAATCCGCAATGTATTTTATTTAAATTAATTTATTGGTTTCGATTATTATTTAATTATTAAACTAATATTATAGCTTTATAGCTATGTTATATATATTAGATATATCGGATTAGTGATTATTATATTAAATTAATACTGACTAATACGATATTAAAGAAAATACCCCGTACGGTTTTAATTTTTCTCTGCCGTTTAAAAAAGCTAATTCTGCCAAAAAAGCAGTCTCTACTACTTCTGCTTTAAATTCAGATATAAGTCCGGCAACGGCGGCAGCGGTACCCCCTGTTGCAAGAACATCGTCCGCTATGACAACCCTGTCGTTTTCTTTAAGAGCATCTTTATGAATTTCGAGCGTTGCGCTGCCGTATTCAAGGTCATAACTCATGGCATTGCACTCTGCCGGAAGTTTACCGGGTTTTCTTACAAGTATAACGCCGCAGCCAAGTTTATAGGCAAGCGCCGAACCGAAAACGAAACCTCTAGCCTCGACAGAAACAATATAGTCTATCGATTCGCCGATATAACGGTTTGCAAGCATATCAATCGTATAATTGAAAGCCTTGGAATGCGCAAGCAAAGTAGTTATATCATAAAAATTAATTCCTTTTTTAGGAAAATCAGGCACTTCGCGGATATAACTTTTTAACTCTTCAGGATTTTTTATGTTTTTCATTTTTTTTCGGTTTAATTTACATTTATATTTATTTGATTTATATTAACTTAATTTATATTGATTTGATTTATATTAATGTTATATCTGATTTATTTTGTAATTATAAAACATCAATTTTTTTATGTCAATAATTTAATGCTGCATATATATAAATATATATGTTAATCAGGAACAGATGCCGATAATTTACGAAATATAGAAAAACTTAGTCTATCTATATAATATATGTTTAATGAATTAGAAACAGACGCCGATAATTTAAAGATTAAATTTATTTATATAATATATGTTTATATATATGTTTATTTATATATTCCCAATCTGAGTTTTAATACCGTAAAAAATGCTTCAAAAATAATAGACTTAGACATTTTAGATTTGCCGAATGTTCTTTCATAAAAAATTATAGGTATTTCTTTATATGCGCATTTCTGTTTTATAATTCTGTATTTCATTTCTATCTGAAAAGCATAGCCTTTAGATTTTATGCCTTTCAAATTTATTTTCTTAAGACATTCCGAGCTATATGCGTTAAATCCTCCGGTTAAATCGGTTATATCCGAGCCTGTAATAAATTTAGCGTATATATTGGCGAAATAAGAAATCAAAAGCCTGCTCATTTTCCAGTTAATAATCCTTATACCGTCTTTATACCGTGAACCTACAACCATACCGCATTTTTCATTTCCTATTGTTTCAATAAATTTTTTTATTTCTTCAGGGTCATGGGAAAAATCGCAGTCCATTGTTATTACATAATCGTAATCATTATCAGCCGCAA